>CABQER010000067.1 GCA_902463235.1 uncultured Faecalibacterium sp. | reverse complement strand
CTGCCCAATGGCAGCATCGGCGATGCACTCTACCGGGCCAAGATCACCCTTTCCACCGGGGAGCTGTTCGCATGGACGTTTGTGATCATCCTGCTCAGCGCTGGGTTTGAAAAGCTGTTCCTGCTGCTTCTGGACTGCGTGACCCGCGCCGTGACCGGGGAGGTGCCGCAATGCTGACCATCGAGCATCTGACAAAACAGTTCGGGGAGAAAACGCTGTTCCGGGACCTGACCTTGGCCGTGGACAGCCCGGCGGTGCTGTGGGCACCCAGCGGCTGGGGCAAGACCACATTGCTGCGCATCCTCATGGGGCTGGAAGAACCCACTTCTGGCATAGTACAGGGCGTTGGCCGGGTGGCAGCAGTGTTTCAGGAAGACCGGCTCTGCCCGCAGCTGACAGCTGTGCAGAACGTGACGCTGGTATTGCCCGGCAGTGCAGAACAATACAAGGAGCAAATCATAAAAGATTTTCAACAGTTTGGCATGGATGCTGCTGCACTGGCCCTGCCTGCAGCACGGCTTTCCGGCGGACAGAAGCGCCGCACGGCTCTGCTGCGGGCTTTGTGGGCCGCCAGCGATACGCTGCTGTTAGACGAACCCTTTACCGGCATGGACCCGGACACCCTTGCCGCTGCTGCGGCGCTGCTGCGGGAGCGCTGCGGAGAAAAGCCTGTCTTGCTGGCTACCCATGACCGCGAAGCCATCCGCCTTCTGGGCTGGCCGGTGGTTGAGCTGGAAAATGCCTGAGCCTGCATCGATCCTATAGAATGAAAAATCGGAAAGACCAGAACGGCCTTTCCGATTTTTTGCTGCTTGGAATATTTTACTGAAAAATACGCAGGGGATACAGCAAACTGCATCAGTTCAGCAGCTTTGCCGGGTCAAGGTACTGCTCACCCTGCAGTACTTCCAGATGAATGTGCGTCTCCTCGGCGCATTCGTTGGGAATGCTGCCTGCACGGCCAAGTATCTGGCCCACACTCACTTCATCGCCGGTCTGCACCGTGGGGTCGGCAGTGCCGCACACCCGCCACAGGTGTCCGGCGCTGTCCTCGATGCACACCACACTGCCCCAGCGGCTATCGGTGTCCACGGCGGTCACCTTACCGGCGGCGGGAGCACACACCTGTGCATCCTGCGCACAGGCGTAGTCCACACCGTTGTGGGTGCGCCAGTCGCCAAGGGTGCTGCTGTACACCAGCTCATCGCCGCTGTAGGCGTTCAAGACCCTGCCCGAGACGGGCTGCGTGGAGGCAGGCGCAGCTGAACTGCTGGCAGGCGAGGATGCGCCCTGCAGTGCGGAGGGTTCGTGCACCAAACCAGAGCCAGACTGCGCCCCAGAAGAGGACGCAGAGGATGCGGGCTTGGGTACATTTGCCGCAGATTCTGCGGCGTCGGTCACGGGCTGCTGCCATACATCGTCCTCCTGTGGGTCAAGGGTGAGCTGCGGCTCCGGTGCAGGTTCTTCCTGCGGGGTCGTCAGGTCGTCGTAGCTCTTTTTCAGTTCATCCCGCACGGTGCGCACTGCCCACACGCCCGCCGCTGCGGCTGCGACGAGACAGGCCAGCAGTGCCAGTGTAAAGCCCCTGCTGCGCAAAAATTTTTTGATCTGCTCCATTGTCGTTACTCCCATCTGCTGCATTGTGTACGCATTGCTTCTGGGCTTAGTGTGGGACAGCAGGGCGGGTTTTATGCATTCTTTTATTTAAATGCCCTCCGCGTTGCTCTGGGCATATTAGAGGAAATGATATTTTGTAATATAGCAGCCCAGCCAGACCTGCGGGTCTGGCTGGGCTGCACTTTCAGGGGAAGGGCCGCAGCCGGAAAATGCATCTTCCCTCTGTGGCCTTCTGTGTTGATACCCAGAGCGAAGCGGAGGATATTCTAAATGATATTACCAAACAAAAAGGCCCTCCCTTTTCGGGAGAGCCTTTGCGGATCAAAAATCAGTTGCGGCGGCGGCTGTTCATGCCCAGCAGGCGCACAACATACAGGAAGATGTTGATGAAGTCCAGATACAACGTCAGTGCGCCGTAGATGGAAGCCTTCTCGGCCAGCTCACCGTCATAGGCGTAGTAGGAGAACATCTGGCTCAGCTTCTGGGTGTCGTAGGCGGTCAGCAGCATGAACACCACCAGACCGACAGCGCTGTACAGCACCGTGGTAAGGAAGCTCATGCCGAACAGCATGCCCACAAAGCCGGTGATGATGAGCGCGAACAGGCCCATCATCAGCTTGGGACCCCAGCCGGACAGATCCTTGTGGGTAGTAGTGCCGTAGACCGCCATCAGGCCGAAGTACAGCGAGGTGGCAAGGAAGGCCAGCACCAGAGTGCCCAGATCAAATACCAGGAAATAGTAGCTCAGCACCATGCCGTTGAGCAGTGCATAGGCAAAGAAGGTGGCTCTTGCACCGCCCACCGACATGTTCTGCACCCGGGAGCTGAGCACATACACCAGCACCAGCTCTGCGATGGTGAACACCAGATACAGCGAGTTGACAACGTACAGCAGCGGGGTAGCGGCTGTAACGAACGCCGCGGCAAAGGTGATGAGCAGGCCTACCGCCATCCAGCGATAGGTGCGGTTCATATAGTCAGCCGAGGTCATGGCAGGCTCCGTGTAGCCTCGATCGTAACCATTGTAATTGTAATCCATATGGGACTCCTCCAGTCTCTTTCTGCCGGAACACTTTTTTCTTGCTCCGGTCTACGGAATATAGTATACTGCATAGAAATGAACGTTTCATGAAAAAGGCTGTGATATTGTATGTCTCTTGGGCTTTATTTACACATTCCGTACTGTTTTTCCAAATGCAGATACTGCGATTTCTATTCCCATCCCGGTGAGCGCGGCGTGCCGGATGCCTATGTGGAGGCTCTTTTGCGGGAGCTTTCCCGCTTTGCGCCGGAAGCACCTCTGCAGCCGGACACCCTTTATTTTGGCGGCGGCACGCCCAGCCTGCTGCGCCCGGAGCAGGCAAAACGGCTGATCGATGCGGCCCGGCCGATGCCGGGGGCCGAGATCACACTGGAAGCAAACCCGGAGACGGTGACGGAAGAAAGCCTTGCAGGCTTCCGGGAGGCGGGCGTGAACCGCATCTCTTTCGGGGTGCAGTCTGCCCGGGATACCCAGCTGCGCACACTGGGCAGACCGCACACGGCAAAGCAGGCGCGGGCTGCATTTGCCGCCGCGCAGCGCGCAGGGTTTACGAACATCAGCGGCGACATCATGCTGGCACTGCCGCACTACACCGAAGCCGAGTTTGACGAAACGCTGGAACTGATCGAGGGTGGTGGGGCTACCCATATTTCGGCATATCTGCTGAAGATCGAGCCGGATTCGGCCTTTGGTAAACATCCGCCCGAAGGCCTGCCCACCGGCGATGAAGCCGCCGATTTTTACCTTTATGCAGTGGAACAGCTGGAACACCACGGCTACAAACAGTACGAGATCTCCAACTTTGCAAAGCCCGGCTATGAGGGCAGACACAACCTCATCTACTGGGACTGCGGCGACTATCTGGGCCTTGGCCCGGCGGCGCACTCCTGCATGGGCGGCAGACGGTTCTACTACCCGCCGGACACCGCCGCTTTCCTGAACGATGCCGCCGCCCCGGTGATGGACGGCAGCTGCGGCGCAGAGGACTACCTTATTTTACAGCTGCGTCTGCGCAGGGGTCTCTCGCTGGATGCCTATAAGCAGCTCTACGGCAAAGAATTTTCCACCGCACAGCTGGCCTTTGTGCAAAACTGCGTCCGGGCGGGCTATGCAAGCTTTGACGGCCGCACCCTTGCCCTGACCCCGGCGGGTCTCATCGTGCAGAACAGCATCCTTGCCCAGCTGTTGTAATTGGTAGAAATACGGCAGAACATTGCTTTTGCGTGCCGATTCTGGTATGATATACTCGTATTATTAGGCGATGGGAGAGAAAACGGATGGCGAAGGTGTTGATCGTAGGTGCAGGCGCGGCAGGACTGATGGCAGCGGGTGCCGCTGTACGTCAGGGGCATCAGGTGACGGTGCTGGAACACATGGACAAGCCCGGCCAGAAGATCCTTGTCACCGGCAAGGGCCGCTGCAATGTGACCAACGACTGCCCGGCAGAGGAGTTTCTGCGCCATGTGCGCACCAACCCGCGCTTTCTGTATTCGTCGCTGGGGGCCTTTCCACCGGCAAAGACCATGGAACTGTTCGAGGGCCTTGGCGTGGAGCTGAAGGTGGAGCGCGGCCGCCGGGTGTTCCCGGTATCCGACAAGGCCGAAGAGATCCGGCAGGCTCTTTTGCGCTATGCGCAGGACGCCGACATCGTCCATGACGGCGCAAAAAAGCTGCTGCTGGAAGAGGTAACACCGGAGCCGGAAGCAGCTCCCGCCGCACCGGAAAACCCGCGCCACCCCAAAAAGAAAAAGGCAGGCCCGGCACTGCGGTGCATCGGTGTGCGGGGCACCTCCGGCCGGGAGTACCGGGCGGATGCCGTGCTGGTGGCCACCGGCGGCGTGAGCTACCCCACCACCGGCTCTACCGGCGACGGCTACAAACTGGCCCAGCAGGCCGGGCACACCCTCATCGAGCCGGTGCCCAGTCTGGTCAGTCTTGTGAGCCATGACGCGGACTGCAAAAAGATGATGGGCTTGGCGCTGAAAAACGTCACCCTGACCCTGTTCGAGGACAACAAGGCCATTTTTGACGAGCAGGGCGAAATGCTGTTCACTCATTTTGGCATCAGCGGCCCGCTGACTTTGAGCGCATCCAGCCATCTGGGCGACATGAAAAAACACAAGTATCATGCGGAGATCGACCTCAAGCCAGCCCTCAGCGAGGAGCAGCTTTACGACCGCATCACGCGGGATTTTGCCCTGCTGGCAAACCATGCGGCGCAGGGCGCGCTGGTAAAGCTTTTGCCGTCCAGTATGCAGCCGGTGATGGTGGCGCGCTGGGGCATCGACCCGGCTACCAAGGCAAACCAGATCACCCGGGAGCAGAAGAGGGAGCTGGTGCAGCTGATGAAGCACTGGCGGGTGTCTATTGATGCCCGGGGCGATCTGGCCCACGCGGTGATCACCAGCGGCGGCGTGTCCGTGCGGGAGGTGGACCCCAAAACCATGCAGAGCAAAAAGGCGATGGGCCTTTACTTTGCAGGCGAAGTGCTGGATGTGGATGCCTATACCGGCGGCTACAACCTGCAGATCGCCTTCTGCACTGCACAGGCATTTGCAAATCATCTGTAATTACAGATAAAACAATTTTAAATGCCCTCCGCGCTGCTCTGGGCATATTTATAGGAATAGATTTTTGATTTGTATTTTGAAAACGACTGCGGTCGTTTTCAAAATACGTTTTCACA
>CABQER010000066.1 GCA_902463235.1 uncultured Faecalibacterium sp. | reverse complement strand
CACAGGTCCAGCAGCTCCTTGGCGGACTTGAAATCCATGTTCATCGCTCGTCCCTCCTTACGGCTGCACGACCATTACATCGTTGATGTTCGGGTTTGCCAGCAGCAGCTGATCCACACCCTCGGGCAGGCGCTCATCCGACTCCACGATGGTGTAAGCCGTGTGCCCCTTTTCCTCGCGGAACAGACGCATGAACGCGATGTTCACGCTGCGGTCGCTGAGGATCTTGGTGATGTGGGCCACCACGCCGGGCTTGTCCTTCTGCACCACGATGAGAGCATTGTACTCGCCGGTAAAGTCCACCTCCACGCCGTTGATCCGCACAATGCGCACCTTGCCGCCGCCAAGCGATTCACCGCGCACGGTCATCACCTGACCGGCCGCATTCTCCATGCGGATATCCACCGTGTTGGGGTGGATGTCGGTCTCCACCTCATTGGGGGTGAAGCTGTAGCCAAGGCCGCGGTCGGTGGCAATGGCAAAGGAATCCCGGATGCGGGTATCATCGGCCGAAAAGCCCATGATGCCGCCCAGCAGGGCGCGGTCGGTGCCATGGCCGTGGTAGGTCTTGGCAAAGGAACCGTAGAGGGTAAAGTCCACCCGCTTCAGCGGCGGGGCGATCATCTTCTGTGCCAGAAAGGCGATGATCTCCGCACCTGCGGTGTGGGAGCTGGAAGGGCCGATCATGTTCGGGCCCAGAACATCAAAAACACTGATAAATGCCATGGGGTGTCACTCCTGTCAGGTCAAGAACCGCGCCGCGCATCAGACGCTTGCGCTGCTCTTGTTGATGAACTTCTGGTAGATGGTCTCCACGATCACGCCGATGGCGTTGTCGCCGGAGACGTTGCAGGCAGTGCCGAAGGAATCCTGAGTGATATACAGAGCCACCATGATGGCGCAGATGGGGCCATTGGGGTCACCGGCCTCAGCGCCAAAGATCATGTACAGGAAGGGCAGAGCGGTCATGATGGAGCCGCCGGGAGCACCGGGAGAAGCCACCATGGCAACGCCCAGCGTCATGATGAAGGGCACCACGGTAGCAAGGCTGATGGGCAGCTGGTTCATCAGGCAGACGGCAGTTGCGCAGGCGGTAATGGTGATCATGGAGCCTGCCATGTGGATGTTGGCGCACAGAGGCACCACGAAGTTGCGGATCTGCTCGCTCACGCCGTCAGCCGCAGCGCACTGCAGGTTGACCGGGATGGTGGCTGCAGAGGACTGGGTGCCCAGAGCGGTGGTGTAGCCGGGGATCTGGTTGCGGATCATCTTGAAGGGGCTCTTGTGGCTCACAGCGCCTGCAACGCAGAACTGCAGGAAGATGCAGACCAGATGCATGATGATGACCACCAGGAACACCTTCCACAGGATGCCCAGAATGGCGTAGGTCTTGCCGGACTTGGTCATGTCGATGAAGGTACCGCAGACGTACAGGGGCAGCAGCGGGATGATGACGCTGTGCAGCACCTGATCGATGATGCCGGAGAAGTCCTTCATGCCATTATAAAGTGTATCACCGATGGTCTTGCCGCGCAAGGTGGACAGGCACAGGCCCAGCACGAAGGCCAGCACCACGGCAGACAGGGTGTCCAGCAGCGGAGGGATGGAGATGGAGATGTAGCTGGCCAGAGAGTTGTCAGCCGTGGCGGCGATCTGCTCCAGAGCGCCTTCGCTCATGAAGCTGGGGAACAGGTTTGCAGACACCAGATAGGATGCCGAGCCTGCGATCAGGGTGGAGCCGTAGGCCAGAGCCACCGTGATGAGCAGCAGCTTGCCTGCGCCGCTCTTCAGGTCGGCAATGCCCATGGTGACGTAGGCCACGATCATCAGCGGGATGACGAACTTCAGGAACGAGCTGAAGATGCTGGATGCCGTGACGACGACCCGGCAGAACCACACCGGGAAGAACTGGCCGATGATGATGCCCAGCACGATGGCGATGAGCAGCTTCGGCAGCAGTCCGAGCTTGAATTTTTTCTTTTCCATAAGAATAAAATCCTCCTTTTCCTATCCTGACCTTTGTGCGGCACCTGACAGCGCTCTCTCCGCCGCAGCCCGCACGGCCAGCCTTTCACGAAACGTCAAATTTTCACTTGACGTGTTGACACATTTAGTTTAACATAGACATATGCATGATTCAAATTCATAAAAATAAAGTTATGGTTTAAAAATCTTAATAGCAAAGGAGCTTCGCCATGGAAGTGCGCCAGCTGAACACCCTGATCCGTGCCGCCCAGTTCCAGAGCTTTTCCAAGGCAGCGGAAAGTCTGGGCTATTCCCAGTCTGCCGTTACCGTGCAGATCAAGGCGCTGGAAGAAGAGCTGGGTGTGCGCCTGTTCGACCGCATGGGCAAGCGGGTGATCCTGACCGCACAGGGTCAGTGCTTTCTGGAATACGCCAACAGCATTCTGGATACCATCCACAACGCCCGCCGCGCCCTGAGCGAGGATGCCGAGCTGGAGGGCTGCCTGCACATCGGCACGCTGGAATCTCTCTGCTTTTTCCGTCTGCCCGGCCTGATGCATCAGTTCCGGGTGGAACACCCCAAAGTCAGCCTTCGGGTCACTACCGGCTCCCCGGAAGAGCTGATCGAAAAGATGGAGCGCGGCGAGGTGGACCTCATCTGCATTCTGGACGAGCCGCGCTACTCCAACAGCTGGCACAAGTGCAACGAGGTGCCGGAAGAGGTGGTGTTCGTGGCCTCCCCGGACATCGACCTCGGCCACCCCGGCCCGTACCGGGTGGCAGAGCTTCTGGACAAGCCCTTCTTCCTCACCGAACGCAACGCCAACTACCGCCGCACCTTTGACCGGTTTCTGGCTTCCCGCCAGATCGAGCTGACCCCCAGCCTTGAGATCAGCGATACCTCCTTTATCATCAAGATGCTGGAGCGCTCCTCCGGCATTTCCCTGCTGCCGCGCTTCGCTGTGGCCGAGCCTGCGTCCAGAGGAGATCTGCGCATTCTGGAGGTGTCAGACTTCCGGCTGACCATGTACCGCCAGATGTTCTACCACAAGGATAAATGCTGCACCCGGGAAATGGACGCCTTCATCCAGCTGGCCTCCGGGCCGGATCTTCCGCTTTTATAATACAGATAATACAGAAAGCAGCAGACCCCCGGGCGGTAAACCGCCCGGGGGTCTGCTGTGCTGAGGAGTTTTCAGGAATTTGCAAAGCATTGCGCAGACTGTGTACAGGCACAGCCCCGCAGATGAGGATGATCAAGCAAAGAAGGAGATGATGAGTGCTACCAGGAAGCCCACACCGCCAACCAGAGTTTCCATGATGGTCCAGGTCTTGAGGGTGGTCTTTTCGTCCATGCCCACAAGGCTCTTCACCAGCCAGAAGCCGGAGTCGTTGAAGTGGGAGCAGACAGTGGAGCCGCCTGCAATGGCAGCGGTCACGCAGGCCAGGTACAGCGGGCTCAGTGTGCTGATGCCGGGCATGGCGGAGATGATGCCTGCTGCCATAGTCATAGCCACGGTAGAGGAACCCACCGAGATACGCACCAGAGCAGCCACGATGAAGGCCACCAGCACCAGCGGCAGGCTGGCGTTTGCCACGGCGTTGCCGATGACATCGCCCAGACCGGAGTTCTGCAGCATATAGCGCAGCACGCCGCCGCAGGCAGTGACCAGCAGGATCATACCGGTGGGCTCCAGAGACTTGGTCATGATCTTTTCCAGCTGGGCATTGTTATAGCCGTGACGGGTGCCCAGCAGATACATAGCAGCGATGGTAGCCAGCAGCAGAGCCATGAAGGGCTCACCGAGGAAGGCCAGAACGGGCTGGATGCCAGCCAGAGCGGGCACCACTTTTGCCACAGAGTTTGCAATGATGAGGACCAGCGGGATCAGGATGATGCCCACGATGGTGCCGAACTTGGGCAGCTTGCTCTCGTCGATGTCTGCCTGCTGTGCAACGTGCTCGGGCACCTCGATCATATACTTCTTGCCGCAGATGGAGCCCCAGATGGGACCGGCAGCGATCATGGCGAAGATACCGCAGAAGATGCCGATGAGGATGACCCAGCCCAGATCAACGCCCAGCATGCTGGCCACCAGAACGGGGCCCGGCGTGGGAGGGATGAAGGCGTGGCCGACAGCCAGACCGGCCAGCAGAGGGATGACATAGTACAGGACCGAGCGCTTGGTGCGCTTTGCCAGAGAGAAGGCCAGCGGGATCAGGATGATCAGACCGGCATCAAAGAACACCGGCATGGCCACCACCAGACCTGTGATACCCAGCGCCCATGCGGCTTTTTCGTCGCCGAACTTGCGCACCATGGTCACGGCCAGCGTCTGTGCGCCGCCGGATTCTTCCAGAATGGCACCGAACATGGAGCCAAGGCCCACCAGAAGAGCGATGCCCTTTAAGGTGTTGCCGATACCTTCGTTGACCGAGCCGATGATGTCAGACAGGGGCATACCGGCCATCAGGCCGATGCCCACCGCACCGATCAGGATGGAGATCATGGCGTGGACTTTGAACTTGATGATGAGGATGAGCAAAAGGATCAGGCCCGCCACCGCGGCGAACACGAGCCGTGCGGCGTCCGGGGTTGCAACAGCTGTCATAAACGTTTCCTCCATTTTTTGATGTTTTGTGTGCTTTGGGTCTTATTTCAGCGCCGTCCCCGCAGACGGACACCGGATTCCAATGGTTTTTATAGACGAAGCAATATCCGCTTTTTTGTTTTTGGCGTAACTTTATCCAGACCGTTCAGCAAAGCATCGCTGAGCAGTTGATTTTTGAGTTCGTTCCAGCCTCCACAGGAGCGTCTCTTACTCCATGTAGGCGCCCTTCATGGGGCTGACAGCGTGCTGAGAGTAGAGCTTCAGCAGGCCCTTGGTGTACTTGGGAGCCTTGGGCTTCCAGTTGGCACGGCGCTGGGCAAGGATAGCCTCCATCTCTTCGGGGGTCTTTTCCTCACCATTCACGCCCACGATGGCAAGCTGACGGTTCGGCACATCGATGCGGATGAGATCGCCCTCTTCCACCAGAGCGATGGGGCCGCCCACTGCAGCCTCCGGGCTGACATGGCCGATGACCGGGCCGCGGCTTGCGCCGGAGAAGCGGCCGTCGGTGATGAGGGCTACGCTGGAAGCCAGCTTGGGGTCGGCGCAGATGGCCTCGCCGGTGTAGAACATCTCGGGCATGCCGCTGCCGCGGGGGCCTTCGTAACGGATGAAGATGGCATCTCCGGGCTGGACCCGCTTGTTCAGAACGGCGCTGATGCACTCTTCCTCGCTGTCAAAGGGCTTTGCGCGCAGGGTGGCGTGGAACATGTTCTTGGGGCAGGCAGTGTGCTTGATGACGCTGCCCTCCGGGGCCAGATTGCCCTTCAGGATGGCGATGCTGCCGTCGGTGCCCTTGGCGTTGTCAAAGCTGTGGATGA
>CABQER010000065.1 GCA_902463235.1 uncultured Faecalibacterium sp. | reverse complement strand
CCGGACACAATGCCGGACTGCCCGCCATGGGCGCGCTGTGGGGCTTCCGGGGCCGCGCAGAACTGACCGCTGCCGGTGCGGATGCACTGGCAGCGGTGCCGGAGGATATTTTTACTTACATCAAAAACAACTGAAGACGCAAAAAGGCGAGCCGCCCATTGAGCGGCTCGCCTTTTGTGTTCTTCGGGGTAACTTTATCAGCCCAGAGTGACTTCCTGGATCTTGGAGGAAGCGAACTCGAAAGGCCAGACAGTCTTCCACTCCTGATCCTGCACCTGTGCGATAGCAACAGAAGCGTAGGTGTTGTCACGGTAGTGCTTTGCGCCGCCGATCTCGTACTCGGGAGCGAACTCGATCTTGGAGTAGGGCAGAACGATCTTGCGGCCGCCCTCGAATGCACCGTCGATGGACAGCTCTGCCAGAGCGTCGCGGACGGCAGCACCGTCGGTGGAGCCAGCCTTCTCGATGGCGGTCTTGAACAGCCACACAACGGTGTAGGACTCAGCAGAGTGACCGTTCATGTTGACGTTGTAGACCTTCTTGAAGTCCTCGTTGATCTCCACGCCGTTGGTCAGGTCGGGGTTGAACTCGACAACAGAAGCCACACCGTTTGCGGATGCGCCCAGGTTCGGGATGAAGGAAGGATCGGTGAAGCCGTTTGCCTTGGCAACGATCATCTTGGGCTTGTAGTTCTGCTCCTTCAGGGTCTGGACGAACAGAGTAGCGTCGCCGATGTAAGAGTCGCACAGGATGGCATCGGGATCAGCCTGCTTCAGAGCCAGCACCTGAGAGGACAGGTCGGTCGCGTTGGAGCTGTAGTCCACCTCGGCCACAACATCCAGACCGTAATCGGGTGCGAACAGGTTGACGCAGCGGATCAGCTCCTGACCGATGGCAGCCTTATCGGTGAAGATGGCGACCTTCTTGATCTCGTTGCCAGTCTGCTCCTTGGAGTCCTGCAGATACTTCAGCATATCTTCCACGTAGACGGAGTTCAGCGGGCACAGACGGAAGAAGTAATCGTAGTCCTTGTGGTCCTCGTCGGTCAGACGGTCCAGCGTGGAGATAGCGGTGATCATGGGGATGCCGTACTGCTGGCAGACCTGAGCCACGACCTCGGTAACAACGGACATATGGCAGCCCATAATGACGTTGACACCTTCCTGAGTGATCAGGCGCTCTGCCTCAGACTTACCGGTGGCTGCGTCGCCTGCGTGATCACCGCGGACAACTTCCAGCATCTGACCGTTCACGCCGCCTGCCTTGTTGATCTCGTCCACTGCGAAGTCGATGCCGCGCAGGATGTTCTCGCCGATGGCTGCGTTGCCGCCGGACATTGCGTAGATGGTGCCGATCTTGATGGTATCACCGCTGGCTGCTGCAGTGCTGCCGGATGCTGCGGTGCTGGTAGATGCTGCAGTGCTGGTGGAAGCGGAAGAGCCGCCGCAGGCGGTCAGAGCAGCTGCGCTGCCCAGAACAGCGGATGCCTTCAGGAAGCTTCTACGAGAGATCTTTTTCATAATTGTCCTCCAATTCTGTTTGTAAAAAACAGCTTGTTAATCCGAGATGCCCCGCCGCACCGTGTGAAGTAGTGCCCGCCGGACATCCAGTTTCCAAAATCAGATGCCGAGGTACGCCTTCTTGACGTGCTCGTTTGCCGAAAGCTCGGCGGCGGTTCCTTCCAGTGCCACGCGGCCGTTCTCGATGACATAGCCGCGGTCAGCCGCTGCAAGGGCTTTGGTGATATCCTGCTCCACCAACAGCACCGAGATGCCGTCATTCTTCACCATGGTCTTGGCCACTTCCAGAATGTCGTCCACGATGTTGGGGGCAAGGCCCAGACTGGGCTCATCCAGGATCAGCAGCTTGGGCATACCGATCAGCGCACGGGCCACGGCCACCATCTGCTGCTCGCCGCCGGACAGGGTGCCGGCAGCCTGCTTTGCGCGCTCGCGCAGTTTGGGGAACCAGTTATAGCACTTTTCCAGATTTTCTGCAAAATGTGCCTTGGTCTCCTTATTGAATGCACCCAGTTCCAGATTTTCCAGCACGGTCATCTCGGTAAAGAGCTGACGGCCTTCCGGCACCTGCACGATGCCGCTGTCCAGAATAACGCGGGAGCTCTTGCCGGAGAGGTCCTCTCCGTTGAACTCCACCTTGCCGGAGCTGGCCTTGACCATGCCTGTGATGGTGCGCACCATGGTGGTCTTACCGGCACCGTTGGAGCCAAGGATGGCAACGATCTCGCCATCCTTCACCTCAAAGCCGATGTCCCACAGGATGTTCACAGAGCCGTAACCGGCGTTCAGACCTTCAACTTTAAGCACTTGCGCCCTCCTTTTTGGTGCCCAGGTACACCTCCATGACGTAAGGATCGTTCATGACCTGCTCGGGCGTGCCCTCAGCGATCTTTTCGCCGTGGTGAAGGACGATGACCTTCTCGCACAGGCTCACGACCGCCTTCATGATGTGCTCGATGAGCAGGATGGTGACACCGGACTCGTTGATCTTGCGGATCAGCTGGATGGCCTCTTCGGTCTCAGCCGGGTTCAAGCCTGCCATATTCTCGTCCAGAAACAGCACTTCGGGCTTGGTGGCCAGAGCGCGGGCCATTTCCAGACGCTTCTGGTCCGGCGTGCCCATGTCCTTGGAGATCACATGACGCTTTTCGTACAGGCCGGTGAAGTGCAGCACCTCCATGGCGCGCTCCTTGGCCTCTTTTTCGCTCTTTGCACCGGCGTGGCCGAAGTAGGCGGCGGCGGTGACGTTATCCAGAACGCTCAGGTTCTTCAGAGGTTTCATGATCTGGAAGGTGCGGGCGATCTTCATGTTGGTGTACTCATACGCCTTTTTGTTGGTGATGTCCTCACCATTGTAGAAGATCTTGCCTTCGGTGGGCGGGTAGTAGCCGCAGATCATGTTGAAGGTGGTGGATTTACCAGCACCGTTAGGGCCGATCATGCCGGTGATGGAGCCTTTCTCCACCGAGAAAGAAACATCATGCACGGCGGTCAGACCCTTGAACCGCTTGGTCAGGCCCTGGACTTCAATAATAGGCTTTTCTGCCATGATTACTTCCCTCCCTTGTCTGCCATCAGCTCATACTCTTCCAGCACGTCCAGAGACGGCTTTTTGAGGATCTTTTCATCGATGAAGGTCTTGACCTTCGAGTTCATGTACCAGCCCAGAATACCGGACGGACGGAAGCGGATGACCACGATCAGCACGATGGCATACATCAGCATGTTGATGCCGGGCAGGATGGCGGCAAAGTTTGCACGCAGCAGTTCGCTCAGCGGGATCATGATGAGGCCGCCGATCAGCGGGCCTTCGATGTAGGCAGCGCCGCCCACGACTGCCGGCAGCACGATCTCAGTGGACTTGGACTGGATCATAATATCGGGGTCGATGTAGCGGATGTAGCTGACGTAAAAGAAGCCGACCAGACCGGCAATGATAGCCGAAATGACAACGGCAATGACCTTGTACTTGGTGGGGTTGATGCCGATAGCGGCGGCTGCGTCCTCATCCTCGCGGATGGTGCGCAGCGCAAAGCCCAGCTTGGAGCGGCCGATCTTCTTCATGATGAGGTAAACGCCCACCATCATGATGAAGCCGATGTAGTAGTACGGCACCTTGCTGGTAAAGCGGAACTGCGCAAAGGAGTCCTTGCCGAAGGGCAGGCCCACGCCGGATGCGCGGCCGAAGAACTCCGAGTTGATGATGAACTGACGGATGGACTCGGCAAACGCGATGGACACCAGCGTGAAGTAGGGGCCGCGCAGGATCAGGCTGGGGAAGAAGATGACACCGGCCACCACGCCCACAACGAGCATATCCAGCACAGCGGCCACCCAGGGGTTCATGCCCGTTTTGGTGACCACCAGACAGCACACATAGGCACCCAGACCCATGTAAGCGGCCAGACCCAGCGAGTTCTGGCCGGTGATGCCGCCCAGAATGTTCCACGCCATGGACAGGGTGGACATATAGAAGGTGAGAACGAAAATGTTGATGATGTAAGGTTTATCCACGACCAGCGGGATCGCTGCGAAGATGGCGACAATGATAGCCAGAACGATCGCCAGATTGCGGTGATAGGTTTTAACTGCTTTTCTGGTATCCATCTTATCGCCTCCTCAGAATCATGACCTGACGCACGACCAGAATGATGATGAAGGTGACGAACACGATCATATCACTGTAGGACGGGCTGATGAACAATGCACTCATCTGCTCCAGCAGGCCCAGGAAAATACCGGCGAAGAATGCGCCGGGGATGGAGCCCAGACCGCCCACGACCACGACGATCAGTGCGCGGAAACCGAAGCTTGCGCCTGCGGTGGGATAGATGGTGTAGAACTGGGTCAGCAGAGAGCCGGCGATACCGGCCAGAGCAACGCCCAGACCATAGGTCAGGATGTAAATTTTCTTGACGTTGATGCCCACGACCTCAGCACCAATGGGGTTCTGGGATACGGCGCGGATCTGCTTGCCGGTGGTGGAATACTTGAGGAAGGCAAACAGTGCAATGGCGACCACGATCAGGATCAGGAAGCTGACCAGACGCGGCAGCGCAATGGTGACCGGGCCAAGCGGGATATAGGTCTGCGAATAAGGGGTAATGATCTTATAATAGGTGGAACCAAAGATGACCAGAGCGCCGTTGGTGAGCAGCAGGCCCAGACCGACGGTGAGGAACAGCAGGTTCGTAAAGCTCTTGGTCTTGAGCGAAGGGGTGATCAGAGTGGACTGGATCAGCGCGCCCAGCCCGAACATGAGCACTGCAACGATGGGAAGGGCTACATAGGGGTCCACCCCAAAGTAGGTATACAGAACATAGGTGATGTACATGCCCACCATCAACATTTCGCCGTGGCAGAAGTTGACGATGTTCATAACACCGAAAATGATGTTCTGGCCCATACCCATCAGGGAGTAGAAACCGCCCAGCAGGATCCCGTTTACCAGTGCTTGCAAAAAGACTTCCATTGACATCCTCCCGTTCTAAGCATCAGGCGATGGGAACAGATGATGCAAAAACTGCACGCTGCATCCGCCACCGGCCCGTACTCGTGATTGAAAACCGCCCTTGTGGACTCCATTTCCTCCCTTCTGCTCGTACAATTGGTATATCATCTGTATTGTAACGTAAGTGCAGCCTGTATACAAGATATTATTTCTACCAAACTTTGTCATGAATTTATATGGAAAGTGCTAGAATATTCCAGAGTTTTTGGTGTGCAAGCCAATTTACGCAGTTAAAAATGGAGGATTGATGTCTCATTGACATAATTTTGTTACTATTTCAGGCCGGAAATTTACGGAAAATGCAGAAAAACCCGGCAGAAGAGCACCTGAACGTGTTCCCCTGCCGGGCTTTTTATCCATAAAATGGCATGT
>CABQER010000064.1 GCA_902463235.1 uncultured Faecalibacterium sp. | reverse complement strand
ATGCAGGTTTTTGTGGTAATATTTAAGATATGTTCCCGTTGAGGGGAAGAAAGAGAGGGGTAATCAAATGATCAATATCTGCATCATTGCCACCATTGTGATCTATCTGGTGGGAATGCTGCTGGTTGGCTTTGTCTACAGCAAATCCAACGAGGACAGCAGCGATTTCTACCTCGGCGGCCGCACGATGGGCCCGCTGGTCACGGCTATGAGCGCTGAAGCCAGCGATATGTCCAGCTGGCTGCTGATGGGTATGCCGGGCCTTGCATATCTCACCGGCATTGCGTCGCCGGGCTGGACGGCCATCGGCCTTGCTGTGGGCACATGGCTCAACTGGCTCATCGTGGCCCGCCGCCTGCGCCGCTACTCGGCCAATCTGGATGCCATCACGGTGCCGCAGTTCCTTTCCCTGCGGTTCCATGACCAGCGCAACCTGCTCAACGCGCTGGGCGCGGTCATCATCATCGTGTTCTTCATCCCGTACACCGCTTCCGGCTTTGCCGCCTGCGGCAAGCTGTTCAACAGCCTGTTTGGCGTGGATTACATGGCGGCTATGATCCTGTCCGCTGTGGTCATTGTGGGCTACACCATCATGGGCGGCTTCCGCGCTGTGTCTACCACCGACCTGATCCAGTCCGTTGTCATGAGCATGGCGCTGATCGCAGTGCTGGTGTATGGTGTCAGCGTGGCAGGCGGCTGGGACGTGGTTCTGGACAACGCCCGCAGCCTGCCCGGCTACCTGACCATGGCTGCAAGCCACAATGTAGCAGACAACACTGCCACCTCCTACAGTCTGCTGGACATCGCGTCCACGCTGGCATGGGGTCTGGGCTACTTCGGCATGCCCCACATCCTGCTGCGCTTCATGGCCATTGAGGACGAAAAGAAGCTGGTGCTCAGCCGCCGCATTGCAAGCGTGTGGGTGGTCATTGCCATGACCGCTTCCATCGTCATCGGCATGGTGGGTCTGGGCATGACCAAGGCGGGCGCACTGGAGTTCCTGAGCGGTTCTTCCAGCGAGACCCTGATCGTACGCGTGGCCAGCCTGATCGCTCAGCACGGCGTGCTGGCAGCCATTCTGGCAGGCCTGATCCTTGCCGGCATCCTTGCCGCTACCATGTCCACCGCCGACAGCCAGATGCTGGCAGCGGCCTCCAGCGTATCCCAGAACATCCTGCAGGAGTTCGGCCACATGAAGCTGACCGAGAAGCAGAGCCTGTTCGCTGCCCGCCTGACCATCATCTGCATCAGCGTGGTGGGCGTGGTGCTGGCCCGCGACCCCAACTCCAGCGTGTTCGGCATCGTCAGCTTTGCATGGGCCGGCTTTGGCGGCTCCTTTGGCGCAGTGGTGCTGTGCTCCCTGTTCTGGAAGCGCTGCAACTGGCAGGGCGCACTGGCCGGTATGCTCTCCGGCGGCCTGATGGTCTTTGTATGGAAGTACATCATCAGCCCGCTGGGCGGCGTGTTTGGCATCTACGAGCTGCTGCCTGCCTTCCTGATCTCTCTGGTGGTCTGTGTTGTGGTGAGCCTTGTCACCCCGGCACCCTCGGCAGAGATCGAGGCAGAGTTCGACGCTGCCAAGTAAAAACGATTTAAAATGCCCTCCGCTGCGCTCTGGGCATAGCAGCGGAAAAATGATTGATGCTTATGCAAAAGAGCAAAGCCGGCGGGCTTTGCTCTTTTGCTTTTTCACGGGTGGGGACGCAGAGGAAAGCGGCATTTAATTCAAAAGGATCAGCCATGCTTCGCAGCATGGAAGCAGAAATCCAAAACAGAAAAAGAACAGAAGATCCAGCACGAGCCGCATCAGACGGGTAAGCGGCGTGCCGAAAGACATGGCGTGAATGATAAAAAGATTCACCTCACCCCAGCGCCGGTAGTAACCGGTTTGCTCAAAATTGTTCCAGAGCTCAAGAGATAGAAATTCAAATCCGGCAAACAATGGAAAAATGACCAGGGAGGACATCCAGCCGTCGGCCTGAAGCGAACCATCGCTGAGAGTCCGCCAGTGTACAGCTAATCTGCCTGGACAGGCAAAAATTCCCCACAGGGCAAGTGCAATGCTTAATGCAAGAAGAGCAGTACGCACAGAATGCCAGTCTACAGTGTGCTGGCGGCGCAGCATGGTGAAAAAATCTTCCAGAGGAACGGGAGGAGTGTCATCTTTTTGACGGGAGTCATGACAGTGCATCAGGTCAGCGAGGGTCAGGCCCAGCACATCGGCCAGCGGCTCCAGCGTGTTGATGTCTGGCAGCCCGATGCCGCGTTCCCAGCGGCTGACGGCTTTATCCGTAACGTGAAGCTGCTGAGCCAGTTCGGCCTGCGTCATGTTCCGCTCCCGGCGCACTTGTGCAAGGAATGCACCAAATTCTTTTGCATCCATTCTGCTCACATCCTTTTCCACAGGATAACACAGGAATGTGGAAAATACAACCGACGGAACGTTTACCTGCCAGTCTGCAAAACAAAAAGGACGTGCTCCCTTGCGGGAACACGTCCTTTTTTATCGCTTCAGTATCAGGCGGAGATCAGCTTACAGCTGGGGGCCGGCAGAGACCAGAGCCTTGCCGTGCTCGTTGCCCTCGTACTTCTTGAAGTTCTTGATGAAGCGGCTTGCCAGATCCTTGGCCTTCTCTTCCCACTGGGAAGCGTCAGCATAGGTGTCGCGAGGATCCAGAATGCCGGTGTCCACGCCGTTCAGCACGGTGGGAACCTCGAAGTCGAAGTAGGGGATCTTCTTGGTGGGCACATTGTTGATGTCGCCGTTCAGGATGGCGTCGATGATGCCGCGGGTATCCTTGATGGAGATGCGCTTGCCGGTGCCGTTCCAGCCGGTGTTGACCAGATAAGCCTTGGCGCCGCTCTTCTGCATCTTCTTGACCAGCTCCTCAGCATACTTGGTGGGGTGCAGCTCCAGGAAAGCCTGGCCGAAGCAGGCGGAGAAAGTGGGGGTGGGCTCGGTGATGCCGCGCTCGGTGCCGGCCAGCTTTGCAGTAAAGCCGGACAGGAAGTAGTACTGGGTCTGCTCCGGGGTCAGGATGGAGACCGGGGGCAGAACGCCGAAGGCGTCAGCAGACAGGAAGATCACGTTCTTTGCTGCGGGAGCAGAAGAAACAGGACGCACGATGTTCTGGATGTGGTTGATGGGGTAGGACACACGGGTGTTCTCGGTGACAGACTTGTCAGCGAAGTCGATGTGACCCTCGGCATCCAGAGTGACGTTCTCCAGCAGAGCGTTGCGCTTGATGGCGTTGTAGATATCGGGCTCGGAGTCCTTATCCAGGTTGATGACCTTTGCGTAGCAGCCGCCCTCGAAGTTGAACACGCCGTTGTCGTCCCAGCCGTGCTCGTCATCGCCGATCAGCAGACGCTTGGGATCGGTGGACAGGGTGGTCTTGCCGGTGCCGGACAGACCGAAGAAGATGGCGGTGTTCTCGCCGTTCAGGTCGGTGTTGGCAGAGCAGTGCATGGAAGCCATGCCCTTCAGCGGCAGGAAGTAGTTCATCATGGAGAACATGCCCTTCTTCATCTCGCCGCCGTACCAGGTGTTCACGATGACCTGCTCCTTGCTGGTGATGTTGAACACAACAGCAGTCTCAGAGTTCAGGCCCAGCTCCTTGTAGTTCTCAACCTTGGCCTTGGATGCGTTGTAGACAACGAAATCGGGCTCAAAGTTCTCCAGCTCCTCAGCGGTGGGCTTGATGAACATGTTGGTGACGAAGTGTGCCTGCCATGCAACTTCCATGACAAAGCGGATGGCCATGCGGGTATCCTTGTTGGCACCGCAGAATGCATCCACCACGTACAGGCGCTTGTTGGACAGCTCCTTCTGAGCGATGGCCTTCACAGCAGCCCATGCTTCCTGAGAAGCGGGGTGGTTGTCGTTCTTGTACTCGTCGGAAGTCCACCACACGGTGTCCTTGGAGTTCTCGTCCATAACGATGAACTTGTCCTTGGGAGAACGGCCGGTGTAGATGCCGGTCATAACGTTCACAGCACCCAGCTCGCTGACCTGGCCCTTTTCGTAGCCTTCCAGACCGGGCTTGGTCTCTTCCTCGAACAGCTGCTCGTAGGAGGGGTTGTACACGATCTCAGTCGTGCCGGTAATGCCATACTTGGTAAGATCCAACTTTGCCATATTCGCTATACCTCTACTTTCGTTTGATCCATACGTCCTGTATAGGGCACAGCGTTTCCCGGCGGGCCGGGCGCTGCGCAGAAGGCTTGCAGTTTGTAAATGCAAATTCTCCTGTATACCATTATACATAAAAGTATCCCGAAATCAATAAACGAATCGTGCTATTTGCAGAAAAGAAACAAATTTCATTAAGAAATTTAACTGCCTGAAACAATTTCAGGAAACAAAAGCAGGGGGCGAAACCTGAAAAAATAAGGTGGAAAGGCAGAAAAACAATTTTTTGGTAAAATTTTAACAAGCTGGGATGCATGAAAAACCGAGCACAAAAACGGCCCTTCCCGCAAAACGGCGCGGCAGGGAAGAGCGGAACAGGATCCACAGCCCGATTTGTGCGAAATTTACGAGATTTTGACGATTTTTATGACAAAGAAGCTTTGCCTGTGGTATACTGTATCTGACAAAAGGACAGCCCCGCTTTTTCTGTGTGCTACATATAAGAAGGAAAAAGATCATGAAGACCATCTACATCCTGCTCACCCGGTCGGGTACCCTGCTTTCAAACCTTGTTTACGCTGTTACCGGTGCAAATTATACCCACGCTTCGCTGGCTTTTGACGAAGACCTGAGCTGCCTGTACAGCTCTACCCGCAAAAACGGCTATACCATGTTCCCGGCAGGGCCCAGCAGGGAATACCTGAACCGGGGTGTGTTCCGTCTGCGGGAGAACGTGCCCTGCGCACTGTATGCGCTGGATGTGAGCGATGAAGCCTACACCCGTGCCCGCCGCCGTGCCGAGCACATGATGGCCCACGGCAGCCTTTACCAGTTCAACGTTATCGGTCTTGCGCTCTGCGGGATGCATATCCGCTGGAAGCGCCGCCGGCACTATTTCTGCTCCCAGTTCGTCAGCGAGGTGCTGGAAAAGAGCGGTGCCATGGAGCTGCCCAAGCACAGCACCCTGATGCACCCGAACGACTACACCCGGCTGGAAGAGCTGCGGTGCGTATACAAGGGTACACTGGCCGGCCTGCCGCAGCGCCAGCAGATGGAATTTGACCAGAACGATACGGTGATCGGCGTATATCTGGGGCTGGCTCTGGGCCTGTTCCACACCGGCGCGGCCCGAGTGCGGAAGATTTTTTGAAAAAATTGAATTTTTGTGTTGACAAAGCAGGCGTGCTATGCTAAAATAGCCAAGTCGGGAGCGAACACCCGATGCAAAATGGACGTATGGCCCGTTGGTCAAGCGGTTAAGACAGAGGCCTCTCA
>CABQER010000063.1 GCA_902463235.1 uncultured Faecalibacterium sp. | reverse complement strand
TGATGGGCTGCTCCGGCACACCCACGATATAGTTTTCGCAGTGGTTCACCGGGATGAGCACCCGCGTCGCACGGCTCTGGCACACGGCTGTGGCCATGGCGGGGGTGATCTCGCCCAGCAGTGCATCCGCAATAACGATGCCGATGGGCCCCACGATGATATCCGCGCTGCGGCAGTTCACCGCCACTGCATTCTCGCCGGTGGCGGCACGCAGGGCACCGGCCTTGCGCATGGCGTTTGCCGCCAGACTGTTGGTGCCCACCGCAGTGAGCCGTGCCTCCGGACACTGCGTGCTCAAGGCTGCCACCAGCTGTTTGCCAAGGCCCCCGCCCTGCCCGTCGATGACGAGCACATTCATCGGCTGCATCAGAAGTCGATCTCCTCAAGGCGCAGCAGCGCAATGATATAGATCTTTACGGCTTCCAGCAGCTTGTCAATGGGTGCAGCTTCGTTTGCACCGTGCATCGGGCCTCCGAACTCCGGCAGCGGCAGGTCCACATGCTCGGGGCCGAAGCTGACAGCATAGGGGAAGTGGCGGGCATAGGTGCCGCCGCCCATGGTGAAGGGCTTGGCGTTCTCGCCGGTCACTTCGTTGTAAGTGTTGATGCAGGCCAGAATGGCGGGGCTGTCGGCTTCAATATAGAAGGGCTCGGCAGCGGTCACATCGCGCAGCTCAGCGCCATCGCCCAGTGCGGCACGGATCTGCTCGGTCATCTTTTTGCCGTTGGTGCAGGTGGGGAAGCGGCTGTCCATGGTCTGGAAAATGCGGCCATCTTCCATGTAGATGCGGCCGCCGATCACGGTCAGCGGGCCAAAGGGGCCGTCGGCGCAGTTGATGCCCAGACCCTCACCGGCGGTGGAAGCGTGCAGCTTGCGCACGGCCTCCAGATAGGTGCGCTCGGTCTCATTGCACAGGCCGTTGTCCAGCAGGTAGTTCACCACCAGACCAATGGCGTTCACGGTGCCCTGCGGCATGGCTGCGTGGCCGGACTTGCCCCAGCCGCGGATGCGCACGCCGTCGCCTTCCGGCTCCAGCGTGATGTTGGGGGCATTCTTCAGCTTGGAGATGTCAGTCCTGACCAGCGCGCTTGCACGGTCGGGCACGGCGTTGTTTGCCACGCCGCCCTCGATCTCCACGATGACGCCGTTGCACACCGGGCTGACGATCTTGGCACCGAACAGGCCCTTCTCGCCGTTGCACACCGGGAACTCGGCATCCGGGGTAAAGCAGAAAGCGGGAGCCGGGTAGTTCTTGAGGTAGTAGTCCACATCCTGCATGTGGGTCTCCTCGTTGGTGCCTGCCAGTGCGCGGATGGGGTAGCGCAGCTCATAGCCCTGCTCCTTGAGGAACTTCAGGGCATACAGGGTAGCCACCATGGGGCCTTTGTCGTCGGCAACGCCGCGGCCCAGCAGCCAGCCGTCCTGAATGCGCATGGTGAAGGGGTCGGCCGTCCAGCCGTTGCCCACGGGCACCACGTCCACATGGCAGATGGTCGCCAGATACTTTTCAGGGTCCTTGCCGGCCAGCTCTGCATAGCCGATGTAGTTTTCACAGTTGCGGGTGGCAAGGCCCATGCCTGCAGCCAGCTCCAGCGTCTTGTCCAGTGCGGCGCGGGGGCCTGCGCCATAGGGTGCGCCCTCTTCCGGGGTGCCCTCTACGCTGTTGACTGCCACCAGAGCGGCAATATCCTTCAGCAGCTGTTCCTTGTTTTGCGCAATATATGCGTCGATTTTCTGATTCAGTGCCTGATCCATGATCTTATCGTTCCTTTCTGTCCGGCAGCTTTGCGCCGCCGGTTTCAAAACACCTTTTTATTTTAGCATACTCAGCGGCAAAATGCCATTGTCAATTGTTGTTCTTTGCCAGAACACAGTCTTTTTTTCTCAGCCCACCGAGAACAGGGTGCTCAGCGCACCCAGCAGGCCCGCGCTGGCCAGACCCATGATGATGCCCGCCAGCAGCACGCCGCCCATGCAGGCCTTGACCACGTCCTTGAACTTCATATCCAGGATCGAGCCCGCCAGCGTCCCGGTCCACGCGCCGGTGCCCGGCAGCGGGATACCCACGAACAGCAGCAGCGCAACCACAAGGCCGCGGCCCGCCTTGGCTTCCAGTGCGCGTCCGCCTTTTTCGCCCTTGACGATGCAGAACTTGCAGATTGGCCCGATAAGGGGCTTGTGGTAGCCCCAGATCAGGAATTTGCGTGCAAACAGATAGATGAACGGCACCGGGATCATGTTGCCCACCACGCACACCAGATAGGTGGGCAGGATGGGCAGGCCCATGCCAAGCCCGATGGGGATGGCTCCGCGCAGTTCAATGAGCGGCACCATGGAAACAAAAAATACCAGCAGATAGCTTTTGAGCATAGAGTCTCCTTTTTCCTGCTCTTTCCGGGAGAGCAGGCATTTTTTACAGGTTACAGGTCAATGTCCAGCTCCACCGGGCAGTGGTCTGAGCCGAAGATCTCGTTGTGGATCTCCGCCGCGCGGATCTTATCGGCAATGCGGCGGGACACGATGAAGTAATCGATGCGCCAGCCCGCATTCTTCTCGCGGGCGTGGAAGCGGTAGCTCCACCAGCTGTACTTCACCTCATCCGGGTGCAGCACGCGGAAGCTGTCGGCAAAGCCTGCGTCCAGCAGTTCGGTCATTTTGCCGCGCTCCTGATCGGTAAAGCCTGCGCTCATGTGGTTGGTCTTGTCGTTCTTGATGTCGATCTCCCTATGGGCAACATTCAGATCGCCGCACAGGATCACCGGCTTTTTTGCGTCCAGTGCCAGCAGGTAGGCACGGAAGGCATCCTCCCACTCCATGCGGTAGTCCAGACGCTTCAGCCCGTCCTGACTGTTGGGGGTATAGCAGTTCACCAGCCAGAACCCCGGGTATTCCAGCGTGAGCACACGGCCCTCGTGGTCGTGCTGCTCAATGCCGATGCCGGTGGTCACGGACAGCGGCTGCTCACGGCACCAGCAGGCCGTGCCGGAGTAGCCCTTCTTCTCGGCAGAATAGGTATACTCGGTGTAGCCATCCGGCGCAAAATCCGCCTGACCGGGCTGCATCTTGGTCTCCTGCACCGAAAAGATATCGGCATCCAGAGCCGCAAAGCTCTCGGCAAAGCCATGGGTCAGGCAGGCGCGCAGGCCGTTGACGTTCCAGCTGATCAGTTTCATAAGTATACTCCTCTTTATGTTATGCCTGATATTTGGTTTTCCATACACCGCTGCGGAAGCGGAGCACAAAGCATGTCACGCGGCAAACCCAGTCAATGATCATTGCGATCCACACGCCCACAGCGCCCCAGCCCATGCGCACGCACAGCAGGTAGCTGAAGCCCAGCCGCCACACCGCCATGCTCAGGATGGACACGATCATGGTGAACTTCACATCGTTGGCTGCACGCAGGGCGTTGGGCAGCACGAAGGACAGGGTCCACAGCAGGATGGCAAAGCCTGCATGGATACGTACCAGCAGCTCAGAAAGCACCATCGTCTCACCGGACAGCGCGTAGATGCCGATGAGCTTGTGCAAAAACAGCAGGATGGCACCGTTGGAAAGCCCCATTGCGATGTAAGACCACACCGTCAGCTTGCGGGTATAATAAACAGCCTGCTCGTCGTCCCGCGCACCGATGCAGCGGCCCACCACCGTGATCATGGCAAGGCTGAGGGCCTTGCCGGGGATCACACCCATGCCGTCCAGATTGTTTGCCACGGCGTTTGCTGCGATCTGCACTGTGCCGAAGGTGGAGATCATGCTCACCACCAGAATGCGTCCGGCCTCGAACAGGCTGTTCTCAAAGGCGGACGGGATGCCGATGCCCAGAATGCGCTTTGTCATCTTTGTATCCAGCCGGGTGGTCTTGGGCACCGTGATGGCATTGCCCTTCTGGTAGCACTTGCGCAGGATAAGGGCCGCTGCCACCACACGAGACAGC
This sequence comes from uncultured Faecalibacterium sp., assembly GCA_902463235.1. GTDB lineage: Bacteria > Bacillota > Clostridia > Oscillospirales > Ruminococcaceae > Faecalibacterium. The sequence goes on along the minus strand of CABQER010000063.1, from coordinate 1,471 downwards.
ACGCTGGGCCATGCAACACCGTCTACGCCCATTTTAAATCCGAAGATGCACACTGCGTTGCCCACAATGTTGATCACGTTCATCAAAAAGCTGATCTGCATGGAGATCTTGGAGTTGCCCATGCTGCGGAACAGTGCCGCACCGCCGTTATACAGTGCCAGAAACGGATAACTGATGGCGATGATGCGCAGGTACAGCACGCTGGCATCCAGCACATCGGCATCGATGGCGCCGTAGAACAGCCGGATCATCGGCCTTGCAAAAACAAAGCAGAATGCCCCCACCAGCAAACCGAATACGCCGCTGAGCAAAAGCAGCTGGCCAGAGCTTGCATCGGCCTCCTTCTGCTCCCGCGCACCCAAAAACTGGCTTACCACCACTGCGCCGCCAGTGGCCAGCGCCGCAAACAGCACGATGATGAGGTTGTTGATCATGTCCACAAGGCTGACACCGGAAATGGCCGCTTCGCCGCAGCGGGACACCATCATGGTATCGGCCATACCCACGGTCACTTCCAGCAGCTGCTCCACCAGCAGCGGGCCGGTCAGCAGCAGCAGTTCCTTTTGTGTGAACAGCGGCTTCCGCCCTCCGAAGAGCGGCTTTTTTGTTCCGCTCACCGCCTGATTTTCCATTGATATGCTCCTTTCCCCGTGCCGGGCCATCCCGCTCGGACACATACGCCCACCCTTCGCAGGGCAGACTCTCCATTGAATGTATTCATCTTAGCACACGGACCGGTTCTTGTAAAGAACTGTCGCATTCTGCGTCTTTTTTGCCGCCGTTCCGGGCCGCACCTGCTCATTTTTATGCTTGTTCGTCAGTTTGCCGGGAACTTCTCGTTGAATTTGTGCGTTTCTCCAAAAATGCGATTTTTCGCACGTTTATTGGTGAAAAATCGAAAAAAGGGCTTGTAATTCTTCCAAAAAAGTGGTATGTTGTATCCAACAAAGGCATTACGTTGGATACATGAACTTCTACGAGCGGTTCTTCGCTCAGCACAAAACCTTTGTTCTTAAAATTGCTATTTTCTTCATTTACCTTCTTATCATTTACCCTGCCTGCCCCGCAAGGGGCAAGAAAAGCGATGACTCAACCTGCACGAGTCACCGCTTTTTCTTTTTGTCTGTGCTATCGCAGGCCTAACCATTTAAATGCCCTCCGTTTCACTCTGGGCATTTTTAGCGGAAAATTATTTTTTATTGCAAATAAGCCAGCCCTGCGGAGCTGGCTTGTTTGCTTTTTCACAGAAAAAGTTGCTTCTTGTGCAGAGAGCGGTCGCGTGGGACAGGCTTCATAGCTTTTATAAAAATCATCGCCGCCGGGGACGCTCCGCTGGGCCAGAGGCAGGGAGGGGTGTTTCGAGTCCCCCCTCCCTGCCTCTGGACTCCACCCACCCCGCAACGAGAAAGGGGCTGCTCGCCCCTTTCAGACCCCAAAGCTGTTGGGCTCCATACAAAAAATCCAAGTCGCT
>CABQER010000062.1 GCA_902463235.1 uncultured Faecalibacterium sp. | reverse complement strand
ATCTCAGGCTTTCGCGGATCACCGTTCTGGGCAATCAAATAGCACGCATAGCGAATCAACATCACATCAGCAATATCCTTTGTGCCACCATTGGGCATGGGGGATGTTTTCGTGACGTCACGAAAACATCCATCTACGTCCCGACCACTAGAAGCACAAGACACCTTTGCTTTTTCGATTGCATTCACAAAGTTTTCCCATCGGGTATATCCCAGTGCAGACTGAAGTTCGCGCGCATACCAAAACTCTATACCATCCTCTGTGATATGTACAATTTGGTCAAACACATTCTTCAGCTGAACAACCTGATTTGAGTCCATCATTTTACACTTCCTTCCATTTACTCCTCGGCGGTGTCCTCTGCGGGCACATACTCTAGCAGATCACCCGGCTGGCAGTCGAGCAAGCGGCAAACCGTGTTCAGCGCAGCCCATGAAATCAATTCACCCTTTCGCAGTTGCTGAACATAGGACTGCCCCAGCAGCTTTTCTGCTCGGATTCTGGTTGATGGATACCCAGCCGCTTTCAGCAATGCCAAAACATCAGCCTTATACTGTATCGCCATGTGCTTTCACTCCTTTCTATCCCTTTCTATTATATCCAGAAGCTGCACTAGAATCAAGTTCAAATATACACAGTAACAGCACTTGATATTCGTGCATTTCGTCAATAGAATGCACTAGATGTTAGTGCTATAATATAGACACAGCAAGGGAAGCACGACCGGAAGGCAAGGGGCGAAGGATGTACCGGGAGCGCAAGAGCAGAACGCCAGCTAAGACAGTAACCCACTTCCTGAAAGCTGTATATGAAAAATGGCCCGGTGCCGTCTACCAAACACACACCGAGCCAAACCCACAACAGGGTCAAGCCCATTATACAGGAGCTGACCCGCAAAGTAAAGCGAGGACAGTATGAAGAAGTACAATCTCTCCGAGATCATGCACAAGGCGTGGAAGCTGTACCGCAAGGGTGTGAGCAACTTGCCGAAGCCCTGCACCGGGCATGGAACAGCGCAAAGGCTGCTCCGGTCAACGCCCATCGCATCGAGGAAGCCCAGCAGACCGCCGGGATCACCGAGCCCGTGAACACCTGGGCGGGCTGGAAAGCCGCCGGGTACATGGTGGCGCATGGTGCAAAGGCTCTGTTTCAGGCGGTGCTGATCCACAGCAGCAAGGGAGACGGCCAGACCTACCGGGCATCGTTCTTCGGTGCATCGCAGGTGCAGCTGCTGGAAGCCCTGTAACACGAGCAGAACCCCCCGGCGGGAAGATGGAAGCCCGCCGGACATGATGGGAGGATATGACCATGAAGTTGGAGAAGAAAATCAGCTTGCACGCCTTCGAGGTGGAGTACATCGACCAGCGGGAAGCAAAGCCCCGCACCCTGCACCGGGAAAGCATCGTGTTGGATGGTGGCCGGATGAACACGCTCGACCACCTGAACCAGACCCCGCAGAGCTGGATCCGGCAGCAGTACGCCCAGCAGGGCTACACCGTGGCAGCGATCCACAATGGCGAGAGCCTGACCGCCAAGGTTGACACCGGCTTTCTGTGGAAGCTGGCCGCACTGGATGCAGCCGCAGCAAAGGCCGGCAAGAGTGTGGCCAAGCTGCTGGAAGGGGGTGCAGCGGTATGACCGCAGCCCAGTGGCAAGAAGTCCTCTGCCGTGTCCGCAGCCTGTCAGCTGCCGACAAAGACCGCCTGTTGACCTATCTCCATGCGCTGCACGATGCAGCGCAGCAGCCCCAGAGAGTGGAAGCCATGCCGAACACGCCCAAGGTACTGTAAAGCCCCCGCCGGGCTGGCAGCGGGCTTTACAAGCCCTATCTTTACCCAGTCAGCCGAGAAAATTTCCGGCACTTTAATTGAATTATGAAAGCGAGGTACACTATGCAGCACTCTGATTGCACCCCCAGAATTCCCACCGTTACCACAGAAGAAGCCGTGAAAATGTCGTGGCTGTGGAGTTCGTCCCAGACCCTCAAGGAAGTAAGTCAGCTTTTCAACGCCATTACAGAAGTCCCCAATGAATTTGGCCTAACAGGCGCATATCGCTTCATGGGGCTTATCACCGCCCTTTGGAACGCTGGCAGGGTGCAGGGCATCCGGGAAGAACGCGCCCGGCGGAAGCGCAAGGCACAGACCATCGAACAGTGACAGAAACACCCTCTGACAACCCACAAACGGCCGCAGAGGGTGTTTTTCATCGTTCTATGATAGATTCTTGCTTTCTTCTGTGGTAAAATAGGCGCAGTCGAATTGATGAAAGGGGAAACAATGACACTCACAGAGATCTCTCGCTACTTCCACCTGAATGAGACCATCCAAAAGAACCGTGAGGCTTTGAAGTTCCTGCGCGAACAAGCCGAACCCGCTGCACCCTCACTGAACGGTATGCCCCACGCATCCGGCGTGAAAGACAGCACCGGGAGGCTGGCCGTTGAGATCGCCGACATGGATGCACGAATCACCTACCTTGAGGAACAGGCTGAACAGGAGCGAGATAAGGCCGTTGCCTTTTGCGCCACGATTCAGGACGCACGCCTGTATCTGATTTTCCGTCTGCGCTTTGTCCGCTGCCTGACATGGGCAGAGGTTGCGGACCTCTTGGGGGACTACTACACCGAGGAGGGTGTCTGCCGCATGGCCTACAACTACCTTGCCAAGACTGAAAAAGAGAAGCCCACCGCCCAGAGTGCATGACCCACGATAGAGCCACAGCACCCACAGACAGCACGAAAGCCCGCCCGGCTACACACCGGACAGGCTTTTTCTTCGCCCCAAACAGGCGATGAACAGGCGAAAACACCCGCTCCGCCGGGCATCCAGCACAAGGCACTCTGTAAGGCACACGAGAGGCATTTTTTGAGCCATAAGGCACAAATAAGGCACTTTCCAACCCTTTTGAAGCCTATGTAAAACAAGAAATCCCACGATTTACACCGTATTTTCAACGGTCAATCGTGGGATTTTACTTGGTGCGATGGAAGGGACTCGAACCCCCGGCCTACTGATTCGTAGAAACCGAGCGGCATCTTTCGTCCATTCCAACAATTCACGAAGAATCGTAAATTCTATCGAAACACCGTGATTTTAGCATTGTGAATCTATTGTATTCCTTTGCATTATTTGCACTCCTTTGCACCTGTTATCCATCCTTGCGATGTGCAGAAAATGTGCAAAAGTGTGCAGCGCCAAAATCAGCCCGGCAAAACAGGCTGTTTCGCACAGCCCCAAAAGCTAGATTTCAACGGTATTTATTGTGCAAAATCTTCCAGTTTTATCCAAACAACAATCTTACCTGACACATCGGTTCTATAGCAGGGTTTAGGACATCCGAACAGACACCGTTTGATATAGAAATGAGGTTCACCATGAACAAACTGCTTTCCTGCTGCTTCAATATGGACACCAACCGGGTGGTAGCCGGGTTTGCAGATGGCACCACCCTTGCCATCGACTGCATCGCCATTGAGGATGCGTACGGCAACACCCCGGCACAGCGGGCTGAGCTTGACTGGCTGCTGTACAACCAGCCGCTGGAGTACGCACAGATGGTGCTGAGAGGGGAGATGGAACATTATTTATCGCTGGGGTGTGACCACGGGAGACTGGAAGATTGAGCGCACCTCATAAAGAACACGATGCCCACCAACCTATGATTTTGTCATAAGTTAATGGGCACCCTTTGTCATAGCGTTTTTGTTCGATTCCAGGAATCTATTCGGCTTGTGGTTTTCGCTCAACCCATGATTTGGCTCTGCAATCGGCTGATGCCGAACCAGTCAGTTGCTTCATCGCCAGCGATAGCCGATCATTGCCGCTATCCTCTAGCTTTATGATACTACAAATGCATAAAAGTTTAAGTGGTCGAAACTGGAAAAGTCAAAATTTTCGTTTGATCGTACGATATGCGTTCCAGCACTTGATTGCCCACCAGCTTTAGGCTCTGATAATACCGCCCGCATTTTATTCCTATCACAAAAAGCAGTTTTTCTATCACAGAAACGGTTCAGCTACCGTCCGAGATTGTGATACAATAAGAAAAAAGGAAAACAAAATAGATAAGGAGTTTTTCCGCTATGGCTACGATCGAAAAGAAGAGATCCGGCACCACCGACCTTACGGTGGGCAAGCCGCTGTTTCAGATCTTGCGGTTTGCTTTGCCGCTGGTGCTGGGCACCTTATTTCAGCAGCTGTACAGCTTTGCGGATACCGTCATTGTGGGGCGGTGTCTGGGCACCGATGCGCTGGGCGCGGTGGGCACCACCTACTCCCTCAACTTCCTCATTCTGGGCTTTGTGCAGGGAGCCTGCGTGGGCTTTGGCATCCCGGCGGCAGAGACCTTTGGCGCAAAGGATAAGGACGGGCTGCAAAAATACCTGCTGAACGGCGCACTGCTCTGTCTGGTGCTGAGCGTGGTGTTCACGGTGCTTACCACCCTGATGGCGGGGCCGCTGCTCCGGCTCATCCATACGCCGGAGGAACTGTACACCGATGCGGTGCTCTACATCCGGCTCATTTTTCTGGGCATCCCGGCTACGGTGCTGTACAACTACGCTTCCAGCGTGCTGCGGGCACTGGGGGATTCCCAACACCCGTTTTATTTCCTGCTGGTCGCCAGCGTGGTGAACATTCTGCTGGACTACCTTTTCATCGTGCCGCTGGGCATGGGGGTGGACGGCGCCGCCATTGCCACCGTGCTCAGCCAGCTGCTCAGCGGCGGGCTGTGCGCTTACTGGTTCTTTGCCCGCACGGCAAAGCAGGAGGAGCTTTCCTTCCGGCAGCCGCGCGCCCTGCTTTCGGCAGGGCACTGCAAGCGGCTGGCCTATATCGGTCTTCCCATGGGGTTTGAATACTCCGTCTCGGCCATCGGCGCAGTCATCATGCAGGACGCCATCAACCTGCTGGGCAGCACCGCCGTGGCAGCCCAGACCGCAGGCGAAAAGATCCGTCAGATGTTCACCCTGCCCATGGAGAGCGTAGGCATGGCCATGGCTACCTATGTGGGGCAGAATCACGGCGCCCACCGCACCGACCGCATCCGGCAGGGCATCAAGGACGGCTGCATGGTGCAGCTGCTCTACTGCGCTGCGGCATGGGGCGTGATCTTTTTCATCAAGCCCTACGCGGTGGGGCTGGTGCTGGGCGATGCCGACCCCGCCGTCACGGCGGGTGCTATCCAGTACCTCAGCGTCATGAGTATGCTGTTCTGTTTCCATGGCCTGCTGATGATCTTCCGCAACACTTTGCAGGGGCTTGGCTACAGCGTGCTGGCCGTTGTTTCCGGCGTGGGTGAGCTGATCGGCCGCAGCCTTGGCGGCGTGCTGGCGGTAAAGACCGGCCTTGGGTATCTGGGCATCTGTCTTTCCAACCCCTTTGCATGGGGTCTGGCGATGTTCTACTGCCTGTTCATGGTCTGCCGCATCCTCCGGCGGGAGACGCA
>CABQER010000061.1 GCA_902463235.1 uncultured Faecalibacterium sp. | reverse complement strand
GTACTGTTGCAAAATAACAAATTGGAGGAATCTGTATGAATCTGCCCAATAAACTCACTTTGACCCGCATCCTGCTGGTGCCGGTGTTCATGGTCTTTGTGTCCCTCACCAGCCTGAGCGGCATCGCGGATGGCTCCTTCCAGCCGACGTATTACCTGATCGCAGGCATCGTCTTTGCTGCCGCCAGCTTTACTGATTTTCTGGACGGCCATCTGGCCCGCAAGTGGAACATGGTAACGGACTTCGGCAAGTTTGCCGACCCGCTGGCCGACAAACTGCTCACCACGGTGGCCTTCATTTACATGATGCGGGACGGCGTATGCAGCCCGGTGGTGCTGTGCATCATTCTGGCCCGCGAGTTTGCCGTGTCCGGCCTGCGCATGGTGGCCGCCGGTGCCAAGGACGGCAAGGTGATCGCCGCCAATATGTGGGGCAAGGTGAAGACTGTGCTGCAGATGCTGAGCATCATCTTCTACTTCTTCGGCATGTCCATTGCAAGCATGTCGGCTACCGGCACGGAGCAGGGGGCGCGGCAGATCCTGGTAATCAGCATTTCCATGGTGCTGTGCTGGCTGGTGGCTGCCGTGACGGCCATTTCCGGCATCAAGTACCTGTGGGACAACCGCAGCTTCATCAACACCGCAAAATAAAGCGTTTTTTGAAAAAGGGCAGGGAGACCTGCCCTTTTTCAAATTTTCGAGGAAATATTACAAGACGGAAAGGCTTTCCATGAAAAAATTTGCTGATACAGTGCGCCGCCTGCTCTCCATCGCACTGAACCTGTTCATCGTCTGGGCGGAGCCCATTGCCCTGCCCATGAGCTGGGATTGGGGCAAAGAGCAGATGTTCATTTTTTACACCGAGGATTCCAACATCCTTTCGGCCTGCATCTGCGCCATGGTGGCGGTGGGCCAGCTGGTGTGCATCTTTACCGGAAAAGAGCTGCCCCGCTGGCTGCACACCCTCAAGTACATTGCCACCTGCTGCCTGACCATGACCTTTCTCACGGTGGTGTTCGTGCTGGGTCCCATGTATGAGGACGGCAACGGCTGGTACATCATGCTGTGCACCAGCTCCATGTTGTACCATCATCTGCTCAACCCGCTGGCGGCCATCTTCTCCTTTGTGCTGCTGGAGCGCTCACCGCGCCTGCCCCGCAGTACGGTCAAGTGGGCGCTGCTGCCCACGGTGCTGTACGGCGGCATCATTTTGTGGCTGAACATCCAGCGCGTGGTAGATGGGCCATATCCCTTCATGAAGGTGTATGACCAGAGCGTGCAGGCGTCGGTGCTGTGGTGCATCGCCATCCTGCTGATGAATTACTTCTATGCTTGGCTGCTCTGGAAGCTGAACGGCGGGAAGAAAGAAAAAGCCTGACGATTTGAAATGCCCTCCGCTTCGCTCTGGGCATAAATAGCGGAAATACTATTTTTTATTAGAGCAATACCGGACAGACTGCGGTCTGTCCGGTATTGCATTTTTTACAGAAGGGGCCGCAAAGAAAAACAGCATCTGAAAGCTCCGGCCCTTCCTGTGAAAAAGCAGCTCCGAAAAGCCCGCAGGCTTTTCGGAGCTGCAAATTAAAGATAAATTATCCTCTGAATATGCCCAGAGCGAAGCGGAGGGCATTCTAAATGGTTCCTGTGTTTTTACGCTACGGTGGAATTCTCTTCCAGCCAGTCCAGCACACAGGACTGCAGGGCGTTCAGGTGCGCACGGTTCTCACCGTAAGTGGAAGCATAGGTGCTCTCGGCATCGTCCAGCTCTTCCTGCGTGGGAGCAAGGCTCTTGGTCTCGGCCACGGCCTGAAGGATCAGGTCCTGCTTTGCCAGATGCTCAAAGTAAGCGTCGGATGCGGCCAGCATGGCATCGGCATCGGTGTAGCCCTGCGTCTGGGCAAAAGCATTCAGATCCATGCCGTAGGCGGTGGCGTACTGGTTGTAGTAGTTCAGGAACATGCGGATGTAATAGTTGGTAATCTCGCTGGGCAGCTCCTTGAAGGTGGAGTTCGACATCAGGTAGTCCACGATGGCGTTCTCATAGTTGGTGGCATACAGCGCATCGTTAAAGTAGCTGCGCAGGGCATCGACGGTGTGCAGATCATCGCTGGTGCCAAAGTTGGAGTCCACCCACTCGTCGGTCAGCTCGGGGGTCACGCTTTCGGAAATGGAGTTCAGGGTCACGCTGAACACGGCTTCCTTGCCGCTGAGGGTGATCGTGTTGCCCTCGGCATCGGTGGAATCGCCGTAGCCGTCCGGGAAGGTGACGGTCACATCAAAGGTATCGCCCACATTGTGGCCGATGATCTGGTCCTCAAAGCCATCGATGAAGGAACCGCTGCCAAGGGTCAGGTCGTAGCCGGTGGCAGTGCCGCCGGTAAAGGCCACGCCGTCCACGGTGCCGGTGTAATCGATGTTGGCAACATCTCCGCTCTGGGCGGCACGGCCGGTAACGGGCTGGGAAGAGGTGTACTGGTTCAGCAGGTTGTCCACCTGCTGCTGCAGTTCATCTTCGGTGGGGGTCAGGTCGTTCTCCTTCAGGGCAATGGAGCCGAAGTCCTCCGGCAGGGTCACATAGTCCAGCGCTTTGATGCCGCTCCAATAGCCGTTTTCGTCCAGACCATCGCTGTAATCAAAGGCCTCGTAGTCGAAGTCGGCAACAGAGCCAAACTGCGAGACGGATGCGGCAGCTGAAGAAGCGCTGTCGGTCTGCTTGTGCTTTGTCAGCATGAAACAGGCAAAAATGACGCACACCGCTGCGGCGATGGCCAGCAGGATGCACAGGAGTTTTTTGGTGTTGTTTTTCAAAAGAAATACCTCCATAAAAATCGGCCTGATGCACAGCAAAAGACCGGTACAGGCAGAACAGATACCCATTTATTATATACGTTCTGACGGCAAAAGGAAAGTTCTTTGCAAAATTTCCACAAATCCTGCGGCGGGTTTGTATCACTTTTGCCCGTCTACAGGCGCAAAAGTGACCAAAACCGGTGGAAATGGGCGGGCGGTTCTGTTACAATAAAAATAAGTGAGCCTTCCCGGGAACATAAGGCCCCTCCCTGAGGGGGCTGTCGAGCGTATGCGAGACTGGAGGAGTTCCTCCTTCCGTCATCGCTGTGCAATGGAGAGGGCGAGGACGGTAAGATATTGGAGGAAATTCAAATGGATTACAATAAAGCTGCTCTGGAAATGCACGAGACCCACAAGGGCAAGGTGGGCATCGTAAGCAAGGTGGAGGTCGCCACCCGCGATGACCTGTCCACCGCCTACACTCCCGGTGTGGCCGAACCCTGCCGCAAGATCAAGGAAAACCCCGACGACGTGTATAAGTACACCTTCAAGGGCAACATGGTGGCTGTCGTTTCCAACGGCACCGCCGTGCTGGGCTTGGGCGATATCGGCCCGGAAGCCGGTCTGCCGGTCATGGAGGGCAAGGCGGTGCTGTTCAAGGAGTTCGGCGGCGTGGATGCCTTCCCCATCTGCATCGATGCCCACGACGCTGCCAGCGTCATTGCTGCCTGCAAGGCCATTGCGCCCACCTTTGGCGGCATCAATCTGGAGGACATCAAGAGCCCCGAGTGCTTTGAGATCGAAGAAACACTGGAGCGTGAGCTGGACATCCCTGTGTTCCACGATGACCAGCACGGCACTGCTATCGTCGTTACTGCTGCCCTCATCAACGCCCTGCGTGTGGTGGGCAAGAAGATGGAAGATGTGCACATCGTGCTGAACGGCCCCGGCGCTGCCGGCACTGCCATCATCAAGATGCTCATGACCGCCGGTGCAAAGGACATCATTGCAGTGGACCAGTTCGGCACCCTGTACAAGGGCTGCAACAGCGCCGAAGCCCACAAGAACTGGCTGGGTGAGGTGACCAATCCCCGTCAGGTCAAGGGCGGCCTGAAGGAAGCACTGGAAGGTGCCGATGTGTTCATCGGCGTTTCCAAGCCCGGCATCCTGACCACTGAGCTGTGCAAGACCATGAACAAGGATGCCATCGTTTTTGCCATGGCCAACCCCACCCCGGAGATCATGCCGGACGAGGCCAAGGCAGGCGGCGTGCGGGTGATGGCCACCGGCCGCAGCGACTTCCCCAATCAGGTGAACAACGTGCTGTGCTTCCCGGGCCTGTTCAAGGGCGCACTGAGCGTCCGCGCCCGGGACATCAACAATGAGATGAAGCTGGCCGCCGCCTACGCCATCGCCGACCTCATCACCGATGCTGACCGCAGCGAGGAGAACATCATCCCCGGTGCGTTCGACCCCCGCGTGGCCGAGGCTGTGGCAAATGCCGTGGCAAAGGCTGCCCGCGAGACCGGCGTTGCCCGTCTGTAAGCGGAGGAAGCGTTTATGAGAACCATTTCCGCACAGGAGATCACGGATACCGTTGCACGGCTGTGCATCGAAGCCAATACCCGCCTGCCGCAGGACGTGCAGGCGGCGCTGGACAAGGCCCGGCAGGAAGAGCCGTGGCCGCTGGCAAAGAGCACTCTCGACCTTTTGTGGTCGAACCTTTCCGCCGCAAAAGAAGAAAACCTGCCCATCTGTCAGGATACCGGCATGGCCTGCGTGTTTGTGGAGCTTGGCACCGATGTGCACATTGACGGCAGCTTTGAAGCTGCCATCCATGAGGGCGTGCGCCGGGGTTACACCGACGGCTACCTGCGCAAGAGCATCGTGGCAGACCCTTTGCGCCGGGGCAATACCGGCGACAACACCCCGGCGGCCATCACAGTGCATCTGGTGGACGGCGAGGGCTGCCGCATCACGGTGGCACCCAAGGGCTTTGGCAGCGAGAACATGAGCCAGATCAAAATGCTCAAGCCCGCCGACGGCGTGGAGGGCTTCAAAAAGTTCGTGCTGGACACGGTGAAGCTGGCAGGCTCCAACCCCTGCCCGCCCATCGTGCTGGGCATCGGCGTGGGCGGCAGCTTTGACAAGGTGGCGTATCTGGCAAAGAAGGCCCTGCTGCGTCCGCTGGATGTGCCGAACCCGGACCCCTATTACGCACAGCTGGAGCAGGAGCTGCTTGCCGCCATCAACGAGCTGGGCATCGGCCCGCAGGGCTTTGGCGGCAGGACCACCTGTCTGGGCCTTGCCATTGAGCAGATGCCTACCCATGTGGCGGGTCTGCCTGCGGCAGTGAATGTTTCCTGCCATGTGACCCGCCGTGCAAGCGCGGAACTGTAAGAGTCTCCGCCCTCTCAGGCCGCTTTGCGTCCAGCTCTCCCAAAGGGAGAGCCCTTGGCAAAGACGTAAAGTTTGCGTGGACTGCCAAGGCCTCCCACTTTGGGGGAGGTGGCATCGCGTGAGCGATGACGGAGAGGGCGAGGATGCCAAAGGAGAATTGCTATGGAATACAAAATTACCACTCCCTGCACGGCCGAGGATCTTGCCCCGCTCAAGGCGGGCGACACCGTGCTGCTTTCCGGCGTGGTGTACACTGCTCGCGATCAGGCCCACAGACGGATGACCGAAGCGCTGGAAAAAGGCGAACCGCTGCCCTTTGATCTGACCGGAAGCGCCATCTACTACGTTGGCCCCACGCCGGAACGCCCGGGCCAGGTGATCGGCTCGGCGGGACCCACCACCAGCGGCCGCATGGATGCCATGAGCCCGCGCCTGCTGGACCTTGGCAATAAGATCATGATCGGCAAGGGCA
>CABQER010000060.1 GCA_902463235.1 uncultured Faecalibacterium sp. | reverse complement strand
CTGCTGGTCTCCTTCATGCCCATGCTGATGGATACCGCCGGCAACTGCGGCAACCAGATCAGCACCCTGATGGTGCGCGGTCTGGCTCTGGGCGAGGTGGAACCCAGCGACTTCCTGCAGGTGCTGGGCAAGGAGCTGCGGGTGTCTGCCATCGTGGGCGCGGTGCTGGGCATCGTGAACGGCCTGCGCATCTACCTGATGTACACCTTCCTCTTCCCCGGCCAGTACGCCAACGTGATGGGCTATGCCATCGTGGTCAGCGTGTCGCTGTTCTTCAGCGTCATTCTGGCAAAGCTGGTGGGCGGTATGCTGCCGCTGGCCGCAAAGAAGCTGGGTGCAGACCCGGCCATCATGGCTACCCCCTTCATCACCACCATCGTGGATGCCTGCAGCCTGATCCTGTATTTCCAGATCGCACAGCTGGTGTTCCACAATATGATGTAAATAATAGAGCAATGCCGGACGGTCTTGAAGTGACTGCCCGGCATTTTTATAGGACGAACCCTCTCAGTCGTCGCTGCGCGATGCCAACTCCCTCAGTCAAAACCTGACGGTTTTGCCAGCTCCCCCGAAGGGGGAGCTTATAGCACTGCTGGAAGCTTTTAGCATTCATCCGATACGTTTCGGTTATCGCAAAAAAGCTCCCCCTTCGGGGGAGCTGTCGCCGCAGGCGACTGAGAGGGTTCAGCCGGGATAAAACAGTGTGGAAAACTGCATGTTTCCCCGCCTTTTCCACACGGAAAAACGGCAGCGGCCCGGTGTTGAAAACTTGTGGCCGGTTCATTCCAGATTGGAGAAAAATAAATCACCGCCCGAAAACGGTTTGTAGAATGCAAAGAAAATCCTTCGACTTTCTTTTTTATAAAAGGCAGAATGCCCGCATTTTTGCCCAAAACTTACCAGAAAGCTGCGGCCTGAATTACGGTGTGTATAGGGCTGATGCCCTTTTGTTGTGGAAAACCCGGTGGAAAAAGTGGAAAACCTCATGGAAAACTTGCCCTTTTCTTCACAAAAACGGTGGAAAACCCGGTGGAAAAAGTGAAAAGTTCATTCCAGACAGGAAACTCCATACACTTTCCGGTTGTGCTTTTGTGCCGCAAGATCCGCTTGACAGCTGTATTTTTGGGCGGAAGATGCGGCAGTTTTCCACACTGTGGCATTGCCTTGAATGCCCCGGCCAATCATGGTACAATAACAGCAGAAAAATGCGGCAAAACTCACCGATATCGGAATACAATGCGTTGGAGGCACCCTATATGAACAATTGGCTCAACCAGCTGGAGCGCAAATACGGCCGCTTCGGCATCCCGAATCTGACCAACATTCTGGTGGGCGGGCAGATCCTTGTGCTGGCCATCGAGCTGTTTGTCAACCAGACCGTCAGTGTCTGGCTGGCACTCAGCCGCTATTTTCTGCTGCGCGGCCAGATCTGGCGCATCATCACCTTTGCGTTCATCCCCTCTTACGGCGGCAGCATCCTCAGCGCGGTGCTGGGCATCTATTTCACATGGTTCATCGGCACAGCGCTGGAACAGGAGTGGGGCGATTTCCGCTATACGGTGTATCTGCTCTCCGGGATGCTGGGCACCGTGCTGGCCTGTCTGCTCACCGGCGTGACCGGCAGCACCTACTGCCTGTCGCTTTCGCTGCTGCTGGCCTTTGCCATGCTGTACCCGGAGGTACAGGTGCTGCTGTTCTTTGTCATCCCCGTCCGGGTGAAATACTTTGGCTTTTTTGCGGCAGCACTGTGGGTGCTCAGTTTTCTGGGCGCGCCGCTGCCGCAAAAGCTGAGCCTGCTGCTCAGCATGGCGAACGTCTGGCTGTTCTTTGGCCCGATGGCCTATCGTTCCGTCCGCGCGTGGGTACGCCGTGAGCAGTGGAAGCGGAGAAACAGAAGGTAAGGAGAAACACCATGATGCTGGACCGCATGGAGGGCAATGCAGAACTGAAAAGCAGCGTGCAGCTGATGCTGGCAGCCCGCCGCCTGACCCACAGCGTGCTGCTGGTGGGTGAAGAGGGCCTTGGAGCCGGTTTTGCGGCCCGCTGCATTGCGGCAGATTATCTTTACCCTGCAGGCGGAGCGCCCGCTGAGGCCCTTCTGCGGGGCGAATGCTGCCGTGCTGTGGGTAAGCCTGGCGACCGCGACAGCGGCCATGTGGAGACCGGCATCGTGCGTGAAGCGATCAGTGTTGCCGGTATGGGCGCAGGCGGAAAATATCTGGTCAGTCAGGTCAAGGCTATGCGCAGCGAGATCTTCAACACCAGCCTTTCGGCCGAGGGCCGTGCCGTGCTGCTCTACCATGTGGAAAAGATGAACGAGGAATCCGCCAATGCCCTGCTGAAGGTGATGGAAGAGCCGCCGGAGGGGGTGCTGTTCCTGCTTACGGCGGATTCGCTGGCAGGCGTGCTGCCCACCATCCGCAGCCGCTGCGTCAGCTTTGCAGTGGCTCCTGTCTCGCCGGAGCAGTGCGCCCGCTACTGCTCCGCACAGGGGGTGGACAAAAAGACGGCCGCGCTGTACAGCGAACTGTTCGACGGGCACATTGGTACGGTGCTTGCCGCCGCACAGGACGAAGCCCGCACCGCGCAGGTGGAAAAGGCCCTGCAGCTGGCAAAGGCCGCTGCCGACCGTGACAGCTATGCCGCAGCCTGCCTGCTGGCCGCCTACGAAAAGGACAAGGCCGGTGCCGCCGCCCTGCTGACGGACTTCCGTGCGGTGGCGGCAGCGGGCCTGCGGCAAAGCCCCCACGCACCGGTGCAGGGCATTGCCGCCCAGCGTGCCCTGCGGCTGGCCGAAGCTGCCATCCAGCGCCTTGGCGCGCAGGTGAACCCTAAAATCGTGCTCAGCGTGTTTGCGGCAAAGTTCAGAGCGTTGTAAACAAAAACTCCCCCGAAAGGCTTTTTACGGCATTTCAGGGGAGTTGATTTTTTAATGATTGGAAACAGAGGGATCGTTGATCAAACCGCTGTAATCGAAGACGCGGGAGGTGCTGCCGACCTTAACGGTAATGGTAAAGCTGCCCGTGTAAAACCGATTGAATGAAGCGGTGTTTACCGGGCCAAGGTCGATGTAGAGGGGGAAGATTTTGCTCTGACCAGCAGGAACGGTTACACTTTTAATAAAGTTGAAGCCGGTTTTGGCGTCATTCAAATCAAAATTGCCCAGACTGCACACTTTCAGACCAGATTCGGTAGCACCATTATGTTTGCAGGTAAAATTACTGGTATAAATCGTAACGGAAGAAGTTGTGTTATAGGAGTTATCAATAAAAAGGCCGGTGTAAAGATAATTATGCCGCCATCCGTCCGATTCGTAAGGAGTACGGGATGTCCACTGGCCGCTCAGAGGGCCAAGGTCTACCGTAAAGGAACCAAAGTTAGCATAAGTGCTGTTGTCAATGGTGGGCAGGGTCGGGTTGCCGGGGGTTGCACCATAACCTTCGCCGCAGCCAACCAGCATACTGCCGGCGGCAGCGACCAGTGCAGCAGCACCGGTGGTCTTTAAAAAGGTACGGCGGGTGATCAGTTCAGACATAAAAATCTCTCCTTTGATTGCAGGAAATCATAAAATACAAAAGCTGATGCAAACAGAAACTCCCTCCGGCGCTTGCGGTACACCGGAGGGAGTTTCTGTTTGGGGTATTGCTTTGGTGTGAGGAGGAATCATGTGCGGAAAGACGGTTGCGGCCCCGTCTCCCCGCAAGGTATAGTATACCCGATTTTAAGTGAAAAGTCATTACATTTCTGTGAAAAAACATCCCGCAATGAACTTTTTACAAAATTCCCCCAATGATAAAAACCAAACAGCGCGGTGTACAAAAATTCTGGTATTCCAGAATGACATAAACTGCCAATTTCACTATAGCAGACAAGACCGCAGGTGTCAATTAAAATGTCGGCTTTTTGGCGGAAAGACGAAAAAATGTGGCAAAAAACTGTAAAATCGGCACAGGGTCAGCCCTTGGCAAGCTCGGCGGCGTGAAGCTTGCCGTGCTCTACGTAGTGGGCGGCGTTGTGCAGGTTGGCCTCGATCTGGGCCGCGCTTACCTGCTTGATGACCCTTGCGGGCACGCCCACGGCCACCGAGTTATCCGGGATCACCATGCCCTCCGGCACCAGCGCACCCGCGCCGATGATGCAGTTTTTGCCCACGACACAGTGGTTGAGCAGGGTGGCGTGCATTCCGATGAGGCTGCCATCCCCTACCGTGCACCCGTGCACCAGCGCACTGTGGCCCACGGTGACGCTTTTGCCCAGCATTACAGCACCGCCCACATCACAGTGCAGCACGGCGTTATCCTGCACGTTGGAGTTTTCGCCAATGGTCAAAGTGCCGTCGTCGCCGCGCAGCACAGCACCGTACCACACCGTGGAACCGGCTTTCAGGATCACATCGCCCTGCACGGTGGCGTTGGGCGCAACGAACGCAGCCCCCTCGTTGCGGGGAACTTTTCCACAAAAGGACAGAAACATTGTTAAAAACCGCCTTTCTCTCTTTCTCTTTTGGCTGGTTTATGGTATTCTTTAAAGTAGTATAGCAAGCCAGAGCCTTTCCGGCAAGTAGGAGCTGTTTCAAAACAAAAATTTTTGCCGTGCGTCGGCAAGCAGATACAAGGGGGCACGCTCATGTTCAAAAACACCATCTTCCGCCGCATGACGGCGCTGGTGCTCACGCTGGCACTGGCCGCTGCTGCTGCACTGCCGGGCCTTGCGGTATATCCCATGCCCATCCAGACCGCCAGCGAGACCGAGGCGGTGTACCTGTTCAACGCCGACACCGGCAAGACCATCCTGAACCAGAATGCTGACCAGCAGCAGTATGTTGCCAGCCTGACCAAGCTCATGACGGCCCTGCTGCTGCTGGAAAGCGGCAAGGATCTGAACGGTGAAGTGACCGTGCCCACCGCGCTGACCCAGGAGTTCCGGGATATCCAGAACGCCAACGGCACCACCATAGGCCTGCGCATCGGCGAGACGGTGCGCCGCATCGACCTGCTGAACGCCATGCTCATCGTCAGCGCCAACGACGCCGCCAGTGTCATTGCCTACGATGTGGGCGGCAGCGTGCTGGATTTCGTCAAGCAGATGAACGCCCGTGCCCAGGAACTGGGCTGCACCGGCACGAACTTTACCTGTGCCCACGGCCTGTTTGACTACGGCAACGTGTCCACCGCGCAGGATCTGGCAAAGATCGCCGCCGCCTGTGCGGCAAACCAGACCTTTGCACAGGTGGCGGGCACCGCCAGCTATGTGCTGCCGGCCACTAACCTCCGCAAGGCCGAGCATACCATCAGCAGCTCCAACAGCCTGATGAACAGCGAGAGCGCCAACTACCGGGAGTATGTCCGGTGGGTCAAGGGCGGCTTTACCACGCTGGCAGGCCGCTGCATCGTGGCCTTTGCGGAAAAGGACGGCCACACCTACGGGCTGGTGATCCTTGGCTGCGACACGCCGGACCACCTCTTTGCCGAGTGCGATGATCTGTTCGACTGGGCCTTTGCCAGCTTTGCGGACCGTCCGCTGGTGGACACCCAGACCGTGCTGACCACCGTAGACCTGACCAAGTGCCGCACTGAACCGGCAGTGGAGCTGTATGCTGCCGCACCGGTCAGCGGCTACGGCCACGCGGATGATATCGTTACCTACTCCTTCGACCTGCCGGAGAGCATTGCGGCCACCGTCAAGAGCGGCAGTGTGGTGGGTACAGCCACCGTGTATCTGGA
>CABQER010000059.1 GCA_902463235.1 uncultured Faecalibacterium sp. | reverse complement strand
CTGCCTGCGTAGTAGGATAATCCTCCGGCTGGTTCTCCGCATAGCGCAGGATCAGTTCCGCCCCCTGTTGCTCCTGCACCGGCTGATGGCCGCAGCCGGCCATTGGCAGGGTCAGCACCGCCGCGCCAAACAGGGCGGTGAGCATCTGACGGCGGGTCACAGGCGGGCCTCCCGTGCAGCCTTGGCCGCTTCCCTGCGGTACTGGGTGGGGGTCATGCCGGTGCGTTTTTTAAAGGTGCGGGCAAAATAGCTGGAATCCTCGTAGCCCACCATGGAAGCCACCTCTGCTGCCGAACGGAACGGGTCGGTGAGCAGCTCCTTGGCAGCGTTGATCCGCAGCTCGGTCAGGCAGTCCAGAAAGTTCATCTTCTGGTACTTCTTGAACTGTGCCGAGAGATACGCCGGGCTGATATGCAGGATCTCGCTCACACTGTCCAGCGAGAGGTCGAACATATAGTTATCCTCCATATACTTGCGCACATGGGCCATGACCAGTGCATTGCGGTCGTTCTCCCCTGCTTCGGCGGCTTCATCCTCCGGGTCAGCTTCCGGCTCCGGTTCCACCGGAGCCAGCTCTGCAAGGCGGCGGCCCGCCTCGATCTGACGGATGGCCTTGCGGATGGAAGCTTCCACTTCGTCCGGGTTCACCGGCTTGAGCAGATAATCGCAGGCACCCAGATGCATGGCCTCGTGGGCGTACTGGAACAGACTGTAGGCCGTAACAAAGATCACCTTGCACTCCGGGCGCTGTTCCAGCACGGCGCGGGCTGCATCCAGACCGTTCATACCGGGCATCTCAATGTCCATCAGGATCAGGTCTGCGCCCCACAGCACCGCCGTATCCGCTGCCTTGCGGCCGTTCTCGGCAGTCTCGATGGTCACTTCGTGCTCAAAGCGGCGGGCCACGATGTCCGCCAGCGTTTCCCGTTCCAGTGCTTCATCATCCGCGATCAACAGACGAATCATTCCTCAAACTCCTCCTCATTCTCCACCAATGGCAGATACAGCACCACCGCCGTACCGCGTCCCGGATGGGACCGTATCACAAAGCGGCTGTTCCGATCCAGCAGACGCAGGCGGGCCGCAACATTATAAATGCCGATATGCTCCCAGCGCTCACCGGGCTGGCTGAGCGCCCCGCGCAGCTGTCGTAATTGATCCAGCTGGATGCCCACGCCGTTATCCACCACGCGGATGCACAGCAGTCCCTTCTCCCGCAGAGGGTTCACGCGGATGCGCACCACACCGCCCTCCTCTTTGGGGCAGATGCCGTGCTTGAAGGCATTTTCCACGATGGGCTGTAAAATAAAGGACGGCACCATGGTCTCGGTAAGATCCAGCGAATCGGAAATGCGCCACTCCATACGCACCCGCTCACCAAAGCGGACATGGTAGATGGAGTAATATTCATCCACGATGCGCACCTCACGGGAGAGCGGCACCTGTTCATCGTTGCTCATCAGGCTGTAGCGCAGCAGGTGCGAAAGCGCCATGATGAGCGCCTGCGTACGGTAGGCCGTCTCGGTGCCGGCGGTCTGCTGGATCACATTCAGGGTGTTGAACAGAAAGTGCGGGTCGATCTGGCTGCGCAGCTGCTGCAGCCGGCTGCGCTCCATGCGGTTCTGCAGCTCCAGTGCTTCGGTCTTCTGGCGGTGCAGCTCCCGCTCGATCTCGTTTTTCTCCTGCAGGGTGGTCACCTGCTGGGCCATGGAGTGCTTCATGATGTTGAAGGACTCGGCCAGCCGAGCGATCTCCGGCTGCTTGGGCAGCGGGATGTCCGGGGCGTCGAACTCACTTTTGCCAATGGCGCGGGAGGCAGCGATCATCTGCTGCACCGGCGTGAGCAGACGCATGACCATCAAACCGGTAACGCAGCCCAGCGCCACGCACAGCGCCACCACCACCGTCTGCAGCATGGTGATGCGCTCGTTCAGGGCCGAGATGGTGGTGTAGGTGGTCTGGGAATCCTGAATGGCGGTTTCCAGCAATTGCAGGGTGTACTGGCTCAGGTAATCGCCGCAGGGCACCACCTTTGCATAATACAGCTGGGAAGCTGCGGCATCGTTGCCGCTGAGCAGGTCGTTTTCCAGCTCATCCAGCAGGCCGGTGTAGGTCTGATAGACCGTATCCACTGCGCTGTAGAGCACCCGCTGCTCATCGCTGACGCTTTCCAGACTGTTCAGGCTGGTACCGATGCGCCAGAGCCATGCGTTGCAGGTGGAAGATGCCGACTGCAGCCGGTCAATGATCTCCTCCGGCTCGCTGTTCTCCCAGCGGTAGTTCTCCAGCACGGAAATAGAGCTTTCCACACCGCCCTGAAAGCGGCTGATGGCGTTGAAGCAGCCCATCTGCGCGTCCTGTACTGCCTGCACTGCTCTGGACTGGTAGCCATTGAGCGTGAGCTGCATGGCAAAGGCCGCAAAAAATGCTGCCAGACACAAGCCCATGCGCTGCTTGAGGGTGATCTGCCGCTTGCGGTGCTGCAAAGCCTGCCGCCTCCTTTCGTTTGGTAACGATTTATTGTACCACGCTTTGGGCCGGATTGGCAAGGTTTGCATGTTTTTCTCTTGCCTAAACCGCGCAATTGTGGTACGATGCCTGTAAATACAAAGGAGGCGACTTTATGTCCCAGACCATCTCCGTTTCCACCACCATGGGTGAGCAGGGCTTCCGCGATTTTGCCGTGTTCGATGCATTCCATCACCGCAAAGCATGGCTGCGTCCCGCTGTTTTTGCCGCCATCATGCTGGCTTTTGCCGCCGTCTGCCTTTCGCAGCTGGGCAAGCGCCCGGGTGCCGGGCTGCTGGCTGCTGTGCTTGCCATTGTGGGCATCGGCCTGCCGGTGAGCTACTTTTACTCGTTCTTCCGCAGCGTTTCCCGGCAGATCAAACAGATGCACCTGCCGCGTGCCTTCTACCGTGTGGAGCTGGCCGACACCGGCATTGCTGTGTGGATGTACGGCCAGCAGGACAAGCCCGAACCCACCAGCCGCCACGCATGGGACAGCTTTTACTGCGCCTACCGCACGGACAATGCGGTGTACCTCTACGTAGAAAAAGAGAAAGCTTACTTACTGAACGACCGCATGGAAGTGGTGTGGAAGTTTTTGGCTGGCATCCTGCCCAAAGAAAAGCTGCACGACTGCAGAAAAGGTTAAGCCCAAAAAATATGCACACGCAAAAAAGAACTGCTGACATTTCGTTCAGCAGTTCTTTTCTTTTATAAAGACCCACGCTGCGGCAAAGCAACGCGCAGCGTGGGTACGAAGATAGCTTATGTTATTGCGTCAGCCGATCAGCGGGCCAGCGTATACTTGTGCAGGGTCTTGCGCACAGCGCCGGGGCCTGCAAACAGCTCCTTGGCCATTGCCTCGATCTTCTCGCCCAGACCAACGGCATACAGATCCACGCCGAACACGTCAACACGGCTGTACAGCTTCTTCAGGCAGCTGAAGTCCTGCTCGCCTTCCTTGACCTCCAGCGGAGCAACGATGGCCTGCAGCTCAGCCAGCAGCGGATCGGTGGAAGGCTCAAAGGCCTGACCATTGTCATCGATGCCCTTCAGGTAGCGGGCGTAGCCTGCCAGCACCAGCGGGATCAGGATCAGGTTGCTCTTGTCCAGACCGCGTGCCTCGTATGCCTTGATGGTCTCGCCAAAGCGGATGGCCAGCTTCTGGGAGGTATCGGTAGCGATACGCTGCGGAGCATCCGGCATGAAGGGGTTGGGCAGACGGCGGTTGATGACAGCGCCGATGAACTCATAGGGGTTCAGCACGCCGGGATCGACCACGACGGGCATCGCCTCGATATAGCCGATCTTCTGGATGAAGGCACGCAGGTCTTCATCGGCCATCTCGGCGGAGATGAGGGTGTAGCCCAGCATGCAGCCATAGATGGACATTGCAGTGTGCAGCGGGTTCAGGCAGGTGCACACCTTCATCTTCTCGATCTTGTCCACAGTCTCGCGGTCGCAGTACAGCACACCGCCCAGCTCCAGCGGAGGACGACCGTTGGTGTAGTGATCCTCGATGCACAGGTACTGTGTCTCCTCGGCGTTGACGAAGGGAGCGGTAAAGGTGTGCTTCTCGGTGACGATGGTGTAGTTGTCCTCAAAGCCGTCGTCGGCCAGCATCTGCTGGACTTTGGCATCCGGGCGCGGGGTGATCTTGTCGATCATGCTCCACGGGAAGGTGATCTTGGTCTCGTCCTGCACATAGGCAAGGAACTCGGCGGGCACCAGACCCTGCTCCACCCACTTGGCAGCATAGGCGTGGACAGCGTTCTTGACCTTATCGCCGTTGTGGGAGCAGTTATCCATGCTCTGGACGGTCAGGGGCAGCTTGCCGGCCTTGAAGCGCTCGTACAGCAGAGCAGTGACCTTGCCCATGGCCAGCACGGGGGTCAGGCCGCGCTCCAGATCAGCAGGAGCAACGCCGTAGCCCTTCTCAGTGATGGTGAAGGAGATCATCTGCAGGCTGGGGTTCTGGAAGATCTCCACCAGACGTGCCCAGTCCTCGCCGAAGGAGTAGTCAGCCTTCAGGCTCTCGGTAACGGAAGCCACCACCTTCTTCTCGATCTCGCCGGTGGACTTCAGGCAGACCAGCAGGCTCATATTGTCGTAGGGACGATAAGCCTTGTCGATGATCTCGTAGTCAAAGCTCTCGGCCACGATGACACCGCGGTCATACTTGCCGGTGTTCAGCGCATCGTTCAGGATGGCAGCCGGGAAAGCGCGGAAGATGTTGCCTGCGCCGAAGTGCACCCAGGTGGGTTCGGCGTGGGTCTTGGCCTTGACAGCCTCGATATCGAATTTGGGCAGCTCATAGCCCTTCTCTGCCCACTCGGCGGACAGATTGCCGTTTTTGATCTCAGACAGCTTCATATTTATCAGCCCTTCTTTTTCTCTTCATCCAGACGATCCAGCAGATCCCAGACACCCAGCATGTACTGAACGCCCAGAGCACGGTCATACTTGCCGTAACCGGGGCGGCAGCTGCCGGGGCCTTCCTCCCACAGCTGACGGCCGTGGTCGGGACGGATGTAGCCTTCAAAGCCGCAGTCATGGTAAGCACGCAGCACCTCGATGATGCCGGTCTCGCCGCAGCAGTCGCGGTGAGCAGCCTCGGAGAAGTCGCCGTTGGGGAAGTGGTGGATGTTGCGGATGTGACCAAAGGCAATGCGGTCGCAGTGCTTGCGCACGATCTCGGCACAGTTGTTGTTGGGGTTTGCGTTCAGGCTGCCGGTGCACAGGGTCAGGCAGTTGTACGGATCATCCACCATGCTCAGGAAGCGGTCGATGCTCTCAGCATCCACCAGCAGACGGGGCAGGCCGAAGATATCCCAAGGGGGATCATCCTGATGGATAGCCATTTTGATGCCGCACTCATGGCAGGTGGGCATCAGTGCTTCCAGGAAGTACTTCAGGTTTTCCCACAGCTTTTCCTTGGTGACAGGGGCGTAAGCCTTGAACAGCTCGTCCAGCTTTGCCATGCGCTCCGGCTCCCAGCCGGGGAAGGTCATGTTATACTTCTCAGTGAAGGACATGATGTACTCAGCCATAGCCTTGTAATCGCCCTTGATCTTGTCCTTCTCATAGAACAGTGCAGTGGAGCCGTCGCCCACGGGGTGGAACAGATCAGTACGGGTCCAGTCGAAGATGGGCATGAAGTTGTAGCAGATGACCTTGACACCGAACTTGGACAGGTTGCGGATGCACTGCTTGTAGTTCTCGATGTACTTGTCGCGGGTGGGCAGGCCGATCTTGATGTC
>CABQER010000058.1 GCA_902463235.1 uncultured Faecalibacterium sp. | reverse complement strand
AGTTATAGTATTTATTGTAAGCCACACCGCCCACAAAACCGGCGATGATGCCCACGAACACGCCCATGTTCAGCGCCGGAGCACCCAGCACGGAGGTGAAGTAGCCGTTGACGGCGATCTCCTGCCCGAACAGGGTATGGGTCACGGCATTGGGGTCTTCCAGCATGGCGCTGGTGACGCCAAAGATGTTGCCGGTGATGACATTGATCAGGGCAAATGCCAGCACGGCGGCAAACGCACCGCCCGCGCGCTCCTTTGCCCAGCTGCCGCCGATGGCCACGGCGAACAGGATGTGCAGATTATTGATGACCGCCCAGCCGATGTTCTCCATGGTGGTGCCGATGGTCATGACTGCCGCAATGTCGCCGCCGCCCATCTGCACCAGTTTGCCCAGACTGATCATCAAACCGGCAGCGGGCATGACGGCGATGACCGTCATCAGCACCTTGCCCAGCTTCTGCAAAAAGTCGAAGTTGATGAAGCCCTTCTTTTTCGGCTTCTCTGCGCTGGCCTCCTTGGCCGCAGGTGCTGCTTCCGCTGCCTCAGCGGGCTGTGCCTCTTTTGCCGTCAGGGTCAGCACCGGCGTCTTGCCTGCCGTTGCAAGGCCATCGGCGCAGTGCAGCTCCTTCTCGTCCGCGCCGCCGGTCACAACGATGGAAGTGATGGTTTTCAGGCCCCGTTCCCGGATGAGCGCAAGGTCCGCTTTGGCCACAGGCTGACCGGCCTTGACCTTGTCGCCCTCTTTGACCAGGATCTCGAAGCCCTCGCCGTTCAGGCTGACGGTCTCCAGACCCACATGGACCAGAATCTCCAGCCCATTGTCTGCCGCAAAGCCAATGGCGTGTTTCGTTTCGGCGATGGTCTCCACGGTGCCATCCACCGGGCTGCAGAACAGCCCGTCGGACGGCTCGATGGCGATGCCTTCGCCCAGAACGCCGCTGGCAAAGGTTTCATCCGGGACTTCGCTCAGCGGGACGAGTGTTCCGCTGAAGGGTGCTGTCACAACAATCGAAGATCTCGTTGTGGTCATGATGTTCCTCCTCATTCCTTTTGCGTTGTTTCACGCAAGCGTTGCATTGTGCTTGCGCAACTTTACGCAACAAGAATAATCCAACTCCGCAATTTTTACAAGAGTTTTCTATGTCAAAAATAAACTTTCTATGTTTTCTACAATGCAGCTAAGGATTCTTTGTGAAAGTTGTTGAAGATATGCAGAGTGTCGCATTGCACGATTTGCGCAACTCTTTGCGCAAACATTGACATTGCGTGCAGACAGCTTTACAATAGAAGCAATATCGATCCAGGAGGAACAGATCATGGCAGTTACCATCAAGGACGTCGCCGCAGCAGCGGGTGTCTCCCCCTCCACCGTGTCCCGCACCTGCAAGGACAGCCCCTCCATCAGCCGGGACACCAAGGAGCGGGTGCGCCGCGTCATGGCACAGCTGGGCTATGAACCGAACTTTGAGGCCGAGCCGGTGGAGGCGTTTTCCAAGACCATCGGCATCATTCTCCCCTCCTCCCAGCGGGACGTCTACGAGAATGCATTCCATCTGGAGATCATCCGCGGCATCGGGCAGTTCTGCAACCAGCGGCGGTATGTGAACACGGTCATTACCGGACAGGACGACGCAGAGGTTCTGGACGCCATCCAGAGCATGGTGGCCAACGCGCAGGCAGATGGGTTCATCCTGCTCTACTCCAAAAAGGACTGTCCTGTGGCGGCATATCTGCGCAGCGAAGGGCTGCTCCACGTCATTGTGGGCAAAGCGGCACAGTCCGCCAACCAGACCATCTATATCGACAACGACAACGCCCTTGCCGGAGAGGAAGCCGCAGACTACCTCTATGAGATGGGCCACCGCCGCATTGCCTATTTTGGTGTCAGCAATGCCATGCTGTTTTCGGCAGAGCGTAAGCGCGGTTACCAGATGTCTCTGCTCAAGCATGGCATCACCCCCCGCGAAGAGGACTGCGTGGAGATCGGCACCCTGAACGATGCTTACGAAGAAACGCTGAAAGCCCTGCTCACCGCACCGGACCGCCCCACCGCCATGCTGGTCAGCGATGATATTCTTGCTGTGGTACTGGAACAGTTCTGCGGCAAACTGGGGCTGCACATCCCGAAAGACCTGTCCATCGTGTCTTTCAATAACTCGCTGTTCTCCCGCATCACCAGCCCGCAGCTGACCACTGTGGACGTCAACCCCTACCAGCTTGGCATGGAGGCCGCCAGCCAGACCATCAACCATATCGAGAACCCGAACCTTCTGGCAACCAAGATCATCGTGCCGCATAAGCTCATCCCACGCGAGAGCTGCTGCCCGCCGCCGGAGGTCTGATGCGCAAAAGACGAGGCCGTTTCCTCTCTTTTCCAGAGAAGCGGAAACGGCCTCGTTTTGTTTATTTTTTTCGGTATTCCCGCGGGGTCATGCCGAAGTGCGCCTTGAACGCCCGGTTGAAATAGGAGAGATTTTCGAATCCGCACCGGGAGGCGATGGTCAGGACGGTCTCGTCCGTGGTCTGCAGCGCCTCGGCGGCGGCATTCAGTCGGTATTCGTTCAGAAAGGCAACGAAGCTCTGCCCGGTCATCTGCCGGAACCAGCGCATGAAATGGCTGGCGCTGAAAGAGCAGACCCCGGCGGCATCGGCGACCCGGAGCACCTCGGCATAATGGGCCGAGAGCCATTGCAGAACGGCTTTCAGCCGCTGGGTGTCGGCTGTTTCCGCGGGGAGCTGCTGCTTTCCCTGCGCAATGAGCAGGGAAAGGAAGCGCAGCAGCGCCCCCTTGACCAGCAGCTCGTAGCCGGGGAGCTTGGCACGGTTGGCTTCCTCCACCTCCCGCAGGCAGGCAGCAGCCGGAAAGTAGCACAAGTCGTTCGGGGTCAGACGTGCCTGCAGCGACAAGCGCCCGCTTTGGAGCGGCAGCAGATACTTCTCGGCGCAAAGGTCTTCCGCGCCGCCCAGAAGCTCCAGCGCGAAGATGATATTTTCGTATTCCATGCACTGCCCCTCGGCCTGCCGCAGGGCGTGGAGGGTGCCGGGCGTAAAAATAAAGATGTCCCCCATGCGGGCCGGGCAGGTCACAGCGCCCACCTGCACCAGTCCTATGCCCCGCTTGACAAAGACCAGCTCCATGCTCTCCTGCCAGTGGAGCGCTACCTGTGGAAAATCCCCCGGAATGGCGCAGGGATACAGATTAAAGGGGAAACGCACGGCACCGTGCTGCTTGGTTTCCTGCAAAGATGCCTGATTTTGCATCGTCTCACCTCCTGATGATAGGATTGTACCACAGTCTGCACTTTTTAGGCAAGATTTTGATTGTTTTATGTGGTATATCTGGAAGTACAGATGTCAAACCTGTTTTCCGTAGCAAAGGAGGATGCATTTATGAGCTTTACTGAAATGTTACAGAGTCTCACGGGCAAGCCACTGGTGGACTGCACCGATCAGGAGCTGTATCTGGCACTACTGGAGCTTGTGCGGCAGAAGAGCGCCGACCATGTGCAGCCGGTCACTGGACGCAAGCTGTACTATATCAGCGCCGAATTTCTCATCGGCAAGCTGCTGTCCAACAACCTCATCAATCTGGGACTGTACGATGAAGCCCGGGATGCACTGGCTGCCGCCGGCAAGAGCCTTTCCGATATCGAAGAGGTGGAGCCGGAACCCTCTCTGGGCAACGGCGGTCTGGGCCGTCTGGCTGCCTGCTTCCTCGACTCTCTGGCAACGCTGAACCTGCCCGGCGACGGCGTGGGCCTGCGGTATCACTTCGGCCTGTTCCACCAGTCCTTTGAGGACGGCGTGCAGAACGAAAAGCCCGACCCGTGGCTCACCGCCCACAGCTGGGCGGAAAAGACCGACATCACCTACCCGGTGGAGCTGGCGGGCAAGGAGTACACTGCCCGGCTGTACAAGCTGGCGGTCACCGGCTACGAGGGCCGCACCAACACCCTGAACCTGTTTGACCTTGACACCATCGATGAGAGCATCGTCCACGACGGCATTGCCTTCGATAAAACTGCCATCGACAAGAACCTGACCCTCTTCCTCTACCCGGACGATTCCGATGAGGCAGGCCGCCGCCTGCGGGTGTACCAGCAGTACCTGATGGTCTCTGCCGGTGCCCAGCTCATTCTGGCCGAGTGTGCCGCCCGGGGCTGCGATTACCATGATCTGGCCGACTACGCCGCCATCCAGATCAACGACACCCACCCCAGCATGGTCATCCCGGAGCTGATCCGGCTGCTGGGCGAAAAGGGCATCGAATTTGAGGAAGCCGTAAAGATCGTCACAAAGACCTGCGCCTACACCAACCACACCATTCTGGCCGAAGCACTGGAAAAGTGGCCCCGCGCCTATCTGGATGCCGTTGTTCCCCAGCTGATGCCCATTATCGAAAAGCTGGATGCACTGGCCCGCACCCGCACCAAGGAGGAGAGCCTTGCCATCATCGACAAAGTCGACCGGGTGCACATGGCCCACATGGATATTCACTTCACCCACTCCACCAACGGCGTGGCGGCGCTGCACACCGAGATCTTGAAAAATTCCGAGCTGCACGGCTTCTATGAGCTGTACCCGGAAAAGTTCAACAACAAGACCAACGGCATCACTTTCCGCCGCTGGCTGCTGGAGTGCGACCCGCGCCTGACCGCCACGCTGGAACAGCACATCGGCTCCGGTTTCCGCAAGGACGCGGCCGAGCTGGAAAAGCTGCTGGCCTTTG
Source organism: uncultured Faecalibacterium sp. (assembly GCA_902463235.1). Classification (GTDB taxonomy): domain Bacteria; phylum Bacillota; class Clostridia; order Oscillospirales; family Ruminococcaceae; genus Faecalibacterium. The sequence goes on along the minus strand of CABQER010000058.1, from coordinate 1,042 downwards.
CCGACGACGAAACCGTGCTGAACGAACTGACCGCCGTGAAAAAAGCCAACAAGGCGGCCTTGGCGGAGTGGCTGCTGCGCACCCAGAAAGTAACGGTGAACCCCCATGCCGTGTTCGATATCCAGTCCAAGCGTCTGCACGAGTATAAACGCCAGCAGCTGAATCTGCTGTACCTCATCCATCAGTACCACGAGATCAAGGCAGGGCATCTGCCTGCCGTCCCGCTGGTGAGCATCTTTGGTGCCAAGGCGGCCCCAGCCTATACCATCGCAAAGGACATCATCCACGCCCTGCTGACCCTGTCTAAGGTCATCGCCGCAGACCCGGAGGTGTCTCGGTGGCTGCAGGTGGTCTTTGTGGAAAATTACAACGTCACCGCTGCCGAAAAGCTCATCCCGGCCTGCGACCTGTCCGAGCAGATCAGCCTTGCCTCCAAGGAGGCTTCCGGCACCGGCAACATGAAGTTCATGCTGAACGGTGCGCTGACCCTGGGCACCATGGACGGTGCCAATGTGGAGATCAGCCAGCAGGTGGGGGAAGAGAACATCTATATCTTCGGCCAGACCTCCGATCAGGTCATCCATCGCTATGCCGTCGGCGACTACGATCCGGCCCAGTGGGTGGAGGGCGATGCCAACATCCGCCGTGCCATCCGCTTCCTCACCGGCCCGGAGATGCTGGCTGCGGGTCATGCCGAAAACCTGACCCGCCTGCACGACGAACTGATCCATAAGGACTGGTTCCAGACCCTGCCGGACTTCAACGCATACGTCGTGCGCAAGGGGCAGGCCCTCCGCGATTACGCCTGCGACCCCATGGGCTGGCGGCGCAAGTGCCTTGTGAACATTGCCAAAGCGGGCATGTTCTCCTCCGACCGCACCATTGCCGAGTACGACCGCGACATCTGGCATCTGGGCGAATAGTTTACGCGAGCTTTCCTATGGCCATCGGAGCAGGCTCATCATGCCCCCAGAAAAGAGAAGCAGGGCGTTCCCGACTGCTGGGTATCCGTAAAACAGTTTTCGAAAAATGACACGGCAAC
>CABQER010000057.1 GCA_902463235.1 uncultured Faecalibacterium sp. | reverse complement strand
GGTTTACGCAGGGCCAGCAGCAGGATCAGGATGCATCCCATGGAGGGCAGCAGAAAGCTGCCGGAGCCAAAAACAGCCAGACACACCAGCGGGGCGGCAAGGCCGATCAGGGCGCTGTAGTGCTGCCGGTCCTTTTCCCACTGGTTGAGAAAGATCACCGTGAACATGGCGGTCATCACAAAGTCCACACCCTCGGTGCTGAAGGGCAGCACCGAGCCCACCACCGCGCCAAGACCGGCACTGGCCACCCAGTAGAACTGATCCAGCAGGGTGATGAAGAACATGAACCAGCCCCTGTCCACCCCTTCCGGCGGCTCGGCCGAACAGGTGATGGAAAAGGTCTCGTCGCTCATGGCAAAGATCATATAAAAGCTGCGCAGGCCGTAGCCCTTGTAGCGTTCCAGCATGGCAAGGCCGTAGAACAGATGCCGCGCCTGGATCATGAGCGCCATCAGAAACGCCGAAAGGGGTGAGAACGCGCTCAGCAGCAGGCTTGCCAGCACAAATTCCAGCGAACCGCCGTACACCACGGTGCCCATGAGCATGGGCATCCACACCGGCAGGCCCAGCGACTGCACATAAATGCCATAGCCCATCCCCAGCACAAAATAGCCCGCCAGCACCGGAATGGTCTGCGGTGCGGCGGCACGCAGTGCCCGCCATACGGTGCTCTGCCGCCTTGTCAATTGTTGTTCGGTTACGTGTTCCATTGGCCTTTCCCTCAAAATACGATGCCGGTTTCCTCTTTGGCCTCATTGCCGCCGATAAACCCATTCTCTCGATATGAATATGTCTGTATTATAACAGGTCTCACGGCTTTTGCAAAGGTGTATCCCCCACTGCTTTTGGCAGAACGACAGATTTTTTCTTTAAATTTTATGCAATTTTTAACGGATACAAAGTGACTCGTGGTCAGCGCTTTATTATTTTAATGCAGTAAAGGTTCTTTGCAGGATCCTGTTCCTGAAATATCCCTAAAATGCCGGTTGCGCTTTAGTCATACTCATTTGACAGATGCCGTCTTTTCCGGTATCCTGTCCGTATCGCAAGGACGGCGGGCCGAAAACGCCCGCCTTTTTTCGTTCATTCTGTATTTAGTGGGAGGACATTTTATGGCAACCATGAAGGACACCATCCAGAGCCCGCTGCTGCTGGCGCTGTTCGGCTCCATGGCGCTGGGCCTGTTCGCCAGCTCTGCCAGCGGCAGCAAGGTGGTCAAGGGCGGCATCAAGGGCGTGCTGCCGGTGCTCATCATCATGACAGTGCTCTCACTCGCCGCACGTCTTGCAGACTACGGCTCCGTGCTGGGCGGCCTTGTGGGCATCTTCATCATCGTGATGCTGCCCATCGGCATCCTTACCTCCTATGTGCTGTGGAAGAAGGGCAAGATCCAGGTAGTAGATAAAGAGCAGAAGTAAGGGGAAACAAAAGAACTCCCGGACGGATGTCCGGGAGTTCTTTTGTTGCTTATTCTGCCTTTTCGTCCTTCTTGAGCATATCCAACTCGGGCATCAGCTCGGTGCTCACAATGGTGAGCATCTCCTCCAGCTTTGCACAGTCCTCGGGGGAGAAGCGCTCTCTTGCGCGCTCCACCACAGTGTGCAGGTAGGAATAGCTGATGTTGTAGTAATCGATATACTTCTGGGTGGGGCGCAGGTGATACTCGCGCCGGTCGGTGGTGGACTGGATCTTTTCCACATAGCCCTTCTTCACCAGACTGCCGATCTTATACGCCGCGTTGGGGGTGGAGATCTGCATCATGCGGGAAAACTCCGCAATGGTGGGTTCGCCCATGGCCATGATGCCCTCCATGCAGAAGGACTCCACTGTGGTCAGCGTGGCTTCCCGGGTGGCAAAACGCTGAAAAACGTTCTGGTAGAAATGCAGCTTGAATTTGGTGTATACGTCCTGAAATGCCTGTTCCAGCATAGGTCGTGTGCCTCCGATAGTTCATTTTATTTAAAAATACCACGTTTTGGCCGCGGCGCAAAGCGAAACAGCTGAATTTTGGGCAGGAATTTATTCTGCCGCCTTTTTGTTCGTGCGCACACGGATCACGCTGAGCACCACCAGCTCTACGGCAATGGCAACGGCCAGCAGGATCAGCGAGGTGAACAGGCTGCCGTTTGCGCCAAGGAAAGCCTGTGCAATGCCCGTGATCACATAGCACACTGCCGCGCAGGAAGCCGCCGTAATGGCGTAGGGCAGCTGGGTGGACACATGGTTCACATGGCTGCAGTGGGCACCGGCGGATGCCATAATGGTGGTGTCCGAGATGGGGGAGCAGTGGTCGCCGCAGACGGCACCGGACAGGCATGCCGCAATGGAGATGACCAGCATCTCGCCCTCCGGGAAGGCATGGCACACGATGGGGATGAGGATGGAGAAGGTGCCCCAGCTCGTGCCGGTGGCAAAGGCAAGGAACACTGCCACAAGGAAGATGATGACCGGCAGCATGTACTGCAGCGCTGCAGCAGAGCCACTCAGCAGGTTGGCAACGTAATATTTTGCGCCCAGCAGGCCGGTCATGCCGGACAGGGTCCATGCGAGGGAGAGGATCAGCATGGGGCTGACCATGGCCTTGAAGCCCTCGGGAATGCAGGCGGCAAAGTCCTGAAAGGTCATCACATTGCGCACGCGGTAGAACACAAAGGTGAACAGCAGGGCAATGCTGCTGCCCAGCACCAGACCTGCAGAAGCGTTGCAGTCCGCAAAGGCGGTAACGAAGTCCACGCCCTCAAAGAAGCCGCCGGTGTAGATCATGCCGAAGATGCAGGCCACGATCAGCACCAGCACCGGGGCGAGCAGGTCTGCAACATGGCCGCAGGTATCGGTGCCGTCGTCCACATCGTTGCCGTAGGGACGGTCGGCGGTGGTAAACAGGTCGCCGTTTTTGGCGTTGTCCTCGTTGAGCTTCATGGAGCCAAAGTCCGTGCCGGTGAAGATGAGGAACAGGCTCATCACGATGGTGAGCAGGGCATAGTAGTTATAAGGAATGGTGCGCAGGAACATGGTAAAGCCGTTGATGCCGGAGCCTTCCGGCACGCTGGAAGTGACCGCAGCTGCCCAACTGGACACCGGCGCAATGATGCACACGGGTGCTGCGGTGGCATCGATCAGGTAGGCCAGCTTTGCGCGGGACACCTTCTGCCGGTCGGTGACGGGGCGCATGACAGAGCCCACGGTCAGGCAGTTGAAGTAGTCGTCCACAAAGATCATCACGCCCAGCAGCAGGGTGGCAAACTGCGCACCGGCCCGGGAGTGGATGTGGGTGGAGGCCCAGCGGCCAAAGGCGGCAGAGCCGCCGGCCTTGTTCATCAGGGCCACAAGGATGCCCAGCATGACAAGGAACACCAAAATGCCCACGTTGCTGCTGTCCGAAAGCTTGGCCACCATGCCGCCGTCCTCATTGAAGAACAGGGTGTTGATGGCCAGCTCCAAATTGCCGTTGGCATATAGCAGTGCACCGGATGCGATGCCCACCAGCAGGGAGGTGTACACCTCCTTGGTGTTCAGCGCCAGCACAATGGCGATCACCGGCGGCAGCAGCGAAAAGATGGTGCTGTACACCGCACAGGTATAGGTGGACGGGTCCGCGATCTTGCCGGGCGTTGCCGCTGTGCACCACAGCAGCAGGGCAAACACCAGCAGAGCTGCGAACCATGAAAGGTTCTTGTTTTTCATAACGGATTCCTCTTTTTTCAAATTTCCGGGGATGCATACCGCCCGCACAGCAGGAAAAACTATCCCCACTGAATGCAAGGGAGGTGTGCACCGCGCCGGACTATAAAGCGATGTATTTTGAGCTGTTCCGGGCCAGCGTGCAGGCCGCCCAGCTCTTGCAGGACGCGCAGAAGCGTGCCGAGCAGCACTTGCTGGAAGCTGACCCGCCGCCGATCAGGCTGGAGCAAACAGAGCAGACGGATGAAGAATAGTTTTCTTCGGTCAGCGTCCTCGCCCTCTCAGTCACCTTCGGTGCCAGCTCTCCCAAGGGGAGAGCCTTTGGCAAAACCGGGAACTTTACCGTACTGCCAAAGCCTCCCTCATTGAGAAAGACTTCCCCCGGCCGGGGGAAGATGTCGTGTAAGCGACAAAAAGGGGAACGGTGGCATCGCGCAGCGATGACGGAAGGAGTTTTACCCCTTCTTTGCCTCCGCCTTGGCTGCGAACTTGGCGTTGTTGATGACAAAACGTTCGTGGGTGCCGCCGCCTACAGGGCCTTTTTCGTCGTGCAGGCTCACCTTGAAGGTGAGCTTGCGGCCTTCTACCGCCACCAGCTCGCTCTCGCAGGTCACGGTCATGCCCACAGGGGTGGGGGCGGTGTGCTCCAGCTCAAGCTTGGTGCCCACCGAGCCATTGCCTTCGCCCAGCGCGTCGGCCACGCTCATCCAGCAGGTCTTTTCAGCCAGCGCCACCAGTGCCGGGGTGGCAAACACATCCAGCGTGCCGCTGCCCATGGTCTTTGCGGTGTTGGCTGCGGTGACGAGCACGCTCTGTTCCCCGCGGATACCGGTTTCCAATGTCATATACTTTCCTCTCCTTTTGCGCGCCGTATGGCGCATTTTATTTTTGAACACCTTTATAAGATACCACATTTTGCACCAGAACGCACCCCGTTTTACACTTTTTTGTAAATTTCTCTTTTTCTTTTTGCGCAAACGGGCTGTCAAGTCCTCTCTCTTTGGGAGAGGTGGCACCGAAGGTGACGGAGAGGGCAAGGACACTGACCATGCGGCGACCTCTTTTTTGTTTTCGCCTTCCCTCCAATCCGCATCCTTATTGCGATTCAAAAACGCAAATTTTCTGCGTTTTAAGGCAAATTTCATCAATTTAGAGCAGACGCCAAAAATCTTTAAAAAAGCCTTGACAAGGGGCATTCCGCGTGCTACTATGAACACATGAACAGGCGTTCATATGAATTTGCTGCGAAAGGAGCTGTCCACATGCCTGAGACAAAAGACCCCGCGCCCGCCCTGCAGCCGGAAAGCCCGGATATGCCGGACGACGAGGTGCTGTACGAGTTGGCCGATCTGTTCCGGGTGTTCGGCGACTCCACCCGCATCAAGATCCTGTATGCACTGCACGACAACGAGCTGTGCGTGCAGGACATTGCAAACGCCGTGCAGCTGAGCCAGTCGGCGGTGAGCCATCAGCTGCGGGTGCTCAAGGATTCCAAGCTCGTGCGGTTCCGGCGCGATGGCAAAACCGTTTACTACGCACTGGACGATGACCATGTGCGCAGCATCCTCTCCATGGGGATGGATCATATCGAAGAATAACGAAAGGCTGGTATTACTTATGAAGAAGAGCTACAAGATCGAAGTGGACTGCGCAAACTGCGCTCAGAAGATGGAAGACGCTGCCAACACCGTTGCAGGCGTGGCAAATGCTACCGTCAGCTTTATGACCCAGAAGATGAAGGTGGAGTTCTCTGAAGGTGCAGACCCCCACGACACCATGGTGAATGTTCTGGCCGCCTGCAAGAAGGTGGAGGACGACTGCGAGATCTTTGACATCTGATGCGCGGCAGGTTGCTGCACACGATCAACAGCCTCGCCCTCTCCGTCACCTGCGGTGACACACTCCCCCTTTTGTCGCTACGCGACATCTTCCCCCGGCCGGGGGAAGTCTTTCCTCAAAGGGAGAGGCCTTGGCAAAGAGATGAAGTTTGCGTGGACTGCCAAGGGCTCTCCCTTTGGGAGAGCTGGCAAATCCAAAGGATTTGACTGAGAGGGTGAGCCCGCTAAAGAAAAAAGCATCTGCAGCAAGAATTCGTAGATTTTCTGAGAGC
>CABQER010000056.1 GCA_902463235.1 uncultured Faecalibacterium sp. | reverse complement strand
GGAAGATGAAATCCGAAATCATAGATTGACCGATATAAACCACAACATGATTTCAGAAGGACACGAGTATGAAGTACGATGCAACAGCCCCTTTTTGTTTCGCCACAGTGCACAAATTCGAGTATGGTATACAACACGCCAATTGTTTTATCTGCCAAAGAGTGTTAATCTTTTTTGACAAGGCTTGCAATGTCCAGTAAATCGGTATAGTATACAGGCAGAGAGTAATCCTACCGTACAACTCGGGATTAACTGAGCTAGGCACGGCTGTTATCTGGAGGTATTCAATATGAGCAGTCCTCTGCTGGAAGTAAAAGACTTACAAGTTGCCGTTGGTGAGGAACAGAAGATCCTGCTGAACGGCTTGAATCTAACCGTCTGCCCCGGCGAGACCCATGTTCTGATGGGCCACAACGGTGCCGGCAAATCCACCCTGATGAGCGCCCTGATGGGCGACCCCCGTTATACTGTGACCCGCGGCCAGATCCTTTTCCGCGGGCAGGACGTGACCCACGAGCCCGCCGATGTGCGTGCCCGGCTTGGCATGTTCCTCTCCTTCCAGACCCCGGAGGAGATTCCCGGCATCACGCTGGAAAACTTCCTGCGCACGGCCCAGAGTGCCATCACCGGCAAGCCGGTCAAGGTATTCGCCTTCCGCAAGGAGCTGGCACAGCAGATGGATGCGCTGGGCATGGACCCCAGCTATGCGGACCGTTACCTAAACGTGGGCTTCTCCGGCGGCGAGAAGAAGAAGAGCGAAATCCTGCAGCTGCTGATGCTCAAGCCCAGGCTGGCTCTGCTGGATGAGACCGATTCCGGCCTGGATGTGGATGCCGTCAAAACGGTGGCACAGGGTGTGCGCGCCTACCACAACGCCGAAAATGCCCTGATCATCATCACCCACAACGCCAAGATCCTGGAGGGCCTGAAGGTGGACTACGTCCATGTGCTGGACGATGCCCATATCGTGCGCACCGGCGGCGATGAGCTTGTGAACGAGATCATTGAGGAGGGCTTCCACGCAGTGAAGGAGGACAAAGCAGAATGAGAGCTTTTGAATCCGAAAAGACCGATGTTGCTGAGGTTGACCGCAGCATTTACGATATCCGGGACGGCAGCAACGCTGCCTTTGCGGTGAGCTCCGGCCTGACCAGCGAGATCGTGGAAAAGATCTCTGAGGAGAAGCACGACCCCGAGTGGATGCGCATTTTCCGCCTGAAATCACTGGAGACCTACAACAAAATGCCGGTGCAGAACTGGGGCCCTTCCATTGCCGGGCTGGATATGAACAACATCGTCACCTATGTCCGCCCCAACACCGAGATGCGGGGCAAGTGGAGCGATGTGCCCGAGGACATCAAGAACACCTTTGAGCGTCTGGGCATCCCCAAGGCCGAGCGTGCTTCGCTGGCCGGCGTGGGCGCGCAGTACGACTCCGAGGTGGTATACCACAATGTCAAGGCCGAGGTAGCCGCACAGGGCGTAGTGTACACTGATATGGAGAGTGCCCTTACCGGCCCCTATGCCGAGATGGTACGCAAACATTTTATGCGGCTGGTGCCCCCCACCGACCACAAGTTTGCAGCCCTGCATGGTGCCGTGTGGAGCGGCGGCTCCTTTGTATATGTGCCCGCCGGGGTGCATGTGGAGATCCCGCTGCAATCTTACTTCCGTCTGAACGCCCCCGGTGCCGGTCAGTTTGAGCACACCCTCATCATTGTGGACAAGGGTGCTTACCTCCACTTCATTGAGGGCTGCTCTGCCCCCAAGTACAACGTTGCCAACCTGCACGCAGGCTGTGTGGAGATCTACGTCGGCGAGAACGCCCGGGTGCGCTACTCCACCATTGAGAACTGGTCGAAGAACATGTACAACCTGAACACCAAGCGTGCCCGGGTGGAAAAGGGCGGCACCATCGAATGGGTGTCCGGTTCCTTTGGTTCCCACACCTCCTGCCTGTATCCCATGAGCATCCTGGCGGGCGAGGGTTCCCGGATGGAATTCACCGGCATCACCTTTGCAGGTGCCGGTCAGGATCTGGACACCGGTGCCAAGGTGGTGCACGCTGCCCCCAACACCAGTTCCCACATCACCACCAAGTCCATTGCCCGGGATGGCGGTATCTCCAACTTCCGCAGCTCCGTCACGGTTCTGCCCAACGCGAAGAATTCCAAATCTGCCGTCTCCTGCGAGAGCCTGATGCTGGATGACCGTTCCCGCTCTGACACCATCCCTGAGATGGACATCCGCTGTGACGCTGTGGATGTGGGCCACGAGGCAAAGATCGGGCGCATCAGCGAGGAGGCCGTGTTCTACCTGATGAGCCGTGGCCTTTCGGAAGAGGATGCCCGTGCCCTGATCGTGGGCGGCTTTGCCGAGCCCATTGCCAAGGAACTGCCCGTGGAATACGCCGTGGAGATGAACAATCTGATCCACCTGGAAATGAAGGGCAGCATCGGCTGAGAGGAGGGCCGGACGTTTTATGAATGATCTGAACATGAACCGCTTGCCGGTTGCAACTTGGAACCAGTGCGGCGTGAACAGCGCCCCCAAAGCAGCGGCGCTGCCGGAGCTTTCCGGAAATTTCTGGGGCGAGGTCAACTTCGCCTATATCCTGCCCGCAGGGGTGGGGGAAGCCGAGAGCGACTTTTCCGCCTTTGCCGAGAGCGGCATGGGTGCTGAAACAGACGCTTATATCGCCGAAAACGCCACGGTCCGTCACGCACTGACCGTGGCTGAGGGTGTGTCCGTGGCGGAGCCTGTGATCTTGGAGGTGACACTGGATGCCGCCCATCCCACAGCTCTGACCAGCCTTTCGGTGGATGCAAAAGCGGGCAGCAGCCTGACCATCGTGCAGGTGCTGCGGGGCGATGCCGAACACGGTGCCGCCGCTTCCCTCACCCGCATCCGTGCGGGCGAGAACGCTCAAGTCCGGCTGGTGCAAATTCAGCTGCTGGGCGATAATGCCCGCCGCTGGAATGCAGCTGCCGTAGAGGAGGGCCGGAACGCCCGGGTCGAGCAGGTGCGCATTGAGCTGGGCGGTATCCTTTCTGCCTGCGGCACCCGCGCTGCGCTGAGCGCCGCCAAGAGCGAATATGATCTGGATGCCGTGTACTTTGGCAGCGGCAGTGCCCTGCTGGATTACAACGATGTGTCCGTTCACACCGCCAAGGACACCATGTGTGAGATGCACACCGCCGGTGTCCTGACCGGCCATGCAGACAAGATCCTGCGCGGCACCATCGATTTCAGGCGGGGTGCCAAGCGGGGCATTGGCCATGAGAGTGAGGACGTGCTCCTGTTCAGCACCGATGCCCGCAACCGCACTGCACCGCTGATCCTGTGCGGCGAGGAAGAGGTTGAAGGCCAGCACGCCGCCTCCATCGGCCGCCTGGACGAGGAAAAACTGTATTATCTGCGCTCCCGCGGCCTGAGCGAGGCTCAGGCACGCCGCCTGATGGTGGATGCCCGCTTCGCCCCGGCACTGGACAAGATCCCGCTGGAAACCCTGCGGGACGAGGTACGTGCGGAAGCTGCAAGGAGGCTGGACAACGATGCCGAATGAATTCAACGATACCTGGCGCAGGGATTTTCCCATCCTTGCGGCTGACGAAAACGGCCAGCGGCTGGTCTATCTGGACAGTGCCGCCACCACCCAGCACCCGGTGCAGGTGCTGGATGCCGTGACCAATTACTACAAAAACAACAACGCCAACCCCCACCGGGGCGTGTATGAGCTGGCCATGCGTGCCACTGATGCCCACGAGGGTGCCCGCCACCGGGTGGCGCAGTTCTTCCATGCCGAGGATGACGAGATCGTGTTCACTCAGAACACCACCGAATCCCTGAATCTTGTGGCGTACAGCTACGGCCTGCACTTCCTGCACGCGGGGGACGAAATCGTCCTCTCTGTTGCCGAGCACCACTCCAATCTGGTGCCCTGGCAGCGAGTGGCACAGGCCACCGGTGCAAAGCTGGTCTACCTGTACCCCGGCCCGGACGGCCGCCTGACCACCGACGAGCTGGACAAAAAGATCACCGCTAAGACCAGACTGGTTGCCATTGCCATGGTCTCCAACGTGCTGGGCCTGCGCGCTCCCGTGGAAGAGATCGTAACCCGCGCCCATGCCGTGGGCGCGGTGGTGGTGCTGGACTGCGCTCAGGCCGCCCCCCACATGCCCGTGGATGTAAAGCGGCTGGACGTGGACTTTGCCGCCTGCTCGGCACACAAGCTCTATGCCCCCATGGGCATGGGCGCGCTGTACGCCCGGGCAGAGCTGCTGGAAAAAATGCCGCCCTTCCTGAGCGGCGGCGATATGATCAGCACCGTGCATGAGCAGAGTGCCACCTGGGCTGAGGGCCCCCGCAAGTTCGAGGCCGGTACCCGCAATGTGGGCGGTGAGGTCGGCTTTGCCGCCGCACTGGACTACATGAATCACATTGGCTGGGATGCCATGATGCAGCACGAGCACGCCCTGCTGGACCGGATGCTCAAGGGCATGGCGGCTCTGCCGTGGCTGACCGTTTACGGTGAACCGGTGGCCGACGGGCGATTCGGCGTGGTATCCTTCAATGTCAAGGAGGTTCACCCCCACGATGTGGCCACCATTCTGGACGCGGGCGGCGTGGCTATCCGGGCTGGTCACCACTGTGCCCAGCCCCTGATGGAGTATCTGGGCATCGGGTCCTGCTGCCGGGCAAGTCTTGCCCTCTACAACACGGAAGAAGACGTGGACGCCCTGCTGAATAATCTGGAAAATGTACGAAAGGTGATGGGTCTATGAATCTGAACGAGCTTTATACCCAGGTCATCACGGAAAACAGCCGCAGCAAGGAGAACCGCCACCCCGTTGAGGGGGCCACCCACAGCCTGGAGGGTGTGAACCCCAGCTGCGGCGATGATATCACCCTGCAGCTGCGCGTAAAGAATGGCGTGATCGAGGATGCCGGTTTCATCGGCAGCGGGTGCGCCATCTCGCAGGCATCGGCCTCCCTGATGATCGATCTGGTCAAGGGCCGCACCGTGGAGGACGCGCGGCGGCTGCTGGGACTGTATTTTAAGATGATCAAGGATAAAATCACGCCCGAGGAGCTGGACGAACTGGAGGACGCGGCTGCCCTGCAGGGTATTGCCCATGTCCCCGCCCGGGTCAAGTGTGCGGTGCTGGCATGGCACACGCTGGAAGAAGCTCTGGACGGCGAGGGCAAAGTAAAACAGTAAATGAAAAAGGGGCTGTTGCAAAATAGCCCCAACGAAAAAAATGAGATAGACTTCCCCGAAAGGGGTTGCCTATCTCATTTTTTGTTGTAAGCTGAAACTGTCATGAACCAACTACAACAGGAACAGTATACAGGAAAGGGCGGCATATATCAACAGCTGACCCGACCAATAAGCGAAAATATTTTAATAGATGAACATGAACCGGTGTACAATGGAAAGCCTGAATCTGCGCCCCATCGAAAAATCCAAGATCGATTGTGCTAAAAAGCTGTTTGCGAGGTTGTCCGATGGACTTGTGACCTATGACCATGTAAGCAACTATCAGGAATTGCTGAATAAGGTGTTAAAATAAAGAGGTGAACGATGCCCATCTGGGCAAGTAGCAAAATTTTTCAGCAAATCTTGTGCAGCCCGCAGAAATCAATAAGTCCCATTGCAAAATAACGTAAAATACGTTACAATAAAGTTGAGGTGATAACCATGGAAAAAACGATGACGCTCAATATTCGTGTCAACCCTACCGTCAAGCAGCAGGCCGAAGATGTGCTGAAGCAGCTTGGCATCCCGATGGC
>CABQER010000055.1 GCA_902463235.1 uncultured Faecalibacterium sp. | reverse complement strand
GTGTCAACAAAAGTTTTGAAAGCACGCCACTTTCGGCTGCTTGCAAGAAAAAATGAGGGAAACTTTGGCAAAAAGAGAGAGGGCTGGACCGTGCCAGCCCTCTTGATATACGCAAAAGCATAAAAAACCGTATAACAGCTGTACAGCCGCCATACGGTTCAAAAAGATTGCTTTACTTCTTGATTTTAATAAGCTTTGCGTTCAGGCTCTCGATGAAGCCGTCCGGCATGATGGAGATCATGCCGGCCATGACCTCAGGGGTCATCTTCTTCATCATGGCCCACATGCCCTCGCCGGGCTTGATGTCAAAGTTGGTGGCCAGCTTCACGGCCTTGGCGGTAACAGCAAAAGCTTCCTCGTTCTTAGCCAGCTCTTCCAGACTGTCCTTGATGCTGTAATAGCCCTCGGGGAACTCCATGGGAGCGGTCAGATCCATGCTGCCCATCTGCTTGAACCAGTTGGCCACGCCCTCCTGACGCTCGTTGAACTCCGGCAGGGTGTAGCAGGCAGGCTCAGTTTCCACCTTTTCCAGCGTGATGCTGTCCTTCACGGTGTCGGCCACAGCCATCAGCACATTGAAGCCCTCGTCCAGCGCCACATCGAACTTGAACACGCGGTGTGCGGTCTGGGTGCCGACCTCCTTGCCGTTGCAGTACAGGGTCACGGTGTCCTGATTGGAGTACACCTTCACCTCGGTGGTCTCACCGGCGCGCTGTGCGTGGCGGCGGCCTGCGATGTGCACCATGGGATCCTTTGCCCAGTAAGCCTGATAGACATAGAAGCTGTCCTTGCGGGTCTTGCGGTCGATGGTGACCAGACCCTTGTTGTTGCGACCCTTCACGCCGCCCTCGCTGCGGGCAGCGCAGCCAAAGTCGAACATATTCCAGACGTGGCTTGCCCAGATCCACGGGCGATCCTCAAAGGCCTGTGCCATGTACTCGTGGTACAGTGCCTGATACTCCTCAGAGTAGTCCTTGCACTGGGGGGTGTTGCTGTGCCAGTTGATGATGCCCTCGCAGCCGTACTCGGAGATGCCAAGGCAGATATCCGGGTTCTCGGCGTGGAACTTGTCCAGCCAGGGGCCGTTCTGCTCGATCTTGCCGCCGTACCAGCCAAAGTAGTGGTTGTAGCTCTCCACATCGGTGATGCGGTGCATGGGGCCGGAGGTGGGGGTGTGAGAAACATGGGCAATGGTGGTCAGACGGGTGGGGTCCAGCTCCTTGCACAGCTTCTGCAGGTCGTGGTGGGTATCCACCAGCTCCTGGCTGATGCCGCCAATGAGGATCTCGTTGGAGATGCCCCAGAACAGGATGGAGGGGTGGTTGTAGTTCTGGATGATGAGCTCCTTCATCTCCTCCATCACATGGGTGTGGGCGTCCTTACCGGACTTGAACACGCTGATAAAGGGGATCTCGGCCCAGACGGCAAAGCCCAGCTCATCGCAGGCATCGTAGAAATCCTGACTATGCTGATAGTGTGCCAGACGGATGGTGTTGGCACCCAGCTCCTTGATGATCTGTGCGTCCTGATAGTGGTCCTCCACGGTCAGGGCGTTGCCCTTGTACAGCTTATCCTGATGGCGGGAGACACCGCGCAGCGGGGTGGCCTCGCCGTTGATGGAGAAGCCGCCGTCCGGGGTAACGGTGTAGCTGCGCACGCCTACGTTGGCGTAGATCTCGTCAAAGGCCTCGTTGTTGCGCTGCAGACGTGCCACCACGGTGTAGAGATTCGGCTCGTCCATGCTCCACAGCTCAGCGTCCGGGACGTAAATCGAAATGGCAGTATTGTCAGACGGACGAACAGCGGAAGCCACCTCGCATCCGTAGGGGTCCTCGATGCTGTACATCACGGTAAAGCTGTCGTCGGGGTTGGTGATGAAGCTCTTGATTTCAAAGGTAGCGCCGCCGTCTGCGGTGGGCTTGGGGGTGACCATGATGCCGGGGCCGCCGTAGTAGTCCAGATCAAAGTGTGCGTTGGGCACGCTGATCAGGTTCACGCCGCGGTACAATCCGCCGTAGAAGGTAAAGTCCGCAGAGGCGGGGTACATGGAGGGGGTGTCCTCGTTGCTGACCTCGATGGTCAGCTCGTTGTCGCCGTCACGGCACAGGTCGGTGATGTCGGCGCGGAAGATGGAGAAGCCACCTTCGTGGGTGGTGGCAACGGTGCCGTTCACCTTGACGGTGGCATCCAGCGCAGCTGCCAGCACCTCCACATACACGCGGCCGCCAGCCAGCGGCTGCACGGGCTTTTTAAAGGTGCGGCTGTACACGCCGGTGGTGCGCAGATAGCTGCCGTTGCCGTCCATGCCGTCCACGGCGTTCCAGGTGTGGGGCAGGGTGACGGTCTCGGCGGCGCGCTCGCCCTTGGGGAAGCGCAGGGTCCAGCCTTCGTTCAGGGAAATGATCTCTCGCATGATGAATTCTCCTGTCTTATTTCTTGTTTTGTTTCTATCGTTCAGGGTTTGGGCATCTTCTTTTACTGATGCTATTCTAGCATGGAAAACGCTGGGAGAGGTAGAACATTTTCGTGCCGGAATCGTAGATTTTTTTACTTTTTCCGGTTTTCCCGGCGGTAGCGGGTGGGGGTCATGCCGAAGGTGCGCTTAAAAATTTTGGCAAAGTAATTTACGTCCAGAATGCCCATTTCTTCCGCCACCTCGGAGATGGAGCGGTCGGTAGTGGTCAGCTGCTGTGCGGCACGTTTGACCCGCTGGGTGTTGATATAGTCGATCAGGGTACTGCCGGTCTCCTGCTTGAACAGGGAGGAAAGATACGACGGGCTGATGTGGCACAGCGCCGCAAGGCTTTTCAGGGTGTGCGGCTCCGAGAGATTCAGATTGATATGGTTGATCACCTTCTGCACCGTAGGGGAGTAGCCTTTCAGGGAGTAGCGGCGGGCGTAGGCACAGTAGTCCCGCAGCATTTGCTGCAGCGTGGCCTGCACGTCCTCCACCGTATCCAGCGTCTCGATGCGGCGGGCGTAGCTGGAGGAAATTTTATCCACATAAAAGGGGTGCACCGCGTTCTGCTCAATAGCCTTGCGCAGCAGGGTGTTCATAATAATGAACTGGCTCTTTTCCCGGTAAAGCGTCCCGATGAACCGGTCACCCAGCGAAAAGCGGCCGAACTGGTGGATGCTGAGGATCGCGGCATTCTCATCGCCCCGGGTCACAGCCTCCAGCATCTCGTTTTCGATCTGATAGCGCTGCTCGATCATGGCAACGGGGATGTCCCGCTCAAAGGTGGGTTCGGTGAAGTAGCGGATATCCGGCTGGAACATGAAGGGCAGAAACTCCTTCACTTCCTGTGTGCGCAGTTCCTCCTGCCCCAGCATAACAGACACCACGGCGTAGATGGCGGTGGCAAAGTCATCGCCGGAAAGAGTGTGGACGCCGTTGTAGTATTCCTGCACAGCTTCGTCCCCGGCTTTACCGAGATTTTTCTGCGCCCACCGGCGGGAATCCTCGCTGCGGGGGCCATCCGTCCACGGGCCGATCATGAACACGGTGTCCTTTTCGTCCGGCACGCGGAACAGGGCAAACTTCAACTCAAAGGTGCCCTCGGCGATCAGCAGCGTCTGCTCCGGGGTGTGCTTCAGCAGGGTATAGCCGAACTCCTGCCAGTCAAACTCCGGGTCCAGCGCCTTGCGCAGACCGTAATCGAAATTTTCCAGCCCGGCAAAGGGCGGGGTCACCCGGCAGGCGGGGATATTGTAAACAGCAGCAAGTTTGCTGAGTACCTGTAAGGGATCTACGTTCATGGGTCTGCTCCTTTCCCGTGCGGCGATTCGTACAGGTTCAGTATACAGCCTTTTTTCACTGAGAACAAGCACCCCGTCGGGCACATTTTCTGTGCTCCGGCAGAGTGCCTGCTCTGCGCAACGGAGGTAAATGATAAGGAAGGGAAAATAGCTTAGTTTTCCTTGCCCTCACGGCGTGCAGCCAGCGTAGCGATGTTCTGTTCCACGCGGGTCTTGCTCAGCGGATAGAGGAAGACGAGGATCAGCGCCAGTGCCACAAAGCCGGCAAAGGGTGCAAGACAGGACAGATTGAAGATCTTGCCGGTGACGGCGGGGTCGAAGGCAGTAGCCTCGGAGTAGCCGATCATGGTCAACAGAGCGCCGATGAGGCCGGAGGAGATGGCCTGACCCAGCTTGCGGGCAAAGGAGTAGACAGAGTACACAGTGCCGTCCTCACGCACGCCGGTGCGCACCTCGGTGTCGTCGATAACGTCGGTGATCATAGCCCAGACCACGGTGTTGAAGTAGCCCATGCTGACGGTAGCCACAGCAGCAAAGGCAACATAGACGAAGGGGTTAGAAGGACGCAGGAAGAAGCACAGCAGATAGGCAACTGCGCCCACAATGGCACCGGCGGTAGCCAGCTCCTTTTTACCAAACTTCTGGGAGAGCTTGACGGCGGTGGGGGCGCAGATGAGCAGTGTGCCGAGCATGCCCACCAGACTTGCCAGAGACTGTGCGGCGGCGCTGCCGTAGTAGTTGGGGTACACATAGCTGCTCATGCCGCTCATGGTCAGCTGAGAGAGCAGCAGCATCAGGGCGGCGGCGATGATGCCCATCAGGGAGCGGTTGGTTGCAATGCTCTTGACCAGCTTGCCGAAGTCCATCTTCTCGCTCTTGGTGGTCAGCTGCACGCGCTCCTGCACCATCTTGAAGCACAGCAGGTAGCAGATAATAGCCATCACGGAGAACACACCGGCGATGATGGTCATGCGGGAGCCGGAGAGCATGGTCTTGCCGTCCACGGTAACGTAGGCGATCATCGGGGTGCCCACGCCGATGACAAGGCTTGCAAGACTGGCGCCGATGGTGCGCCAGGTGGACAGCTCGGCACGGTCCTTGGACTCGGGAGAAACGGCAGAAGCCATGGAGCCGTAGGGGATGTTGATGGAGGTGTAGAAGATGGAGCCCCACAGGATGTAGGTGACTGCCAGCCAGGCCACCTTGAAGCCGTAAGGCATCCCGGCCAGACCGGACTGGAAGATCAGGAAGGAGGCAATGGCCACAGGGCCGCACATCCGCTTGAGCCACGGGCGGAACTTGCCGTCCTTGGTGGGCTTGCAGCGGTCCACGATCTGACCCATGGTGATATCGGTAAAGGCGTCCACGATGCGGGCTGCCATCATGACAATGCCCACCACACCGGCGGAAACGCCCATCACGTCGGTGTAGAATTTCATCAGGAACAGGGACGAGAGGATGAAGGTGAAGTCGTTGCCGAAGTCACCGAACATATAGCCCAGCTTGTCCTTCATGCCGAAGGGACGCAGGGCACTCTTGCTTTCAGATGCCATAAAAATCTCCTTTTCTTCTTTGCGTTTGCTTTGCCCCGCAGGCCGTGCGGAGCCGAAGTCAGTATGTGTTTGTCATGCATTTATCATACTGGTTTTGCCGCAGAAGGGGTTAGAAGATTTTCAAGGTAAAAACGGTCATTTTTGCGATTTTGTACGATTGCGTCTGCACCGCATCCGGGAGATATCGTGCTTGTTGACCAGCTAAAAGCGTAAAACAATCCCATTTTATAATAAGAATGTTCTGGCAAAGACTGTCCGTCTCTGTTATACTCTAGCCAATGAATACAGCTGTAACAGGAGGATGTTATGGAAAAGAATGTACTGAACACCGATCTTACCGGCAAGGTGGCCGTTGTCACCGGCGCAAGCGGCACGCTGTGCTCCATTTTTGCCAAGGCGCTGGCACGGGCGGGTGCAAAGGTGGCGCTGCTGGGCCGCAACATGGATAGGCTCAAGGAGCTGGCAGATGAGATCGAGGCCGAGGGCGGCATTGCCAAGGGATACACCTGCAACGTGATGAACAAGGCCAACTGTCTGCAGGTGGCCGAGGATGTACTGGCAGACCTTGGC
>CABQER010000054.1 GCA_902463235.1 uncultured Faecalibacterium sp. | reverse complement strand
AACACCGCAATGCCGGTGTAGGCTGCGATGCAGACCGGGATAAGCTGGCTGGACGGATATTTTGCGCTCAGCCGACCAAAGATCAGCGCCGAAGGGAAGGCCACGATCTGCGTTACCAGCAGGGCCAGCAAAAGGCCGGTGGTCTCCAGCCCCAGTGCCGTTCCGTAGGCGGTGGCCATATCGATGATGGTATACACGCCGTCGATGTAGCAGAAGAAGGCCAGCAGGAACCAGAACACCTGCTTATCCTCGCGCAGATGCTTGAGGGTGTGGCCGATGCGCACAAAGCTCTGCCGGATGGCGTGCTGCTCTACCTCCACATAGTTGATCTGCTTATAGCTCCGCAGCAGCGGCAGGGTGGTGCCCAGCCACCACACAGCGGTGATGAGCAGCGCCACGGAAAGGGCGGTCATCTGGCTCAGGCCGATGGCCCCGCTGCCCAGCACCAGCGCCAGACACACCACAAAGGGCACGCAGCTGCCAATGTAGCCCCATGCATAGCCCTGCGAAGACACAACATCCATGCGTTCCGGGGTGGTCACATCGCCCAGCATGGAATCGTAGAACACCAGACTGCCCGAAAAGCCGATCTTTGCAAGGATGAAGATAATCAGGAACGGCAGCCATGTAGTGGCAAGGCCCATAGCACAGCAGCCTGCCACGCCCACGAACAGGCAGAGCATGAAGATGGGCTTTTTAAAGCCTCTGGTATCGGCCAGCGTGCCCAAAATCGGCCCCAGCACTGCCGTGATCACCGTGACCACCGAGCTTGCATAGCCCCAGTAGGCCAGATAGTTCACCGGACTCAATCCCCCGGCCTCGGCCAGCGCATTAAAGAAAATGGGCACCAGTGTGGCGATCATCAGCACAAAGGCCGAGTTGCCCACATCGTACAGGATCCATGACCGCTCCAGCGGGGTCACCTTGAATTTTTCATGTTTCATCTTGTTTCCTCTCGCACCGCCGGGCGGTGCCCCCTCTTTTTAGATTTCACCATTTAAAATGGCCGCCGCATTCGCTTTGGCCATCTACAGCGGAAATTTTGTTTTTATTTTCGTGTTTGTCGCGCGCTGCGGAGCGCTCCAAACACATTTTCACCAAAAGGGTCGTAGCGGGAAACAGCATCTTTCCCTGCTGGCCTGCATCGACTTGCTCAGAACTCCCCAAATGTATGGTCGTAGGCCTTGCTCAGGGGCTGGTCCGTGTCCAGCTTTGCCACAAACTCCAGGATCAGCGTTTCTGCCAGCGGAAGCGCCTGCGCATACAGTTCTTCCAGCCGCTTGCCGCTCTCCACGCACTTCGGGTTCGGCTGCGGATCTGCCACAAGGCCGTGCAGCATGTCGTATTTGCCCACCACCTTCATGCCTGTCAGCACCACCCAGCGCTTGACAGGATTGGACGCCTGCAGCAGCCTGTGCACTGAGATCATGCCCTTGAGCGAGTCCAGCGCCACCTGCTCCGAGATGCCCTCGTAAAAGGGCGCGATTGCCTTTGCATTCTGTTCCGACGGGTGGATATGGCTGGCTGTGAAAAACTTCAGCGGGTCGTATCCGTCCCGGCGCAGCAGCATGTTGTCAAACTCGGTCTCGATCTCGCAGTGGGTCACGCCGCTTTCCCGGGTGAACTGCTCCACATACGGGTGGCAGGTGCTGTCCAGCGCAAAGTGGCAGACAAAACCCAGTGCATAGGCCAGCGCGGCATCCCGGTCTGCCTCGCAGTGCACCACCCTGCGCGCCCGGTCAAAAAAGACCTGCCCCGGCTCCTCGTGCATGGCGTTGCCCAATGCACCCACCGGGTTGGACTTGGCAGCATGGTAATAAAACAGCAGGTCCGGCCCGTGCAGGCCGATATCATAAAGCTCACGGTTCTGTTCCAGCTGAGCACGCAGTTCATCCGGCAGATGTTCCAGCACATTGGTGCCAAAGCGGCGGTGCGCATAAGTTGACGGCATGGCAGATTCCTCTCTTTCTCTCCGACAGGGTGCACAAAACGTCCCCCGGTTTTTGCGTTCTGTTTCAGTATAGCAGAAAGTTTCCCGACCTTCTACCCTTTTACGTCTGATTTTGGTAAAAAATTTGAATTATTTTGTGTTTTCGGCCAGTGGGCAGGCCGCGCAGCAAAAAAGGCACAGCCATCTGCAGACAGCTGTGCCTTCTCCCTTAAAATTCAGACTTTTTCGTAGCCCTGCGGCATCTCGTTCTTCCGGTTGCGGTCCATCAGGGTGCGCAGCGCGTCGCTGGCGCTCATGCCCTCCTTCACGATGGCGTTCACCGTCTGCACAATGGGCATTTCCACATTGTACTTTGCGGCCAGCTCCATGGCGGCGGGCAGGGCATTGATGCCCTCCACCACCATGCCGACCTCCTTCACGGCCTGCTCCGGGCTTTTGCCCTTGCCGATCAGAATGCCCGCACGATTGTTGCGGCTGTGCATACTGGTGGCCGTCACGATCAGGTCGCCGATACCGGCCAGACCCGCAAAGGTGTGGATGTTGCAGCCCATGGCCACGCCCAGCCGGGCGATCTCGGCAATGCCGCGGGTGATGAGGGCTGCGCGGGCGTTGTCGCCGTAGCCAAGGCCGGTGGAGATGCCAACACCCAGCGCAATCACATTCTTCAGCGCGCCGCTCAGCTCCACGCCCTTGATGTCGGGGTTGGTGTACACCCGCATACAGGTGTTGCTGAACACCTCCTGCACAAATTCTGCAGCCTGTTCGTCCGGGCAGGCCGAAACGATGGTGGTGGGCAGATCCAGCGCCACCTCTTCGGCGTGGGTTGGGCCGGAAAGGGCCACCAGCTTTGCGTTTTGGGGGCCGCCCTCTTTGTTCAGCTCGTCGGCAATGACCTCAGTCATGGTATATAAGGTTTCCGGCTCCATGCCCTTTGCAACGTCCACAAGGATCTGGCCGTCCGGGATGTAAGGCCGGGCCTTGGCCGTGGTGGAGCGCACAAATACCGACGGCACTGCAAACAGCAGCACATCCTTGCCGGTGCACACTTCCTCAATGCTCTTGGTAAACTGCAGCTCTTCCGGGATCTTCATGCCCGGCAGATTGGGGTGCACCCGCGTAGCGGAAAGGTTCTCCACCTCAGCCGGAAGCGCCGACCACACCTGCACATCATTGCCGCTGACACACAGCATCCGTGCCAGAGCCATGCCCCAGGTACCTGCACCCAGAACGCCAATTTTTTTCTTCGTCACGTTCGTGTCCTCCGTGTCTGCACCGCGCAAAGGGCACTGCGCCCTCTGCGGTGAATTTGCGCCTGTGCCGGGCCAAGCCCGGTGCGCGTTGTTATGTTCATTGTACACGAAAGCCGGTGCGCCGTCAACCGCTTGCCGCATTGCACAAAGTTTTCCAGATGGGTCGTCCGTTTTTGTACACATCACGCGTTTTGAGCAAACCGTTTGCACTCCATCCGGATTCATGCTATAGTATTCTGGTAGGTTTTGTAGGAATTTTAGAAAAAGCCCTTGACTTCAAGCGCACTCCAAGCCTTATAATACCTTTGTTCTTACGATTTACAAAGTATTTGAATACCGTTCTGAGGGAACATTTTTCATGTTTGAAGCATTTCTTTCCAACCGTACGGTCAGCGTGCTGGCGGAGGCCCTGCCCCGTATCCTTACGGCAGGCCTTACCATGACCATCCCGCTCACGCTGGTCTCCTTCTTTTTTGCCATGATCATTGCCGTGGCCGTTGCGCTAGTGCAGTACGCCAATGTGCCGGTGCTGCGGCAGATCGCACGGTTCTACATCTGGGTCATCCGCGGCACGCCGCTGCTGGTGCAGCTGTTCATCATCTTTTATGGTCTGCCCAGCGTGGGCATCATGCTGGACGCTTTCCCTGCTGCGGTCATCGCCTTTGCCTTCAACGAGGGTGCCTACTGCGCCGAGACCATGCGCGGTGCACTGGAAAGCGTGCCCCAGGGCCAGCTGGAAGCCGGTTACTGCGTGGGCATGAGCTGGTGGCAGATCATGCGCCGCATCGTGCTGCCGCAGGCCCTGCGCACCGCAGTGCCCGCCCTCTCCAACTCGCTCATCGGCATGATCAAGGACACCTCGCTGGCGTCCAACATCACGGTGGCCGAGCTGTTCATGGCCGGTCAGCGCGTGGCCGCCCGCACCTACATCTTCCTGCCCATCTACTGTGAGGTGGCCGTGGTGTATCTGCTGTTCTGCACGGTCATTACCAAGCTGCAGTCACTGCTGGAGCGTCGGCTCAACGCCCACGGCTTCCAGTAAGAAAGGAGTGTGGCAACCATGTCCATGTTAGAGATCAAAAACGTCCACAAGTCCTTTTTCACCTACACAAAGCCCCGCCTGCAGGCAGGCATCTTCCACCGGCCCGGTGCACGCAAAGTGACCAGCGAGCTGCAGGTGCTGCGCGGCGTGGACCTGACCGTGGAAAAGGGCGATGTAGTGGCCATCCTCGGCCCCTCCGGCTCCGGCAAGACCACCCTGCTGCGCTGTCTGAACTTTCTGGAGACTGCCGACGCAGGCCAGCTCACCTTTGACGGTGAGACGTTCGACCTTGCCCAGGCCAGCCGCGCCGACATTGCCCGGCTGCGCAAAAAGACGGCCTTTGTGTTCCAGAGCTACAATCTGTTCCGCAACAAGACTGCCCTGCAGAACGTGACCGAGGGCCTCATCATTGCCCGCAAAATGCCCAAAGAGCAGGCGGATGCCGTTGGCATGAAGATGCTGGAAAAGGTGGGCCTTGCCGACCGAGCCGACTACTATCCGCGCCAGCTTTCCGGCGGCCAGCAGCAGCGCGTGGCCATTGCCCGGGCACTGGCCTCCGACCCGGAGATCATCTATTTTGACGAGCCGACTTCGGCCCTTGACCCGGAGCTGACTGGCGAAGTGCTGGCCGTGATGCGGCAGCTGGCCGAAGAGGGCATGACCATGCTGGTGGTCACCCACGAGATGGGCTTTGCCCGCAATGTTTCCTCCAAGACCGTTTTCATGGAGAACGGCGTGGTAGTGGAGCAGGCTCCCTCGCATGAGTTTTTCGCCAACCCCAAAGAGGAGCGCACCCGCGAATTTTTGCGCAAGATCGCTCACACCGAGTGAAGTTTAACCAACTCCCCCAGTCTGCTTCGCAGACAGCCCCCTCCGGGATGGGGCCTTTGGCAAAACCAGAAAGTCTCCCTCTTTGCCTGAAGGAGTTTATTTCACAAATATTTTTATAGAGGAAAGGGAATCCAACTATGAAACGCAGAACCTTTATTTCTCTTATGAGCGTTATGGCCGCTGCCGGCGTGCTGACTCTGTCCGGCTGCTCCAATTCTTCCGGCAGCACCGCTGCTTCCGGCACGGCCGCCTCTGTGGCTCCTGCTGCCGGCGACCAGCTGTCCAACATCCAGTCCAGCGGC
Source organism: uncultured Faecalibacterium sp. (assembly GCA_902463235.1). GTDB lineage: Bacteria > Bacillota > Clostridia > Oscillospirales > Ruminococcaceae > Faecalibacterium. The sequence goes on along the minus strand of CABQER010000054.1, from coordinate 533 downwards.
AAGCTGATCGTTGCACTGGAAGGCGCATGGCAGCCCTGGAGCTACCACGACGAATCCGATACTCTGGTGGGCTACGATGTGGAAGTCTCCCGCGCCATTGCCGAAAAGCTGGGCGTGGAGCCGGAGTACGTGGAAAGCGACTGGGACAGCCTGTTTGCCGGTCTGGACGCAGGCCGCTACGACATCGTGTGCAACGGCGTGGAAGTGACCGACGAGCGCGCCAAGACCTATGATTTCACCGAGCCCTACGGCTACATCCACACTGCCCTTGCCGTCCGCAAGGATAACGACGAGATCACCAGCTTTGAGGACCTGAAGGGCAAGACCACCGCCAACAGCCTGGCTTCCACCTACATGGAACTGGCCGAGAGCTATGGTGCCACCGTACAGGGCATCGACACGCTGGAAGAGACCATCCAGCTGCTCACCGCAGGCCGCATCGACGCCACCCTGAACGCCGATGTTTCCTTCTACGACTACCTGAACGTCCACCCGGACGCAGATTTCAAGCTGGTGGCCCAGACCGAGGACGC
>CABQER010000053.1 GCA_902463235.1 uncultured Faecalibacterium sp. | reverse complement strand
GCAGATTCGCAGCGGTCACACTGAGTGTAGCCACAAGGCACACGACCATGACACAAAACGCCAGCACACGGGGAGAGACTGCATGCTTGCAGTCAGACAATGCTTTCTTCAATTTTACGGAAGCGATACGAGACAACTCCTCTCTTTTCAAAATTGGCTGCGGCTGCGGACATGTTTTTCATGCCCCGGCCGCCCGGACTGCGGGGCGGGCAGAAGCCATCTGGCCCCACAATCAAATACGATGCCCTCTTTTTGGTAAAATCGAGCATCGTATACAATTTGGACTCCGCTGCGGAGGGTGCAGTTACCCTCCCGGCCCGGACCCCATCTGCCCGCGCCGCGCCGTATATAAGACGGCTTTTTACTTCATCCAGATAAATTTTAAACGCTGCAACGTCTGTTGGTTCCGTTGAGCGGCTCTTATTTTACCAGTCCAATGGCCATTTGTCAAATCACCTTCTCATACTTTGTTAGTTTTTTGACGTTATTTTTTGTGCAACTTTAACATTGTTTTCTCCAAAATATTGTTTTTTCGGTTATTTCCTTCCGATTTTCGACCTGTTTTCTGGGGTGTTTTGTTCACGAATTTTTAACATTTATTTTGGACTTTTTGCACCGGAAACTGCACTTTTGGGTTCGTTTTCCCATGCGGCAAGCGGCCAAAAATCGCTGGTTTTCCGTACAAAGCCACCTCTTTTTCATCCCATTTTTCACCCACAAAGAACTGTGCGAATTACCCATGAAAAGCGCCTTCCGGCAAAATGCCGAAGCACAGAAATTTGTGCAGCAAAAGACCACACTGGCAGCTGCCGGGCAGCGGCTGTACAATCAAACAAAAAACAGAAAGGAAGGTTTTCAAGTGAACATCAAGATCATTCAAAGGCAGTGCGGCGGCACTGAATTTCTGTCCCAGCCGCACCGCCTGCACCTCGGTGCACAGAACGCTGCCGGTGTGGACGAGCTGTGCTTCACGCTGCCGGAAGCATGGGCCGGGTGCACCGTTGCGCTCTACCTGCGCCGCAGCGACGGCACCCTGCTGGCACCGGTCTCACTGGACACGCAGCACTGCGTCACCGTGGACCGCCGCCTGACCGGAAGCACCGGCGGACAGTGGATGCTGGCAGCCATCGATGCCAGCGGCTACGCCGCCTATACCCGGCCCGGCAGCTACGACACCTACGCTATCCTGCCCACCGACGGCGGCGCGGAAGAGCTGCCGCCCTCGCAGTATGAGCAGTTCGTGGCGCGTGTGCTGGAAAGTGCCAGTACCGCTTCCACCGCCGCACAGCGTGCCGCAGCCAGTGCTGCAAGCACGGCATCCAATGCGGCACAGGCCCAGACCGCGGCACAGCGCACCAGCGCCGACAGTGCCGCTGCATCCCGCTGTGCAGCCCGTGCCGAGGCTGCTGCCGCACGGGCAGAGGAGCTGGTGCCTACCGACGGTCAGGTAGTGAGCGTGAACGGCAAAAGCGGCATCGTAAAACTGACGGCGCAGGATGTGGGGGCGCTTCCCTGCCCGGCAGTTCCGGTCTCCGGCCAGCTGCTTCGGGTGCTGAGCGTGGACCCCAACACCGGGGCCGTGTTGACCGATACTGCCGCCATGCCGGATCTGTCGCCCTATCTGCGCAGCAGCACGGTGCCCACGGCTTCGGCCCCCGGCGCAGTGCGGGTGGACCCCGCCTGCGGCATCAACGTGCGCAGCGACGGAACCCTGATCACCGCACCAGCTGCCCGCGAACAGCTGGACAGCATGACGGATGCACTTCTGCCGCTGACCGCAGCCCTGCTGCCTTATGGCGTGAAGAAGGCTCTGACCACCGCCGCAGCCGCCGGGGAATGGACCGCTGCCGAAAAGGCAAACGCCCTGCGCACCTTCGGTGCCGATTTTTCTTCCTATTATACAAAGGAAGATGTCGATGCTCTGCTGGCCGCACCCAGCTCCGCTGCCTACCCGGTGGGCAGCATCTACCAGAGCACCGACCCCACCAGCCCTGCCGCCCTGTTTGGCGGCACATGGGAGCAGATCGCATCGGAGCGCGTGCTGATGGGTGCCAGCAGCAGCCACGCAGCGGGCACCACAGTAAAGGCCGGACTGCCGAACATCACGGGCTCTTTTGTCGCGGATGTAAAAAAGGGTGAACATAAGGTATCCGGCGCATTCACTGCCGGCAACGTGATCGCATCTACGGGCGAATACAATTCCTTTTCTGATGTATATAAGTTCAGTCTGGATGCATCCAAGTCTAATGCCATCTACGGCCGCAGCGCCACCGTGCAGCCTGCCGCCTACTATGTGCACATCTGGCGGCGCGTGGCCTGAGAAAGGAGGTTTTGAACCATGAAGATCATTGACGAGAACGGTGCAGCCATTGAAAACCCTGACCTGACGCTTGGGTATCTGGTGGACGACACCGAGCCAGTGGAGCACCCCGCCGTGGAAGGCGTGGAGGAAGTGAGCCACTACGAGACCGTAACGGAGTATCCCGGCGGCGGCAGGGATGTGCGGAAGGTCATCGACGTGCCGGGCGTGCCTGCGCAGGCCGCATGGACCGAACAGGTGCCGGTGCAGAGATACATCCGCTATACGGAAGAAGAATTGGCCGCGCGGGAAAAAGAGCGCCAGCAGGCCGAGGAAGCAGCCCGTCTGCCCGAGACGATTGCCAGCCTGACCTGCCAGCTGACCGACCTGCAGCTGGCCCTGTGTGAACTGTACGAAGGAGGTGGTGTGTAATGGCAAGGATCTATGCGGCCCTGATCCGCAAGGGCATCAAAACGCTGGAGGATGTGCCCGCCCGGCTGAGGGATGCCGTGGCAGCGCTGCTGCAGGAGGACGGCCATGCTTAACGTTTACTCCCGCGCAAGGGATGGCGAAACGCTGCTGAGCCGCAGCTTCCGCGCAAAGGAATTTGCCTGCAAAGACGGCACCGACCCTTTGTTTGTGGACAGCGAACTGGTGCAGGTGCTGCAGGCCATCCGTGACCATTTTGGCGCACCGGTGGTCATTACCAGCGGCTACCGCACCGCTGCACACAACAAGGCTGTGGGCGGGGCGGTTTACAGCCAGCATCAGTATGGCCGTGCCGCGGATATCCGGGTGTCCGGCGTGCCGGTGGAGCAGCTTGCCGCCTACGCCGAGACCCTGCTGCCCGGCACCGGCGGCATCGGCCGCTACCCCGCAAAAGGCTTTGTCCATGTGGATGTGCGCAAAGCAAAAAGCCGGTGGGCCGGGTAAAGGCGGTGAACGGAATGGAAACGATCTTATCCGCTGTCATTGCCGGGGCCGTGACCCTGATCGGCGTGCTGATTGCCAACAGCCGCAGTCAGGCCGTGACCGACACCAAGCTCGAAGAGCTGACCCGCGAGGTGCGCGAGCATAACAATTTTGCCCGCCGCGTACCGATTTTAGAAGAACAGATGAAGGTGGCCAACCACCGCATCGCTGACCTTGAACAAAATGAGAAAGTGAGGAATTGATATGAACTTTGGTAAAATTTCTGCCGCCACCATCGCCCGCACCGCTGTGCTGCTGCTTGCCCTGACCAATCAGGTGCTGAGCGCTCTGGGCAAACCTATGCTGCCCATTGAGAGCCAGACTGTGGAACAGCTGGTGACCGCCGGCATCACCACCGTGGCCGCGCTGATCAGCTGGTGGAACAACAACAGCTTCACCTCTGCAGCCATTCAGGCCGATGCCGAATACGCCCGCCTGAAGCAGAAAAGTGAGTGAGAAAGCCCTCGAAGCAGTGTATCAGTAGTACTTTTTGACTGAAAAGTATTACTGATGCAGTCATCTTTCACAGCAGCCCCGGAAGGCACACAGACAGCCTTTCCGGGGCTTTTTTGCTGCCCAGATGATTCGTTCACGCAGATTCAAGAACGTTTCGCGCAGGTTTCGATGACTTTCGCACTGAAATCATGTATAATCCGGGCAGAAGCAAATCGGAAAAGAGCAGTCAAGAGACTGTAAGCGGCCCCCTAACGCCCCAACGTAAAGGGACTGTTGCAAAATAGTCCCAACAACAAAAAATGAGATAGGTTTCCCCGAAAGGGGGTGCCTATCTCATTTTTGTTGTAAACTGAGGTTGTGAAAAAACAGATAGAACCCGCGCGCTGGGTGCATTGCAGCATACCAGAGCGCGGGTTCTCTTTGATCTATAAAGTTTAATCGTCATCGCTGTCCAGCTTGAGCACAGCGGTAAAGGCTTCACTGGGCAGGGAAACGCTGCCCAGCTGACGCATCTTCTTTTTGCCTTCCTTCTGCTTTTCCAGCAGCTTCTTTTTGCGGGAGATGTCGCCGCCGTAGCACTTGGCAAGCACGTCCTTGCGCATGGCCTTGACCGTCTCACGGGCAATGATCTTGCCGCCGATGGCGGCCTGTACCGGGATCTCGAACAGGTTGCGGGGGATGTTATCCCGCAGCTTTTCGCAGATGCGGCGGCCCTTGGCATAGGCGTTATCGCGGAACACGATCATGGACAGCGCGTCCACAGGGTCGCCATTGAGCAGGAAGTCCAGCTTGACAAGGTCGCTCTCGCGGTACTCCTTAAACTCGTAATCGTAGCTGGCGTAGCCCCGGCTGCGGCTCTTGATGGCATCAAAGAAGTCGTACACGATCTCGCCCAGCGGCAGAGCATAGTGCAGATCAACGCGCACATCGTCCAGATACTTCATGTCGATCAGCACGCCGCGCTTGTTCTGGCACAGATCCATCAGGCCGCCCACATAGTCGTTGGGGGTGTACAGGTGAACATCCACAAAAGGCTCTTCCTGCTTGACGATATTGGAGGGGTCGGGGTAGCTGGAAGGATTGTCGATCATCTCCACAGTGCCGTCGGTCAGGGTAAGGCGGTAGCGCACGCTGGGGGTGGTGGTGATGATATCCAGATCAAATTCCCGTTCCAGACGCTCGGTGATGATCTCCATGTGCAGCAGGCCAAGGAAGCCGCAGCGGAAACCGAAGCCCAGCGCGGCGCTGGTCTCCAGCTCAAAGGTGAGGGAGGCATCGTTCAGCTGCAGCTTTTCCAGTGCATCCTTCAGGTCGGGGTACTTGGCACCGTCGGCGGGGTAGATGCCGCAGAACACCATAGGCTTGACCTGACGGTAGCCGGGCAGTGCTTCGGCGGTGGGATTATTGGCCAGCGTGACGGTATCGCCCACGCGGGTGTCCTGCACGGTCTTGATGCTGGCGGTCAGATAGCCGACCTCACCAGCCTGCAACTGGTCACAGGGAGAAAGGTTGGTAGCACCCATGTGGCCCACTTCTACCAGCGTGAACTCCGCGCCGGTGGCCATCATGCGGATGGTATCGCCGGGCTTCACGGTGCCCTCAAACACACGGATATAGACGATAACGCCCTTGTAGCTGTCGTAAATGCTGTCGAAGATCAGCGCCTTCAGCGGGGCATCCGGGTCGCCGGTGGGGGCAGGAATGTCGGTGACGACACGCTCCAGCACCTGATCCACATTCAGGCCGGTCTTGGCAGAGACGCGGGGCGCATCCAGACAGGGCAGGCCGATCACGTCCTCCACCTCCTGCGCCACCTCGTCCGGGTGGGCGCTGGGCAGGTCGATCTTATTCAGGATGGGCACCAGTTCCAGATCATGCTCCAGCGCCATGTAGGTGTTGGCCAGCGTCTGAGCTTCCACGCCCTGGGTGGCATCCACCACAAGGATGGCGCCCTCGCAGGCGGCCAGACTGCGGCTGACCTCGTAGGCAAAGTCCACGTGGCCCGGGGTATCGATGAGGTTGAACTCGTAGGTCTTGCCGTCCTTGGCGGTATAGTTCATGGTGACAGCGCGGGCCTTGATGGTGATGCCGCGCTCGCGCTCAATGTCCATGTTGTCCAAAATCTGGTCTTCCATGGTGCGCTCGTCCACACTCTTGGTCAGCTCCAGAATACGGTCCGACAGGGTGGATTTGCCGTGGTCGATGTGTGCAATGATACAGAAATTGCGGATATTGTCTCTTGCCATGTAGTTCCTCCGGGAGAAATTTAAGCTTCCAGTATCCAGTCCTCGACATCCACGATCTTTCCGTGCTCGAGGTAGACGCGGGGCACGCGGCGGGACACGCCGCACAGCACCTCGTAGGAAATGGTGTCGG
>CABQER010000052.1 GCA_902463235.1 uncultured Faecalibacterium sp. | reverse complement strand
GTGAAACGTAACAAATGGAACTGAACGGCGCAAAGATCCTGTATACCATCCATACGGACATCCCCCTGCTGGGTGATTTCAAGATCTCCCAGACCTTAGTCAGCACCTGGATCGTCATGGCGCTGCTTTCGGGTCTTGCCATCTGGCTGGGCAGCAACCTCAAGCTGGAAAATGTCTCAAAGCGGCAGGCCGCCGCCGAGTTCATCGTAGAACGGCTGGACCAGTTCGTGCACGACAACATGGGCTATCACTTTGATAAGTATATCCCGCTCATCGGCGCGATCTTCGCTCTGAGCATCGGCTGCAACCTCATCAGTGTCATCGGCCTGTGGAGCCCCACAGCCGACCTGAACACCGAGGCGGCGTGGGCCATTGTGGTGTTCGTGCTGATCATGTACTACAAGATCAAGACCAACGGCATCCTTTCCTACCTGAAAGGTCTTTTGGACCCCATCTTCATCATGGCACCCATCAATGTGCTGTCGGAGGTTTCCACCCCCGTCAGTATGGCGTTCCGTCACTTTGGCAACATCTTGTCCGGTACGGTCATTTCCACACTGCTGTACTGGGCGCTGGCAAGCCTGAGCCACGTCATTTTCGGCTGGCTGCCGGGTGCCTTGAGTCAGATCCAGCTGTTCCAGATCGGCATCCCGGCCTTTACGGGCCTGTATTTCGACTGGTTCGGCGGCTGCATTCAGGCGTTCATCTTCTGTACCCTGACCACAATCTTTATCAAACGTGCTGCCGGTGAGGACTAAGGCCTTCCGGCATCCCCCAAAACACAAACACATTTTAGGAGGACAAATCTTATGACTGATTTCCAGTATCTGGCTCGTGGTATCGCTCTGGCAGGCTGCGGCATCGGCGCAGGCTGCGCACTGATCGCAGGTATCGGCCCCGGTATCGGCGAAGGCAACGCAGCAGCTGCTGCCTGTGAAGCTGTGGGCCGTCAGCCCGAGTGCAAGAGCGACGTTACCAGCACCCTGATTCTGGGCGTTGCACTTTCCGAGACCACCGGTATTTACGGCTTCGTCACCGGCCTGCTGCTGATCTTCCTGGCACCCGGTATGTTCATGAAGTTCCTGGCATAAGCGGAACCTTTTACAAAATAATGAAAGGAGACGCTTATGGAACTGTACCAGGCGTTGATCACGCTGGACGGCTGGACCTTTCTGGCCCAGATCTGCAACCTGATGATCCAGCTGTTCATCTTCAAAAAGTTCCTGCTGAATCCGGTCAAAAACGTGATCGCAGAGCGCAAGGCGAAGGCAGACAGCCAGATCGCCGATGCCACCAAGCTGCGCACCGAAGCCGAAGCCATGAAGGCAGAGTATGAGCAGAACCTGCAGAATGCCCGCACCGAGGCCAACGAGATCGTTGCCAATGCGCAGAAGACGGCCACCGCCCGCGGCGAAGAGATCGTGGGCGAGGCCCGCGCGCAGGCTGCTGCCCTCAAGCAGAAGGCCGAAGCCGACATTGCGCAGGAGCGCAAGAAGGCCGTGAACGAGGTCAAGGACGAGATCGGCGGCATCGCCATGGAGATCGCCTCCAAGGTGGTGGAGCGTGAGATCAGCGAGAAGGACCACAAGGATCTGATCGACGAATTTATCAAAAATGTGGGTGAAGCATCATGACCGAGACTGCAAGGATGTACGGCGGAAGCCTGTACGATCTGGCGGCGGAGGAAGGGCTGGAGGCCCGCATTCTGGGTGAGCTGGACGAAGCCGTGGCGCTTTTTAAGGCAAACCCGGACTACCTGCATCTGCTCAGCACCCCCAGCATCCCGAAAAGAGAGCGCTGCGGCCTGCTGGATGAAGCACTGCGGGATCAGGTCCACCTCTATGTGCTGAACTTTTTGAAGATCCTGTGCGAGAAGGGCACCCTGCGGGAGCTGTCCGGCTGCGCACGGGCTTACCGTGTGCGCTACAATCAGGCACACGGCATTCTGGAAGCAACGGCGACCACTGCAGTGGCAATGACGGAGCAGCAGGCAAAGAGCCTGCACGAAAAGCTGGAAAAGCTCACCGGCAAGACCATCGACCTGAAAACAAAGGTCGATCCGGCAGTGCTGGGCGGCATCCGGCTGGATATCGAAGGCACCGAGCTGGACGGCACGGTGCAGAACCGTCTGGCCGCCCTGCGCAGGGATATTGCTTCCGTGACACTGTGATCGAATTTCCACCCGAAAGATTTTTAAGAATTGAGTGGTGAACAAACAAAGATGCAACTGAAACCTGAAGAGATCTCCAAGATCATCCGTGCGCAGATCAAGCATTACGAAAATGCCATTGAGCAGAGCGAGACCGGCACGGTCATTATGGTGGGCGACGGCATCGCCCGCGCCAGTGGTCTGGAAAAGTGCATGGCAGGTGAGCTGCTTCAGTTTGATAACGGCGAATACGGCATGGCCCAGAATCTGGAGGAGAACACCGTCTCCATCGTTCTGCTGGGCTCCGACGTCGGTATCAAGGAAGGCAGCACTGTTAAGCGCACCGGCAAGGTGGTGTCCGTGCCGGTGGGCGAAGCCATGATCGGCCGCGTGGTCAACGCGCTGGGCCAGCCCATCGACGGCGCAGGCCCCATCGAGACCACCGAGTTCCGCGCCATTGAAAGCCGCGCTCCCGGCATCATCGACCGTCAGCCGGTCAAGGAGCCGCTGCAGACCGGCATCAAGGCCATCGACTCCATGATCCCCATTGGCCGCGGTCAGCGCGAGCTGATCATCGGCGACCGCCAGACCGGCAAGACCACCATCGCCTCCGATACCATCATCAACCAGAAGGGCAAGGACGTCATCTGCATTTACGTTGCCATCGGTCAGAAGCGCTCTACCGTGGCAAACCTTGTGCAGAGCCTGACCGAGGCCGGTGCTATGGGCTACACCATCGTGGTGTCCGCAACGGCATCCGAGCTTTCGCCCCTGCAGTATATCGCACCCTACTCCGGCTGTGCCATGGGCGAATATTTCATGCATCAGGGCAAGCATGTCCTCATCATCTACGACGACCTGTCCAAGCACGCCGTGGCCTACCGTGCACTATCGCTGCTGATCCGCCGTCCCCCGGGACGTGAGGCTTACCCCGGCGACGTGTTCTATCTGCACTCCCGTCTGCTGGAGCGCGCGGCCAAGCTCTCCAATGAGCTGGGCGGCGGCAGCCTGACGGCTCTGCCCATCATCGAGACGCAGGCGGGCGATGTTTCCGCCTACATCCCCACGAATGTCATTTCCATCACCGATGGTCAGATCTTCCTGGAGACGGAGCTGTTCCACTCCGGTGTCATGCCGGCAGTCAACCCCGGCATCTCGGTGTCCCGCGTGGGCGGCAATGCCCAGATCAAGGCCATGAAGAAGGTCGCCGGCACCCTGAAGCTGATCTACTCCCAGTACCGCGAGCTGCAGAGCTTTGCACAGTTCGGCTCCGATCTGGACGCCGACACCAAGGCCCGCCTTGCACAGGGCGAGCGCATCGTGGAAGTGCTCAAGCAGAACCGCTCCGCTCCCGTGCCTGTAGAAAAGCAGGTGGCCATCCTGTATGCGACCATTCACGATCACCTTGTGAAGGTCAAGGTGCCGGACGTGGCCGAGTATGAGAAGGGACTGTACGAATATCTAGACAACAATGCTGCGGGTGCCGCCGTCATGGAGACCATCCGCACCACCGGCAATCTGGATAAGGACACTGAGGAGCAGCTTAAGAGCGTGCTCACAGCCTATACCGACAGCTTCGTCAAGGCGCACTAAGGAAGGAGGCGTAACGCATGGCTGGTTCCATGAAGGACATCAAGCTGCGCATCAAAAGCGTAGAGAGCACCATGCAGATCACCAAGGCAATGGAACTGGTGGCTTCCTCCAAAATGCGCCGCGCCAAGGAACGGGTGGAGCACAGCCGCCCCTACTTTGAAACGCTGCATGAGACTTTGACCAAGATCGCCGCGGCCGACCCCCGCGCCCGCAACCCCTACCTGCGCCGTGACGAAGTGAAGCGCACCCTGCTCATCGTGATTGCAGGCGACCGCGGCCTTGCCGGTGGATACAATTCCAACGTGCTCAAGCAGGCCGGGGCCGAAGAAGGCGAAGTGCTGGTGCTGCCCATCGGCAAGCGCTCGGCAGAGTATTTCGTCCATCACGAGGTGCCCCTGTTCACGCAGGAAGTGCTGCTGGCGGCAGATGTCTCGGTGGGCGAGTGCTTCCAGCTGTCCCGCCAGATCACGGAAGGATATCTCAAGGGCGAGTACGATGCGGTAAAGATCTGCTACACCCGGTTCGATTCCATGATGACCCAGACCGCAGCCACCATGGAGGTGCTGCCGCTGTCCATCGAACCTACCGAGCAGCAGAAGGCGGATGCCCGCCGCAGCCAGATCCTGTACAAGCCCAGCAGCGAGGAAGTATTCAGCGCAATCATCCCGGAGTATGTGGCAGGCATCGTCTACGGTGCCGTGTGCGAGAGCGTAGCCAGTGAGTTGGCAGCCCGCCGCACTGCCATGGATGCCGCCACCAAGAACGCCGGTGAGATGATCGACCATTTGAACCTGTATTATAACCGTGCCCGTCAGGCTGCCATCACGCAGGAGATCACCGAGATCGTGGCCGGCGCGGAGATTTAAAACCTATCAAAAAGGAGTTGTAGCCTATGTCCGAAAAACATATCGGCAAGGTGCTCCAGGTCATCGGCCCGGTGCTGGACATCCAGTTTGAGGATGGCCAGCTGCCGGAGCTGCTCAACGCCATCGAGATCGACAACCACGGCGAAAAGCTGGTGGTCGAGGTGGCACAGCACACCGGCGATAACGTGGTGCGCTGCATTGCAATGAACAGCACCGATGGTCTGGTGCGCGGCACCGAAGCCGTGGATACCGGCGAACCCATCAAAGTGCCCGTGGGCGACCAGTGTCTGGGCCGCGTGTTCAACCTGCTGGGCGAGCCCGTGGACAACAAGCCCGCCCCGGCCCCGGAGGCCTACTGGCCCATTCACCGCCCTGCTCCCAGCTACGAGGAGCAGCAGTCCACCACCGAGATCCTCGAGACCGGCATCAAGGTCGTGGACCTGATCTGCCCCTACGCAAAGGGCGGCAAGATCGGTCTGTTCGGCGGTGCAGGCGTCGGCAAGACGGTCCTGATCCAGGAGCTGATCTATAACATCGCCACCGAGCACAACGGCTACTCGGTGTTCACCGGCGTTGGCGAGCGCACCCGTGAGGGCAACGACCTGTACGGCGAAATGACCGAGAGCGGCGTTATCAACAAGACTGCGCTGGTCTACGGCCAGATGAACGAACCCCCAGGAGCCCGTATGCGCGTGGCACTGTCCGGCCTGACCATGGCGGAGTATTTCCGCGATGTGAAGAATCAGGATGTGCTGCTCTTCATCGATAACATCTTCCGCTTCACCCAGGCAGGCTCTGAGGTGTCCGCACTGCTGGGCCGTATGCCCTCTGCCGTCGGCTACCAGCCCACGCTGGCCACCGAGATGGGCGCTCTGCAGGAGCGCATCACCTCCACCCGCAAGGGCTCCATCACCTCGGTGCAGGCCGTCTACGTGCCCGCCGACGACCTGACCGACCCGGCCCCTGCCACCACCTTTACCCATCTGGATGCCACCACGGTCCTGAGCCGTGACATTGCTTCGCAGGGCATCTACCCCGCTGTGGACCCGCTGGATTCCACCAGCCGCATCCTCAGCCCGGAGGTCGTGGGTCAGGAGCACTACGAGATCGCCCGCGCCGTCCAGAAGGTGCTGCAGCGCTACAAGGAGCTGCAGGACATCATTGCCATCATGGGCATGGACGAGCTGAGCGAGGAAGACAAGCGCACGGTCAGCCGCGCCCGCAAGGTGCAGCGCTTCCTGAGCCAGAACTTCCACGTGGCAGAGCAGTTCACCGGTATGCCCGGCCAGTATGTGCCGCTCAAGGAGACCCTGCGCGGCTTCAAGATGATCCTGAACGGCGAGTGCGACGAGCTGCCCGAGAGCGCATTCCTGTTCGCGGGCACCATCGATGACGTGTTCGCAAAAGCGAAGAAAGGGTAAACCATGACGACCTTTCATCTGACGGTGGTCACGCCGGACGGCTGCGCCTTTGACGGGCAGGCCGAGCGCATCGTCTGCCGCGCCAT
>CABQER010000051.1 GCA_902463235.1 uncultured Faecalibacterium sp. | reverse complement strand
CTCTGGTCAAAGTCAGCCAGCTTGGGCGGTTCCGGCAAGTCATACTGGCCTTGGTCAAGTATTGGCTCACCTTCAACGAGATCAACAATGTGCTGTCCAACCCCTTTACCAGCAGCGGCGTCATCTTTGAAGGCGCACCGGAACCCGGCAGCTGCAACCCCTATCTGGGCCACTGGCAGGAGAAGTTCCAGGCTGTGCACAACCAGTTCGTGGCAAGCGCACTGGCCACCAAAAAACTGCACGAGATCGATCCGGATGCCAAGATGGGCAACATGCTCTGCCGTCTGGAGAACTACGCCGAGTCCCCGAAGCCCGAGGATCAGCTGCAGGTCATGTTCGAGGATCACTTCAACTGGTTCTTCACCGATGTGCAGGCCACCGGTGAGTATCCCTACTATATGCAGCGCTTCTTTAATGAGAACAACATCCACATCGAGATGGGCAAGGATGATATGAAGATCCTCAAAGAGGGTGCGGTGGACTTCATCACCATCAGCTACTACATGACCTACATCATGCGCTATAAGGGCAGCCCGGTGCCGCAGCCCACCGGCCGTCTGGTGTCCGATATCAAGAACCCCTACCTGCCTAAGACCGAGTGGGGCTGGACCATTGACCCCATCGGCTTCCGTATCACCCTGAACCGCATTTATGACCGCTACCACAAGCCCATCTTCATCTCCGAGAATGGTCTGGGCGCTGTGGATCACTTTGATGAAAAGGGCCAGATCCAGGACGACTACCGCATCGACTACATGCGCGCCCATGTGGAGCAGCTGCGGGAGGCGATCGCAGATGGCGTGGACGTGTTCGGCTACGCATGGTGGGGCCCCATCGACCTGATCTCTTCCGGCACTTCCGAGATGACCAAGCGCTACGGCATGATCTATGTGGATCAGGATGACTACGGCAAAGGCACCGGCAAGCGCCTGCGCAAGAAGTCCTTCTACTACTATAAAAAGCTCATTGCTTCCAACGGCGCGGATCTGGAAAATGACGTGACTATCCCCGAAGAATAACCTGCATAACCGGAGACCCCCATTCTGCAAAGGAGCAGAGCTGACCAACTACAGCTCTGCTCCTTTTTTGCACGGTTTCAAAACGTGCAAAGGGCGCAAATCATTGCAAAATCGGACAAAGGGTGCAGAAACTCGAAGTTCAAAACATGCGATGTATCGAAAAGAAACAATGTTAAAACGCAACTTCCAAAAATTGAGGGAATCGCTCGGCGTGCGCTGCGAATCAGTAGGCCGTGGGTTCGAGTTCCTTCCATCGCACAAAGTAAAATCCAACGTTTGACTGCTGAAAATGCGGCGTAAATCGTGGGATTTCTTGCTTTACAAAGGAAAAACACCCACGGAAAGAAGAAAAGCTCTCAGACACGCGCTGTCGCGGTCTGGGGGCTTTGTCATGCAGCGATTTTGTTGAGGTCAACAAAATCGTGTGGCTGAAGTGCTGCGCCCGGCGGGTGCTGCACGGTCAAAGGGTCTGGGATCCTCCATGACTTGATTTTTGGTGTGCGGTCACTCGCACCAATGCCGTCAAGTCGTTGTCGGATAAAGTGGTTTTTAGTTTGTCTGGGAGTAAGTGCACGGTTTCTGCACGGTCGGTGTTATCCATGTCCGATTACGCTTGCTCGGTACTGTGCCGGGGTGATGCCGTACAGGCGGCGGAAGGTTTTCAGGAAGCTGCTGTAATCCGGGAAGCCGCTCTCGGTGCAGGCGTTCAGGACGGAAACGCCCTCTTCCAGTGCCTTGCGGCAGTGCTGCATCCGCAGATAGGTCAGGTAGTTGTGGATGCTCTCCATGGTGCACTCCTTGAACGCGCGGGAAAGGTGCTCCCGGCTGGCGTAAAGTTCCTGCGCCAGCTGCACGGTGGTGAGGGTCGGGTCCTGATAATGGGTCTGAAGGTAGGCCACCGCGCGCGCGACCAACACACTGGTGCTGCTGGGTGCAGTGGTCTGTCCGCTGCCGGTGGCCTGTGTGATGAGCAGCATCATTTCAGAGACCTGCGCCTCAAAAACGATGTCCCGGATAGAGCCCGGCAGCTCCAGACTTTGCCCCATACGGACGAAAAGCCCCGCAAAATCCCACTTGCGGCAGGCTTCGCTGTCCAGCACGGTGAGCTGCTGCAGCCAGCCTGTGTTTTTCAGGTTCACGCGCCGGCGGGTGGCCTGCCAGAGGGCGTCATCGATCTGGACGACCAGACGATCCGACTGGTCATCATCAATGTTGAAGTTGCCGGAGTGGTAGACCTGAGAGGGAAAGTAGACCAACTCCCCCACATGGACCAGATACACGCTACCGTCCACCGAGTAGCGTACCGTGCTGCCGCCGATGGGAAGCACCAGCTCGTGATACGGGTGGGAGTGCACCACAGACTGCTTGTTTTCCCGGTTCGTGTACCATGTGACCAGAAGCCGGGTGTCGCGCAGCCCCATCCGCGCCTGTGCTTCCGTAAGGACATTATCGATATAATGCGAGACACGTTCGATGCCCATAGCCGCTCCTGTTTCTTGTTAAAAAAATAAGAATCATTCTTTTACGTCTTTTTTGCCCTAGTATATCAGCACATATCACATTTTGCAACATTTAAATCACAAAATCTGCGGAAAATCCATGTATTTTTTAGTATGATAATGGCGCAAGGAGACGAGATTGACTAAATGCACAAAATTTCTTCAATATTTTTATGCTTATCAACAAATGTATTGGTTGCATTTCGTGACTGTTCGAAAGGAGCCCGTCCATGCAGACCTCAAAAAATCATTTTGAAGCCAAAGTGGTCTTTAACGATGAGACCATCCGCCGGATGTTCCGCACGGAGTTCTACACCTACGAGGGGATGCGGCATCTGCTGTGGCTTGCAGCGGCCTTTGTGCTGGTGATGGCGGCGCTGTTCACTGCCATTCCTACCGTTGTCAAAGTGCTCTGCCTGCTGGTGGGCTGTGCCATGTTCGCCATGCCGGACTTTCTGAGCCGGGTGGCGGCAGAGGGCGTCATCATGCAGCGGGGCGGGGCCGAGACCACCGTGAGCTGCCGGGTCAACGATGGCGGTGTGGATGTGGAAAACGGTGCGCACATTCCCTTTGCAAAGATCGACCGGCTGGTGGAGGATGACCAGTATTTCTACATCTTCCAGAGCCGTCAGATGGCAGTCATGATCCCCAAGGGCAGCCTGCTGCCGGCAAACCCGGAGCGGTTCGCAAAGGTGCTTGCCAAGGAGACCGGCAAGGACTGGCAGCGCTCTAAGAGCCTGTGGGGGCTCAACCTGAAGGATCTGATCCAGATGGGAAAAGACCGCTTTCAGCGCAGCGCATCCTGAGCGCTGCACCGCTACTATGTTGTTTCACAGCCGGTTGGCTGTGATCGTGGGACACGATAAAACAAGATAAGGAAGGAAAAACACTATGAAAATCACTCGCAGACAGTTCGTACAGGTCATGGCAGTTGCTGGTGCATCTGCCCTGCTCACCGCTTGCGGCGGTTCTTCGGGCAGCACTGCCGGTTCCGGCGCAGCTGCTGCCACCGGCGGCAGCTTCAACCTGAAGCTGGGCCACAATCTGGCCGAGGATCACGCTGTGCACATCCAGCTGACCAGCTTTGCAGAGCAGGTCAAGGAAAAGACCGGCGGCAGCATCAACATCCAGATCATCCCCAACGGCACCCTGGGCAGCGAGGCTGACATGATCTCCCAGATCCAGGCAGGCGCACTGGATATGGCAAAGGTCTCCGCTTCCACGCTGGGCAACTTCAGCGAGAAGTACAACGCCTTCTCCGTGCCTTATGTGTTCGACGATCAGGCACACTATTACAGCTACATGGACAGCGACTCCGCAAAGGCCGTCTTTGAGTCCACCGACGATCAGGGCTTCCGCGGTCTGACATGGCTGGATTCCGGCGCACGTTCCTTCTACACCAAGGCTACCGCTATCCGCACCCCGGCTGACCTGAAGGGTCTGAAGATCCGCACCATGGACAGCCAGATGGCCATTGACATGATGAACTGCCTTGGCGGCTCCGCTACCGTTATGGGTTACAGCGATATCTACACCGGTATGCAGCAGGGCGTCATCGACGGTGCCGAGAACAATGTCACTGCGCTGCGCGACCACGGCGATGTGACCAAGTACTACTGCTTCGACGAGCACACTCGCATCCCCGATATGGTGGTCATCGCTTCCAGCGTGTGGAACAAGTTCTCTGACGAGCAGAAGTCCATCGTGTCCGAGTGCGCCAAGACCGCTACCGAGGAGTACAAGGACGCATGGAAGAAGTTCGAGGACGAGGTGCTGGACAAGGCTGTGAACCAGAACGGTGTGGAGCTGGTCAAGGATGTGGATATCGCCGCATTCCAGGCCGCTGTGCAGCCCATCTACGACAACCTCAAGACCTCTAACCCCACCACCTACGCGGTCGTGGAAGAGATCCGTGCAATGGCCTAAACGCCAACTCATTGCTTTCCATTCTTACCTCCCAAGCTGCGGGCGGCGCACAGTGCTGCCCACAGCTGCGCGGGAGGGAATGAGCTCAAGGAGATGATCTTGTGAAAAAACTGGATAAAATTCTGGATAATGTCATGCGCTTCCTCATGGCAGTGGCAATGTTCGCCCTGCTGGCAGGCGGCACTTGGCAGATCTTTACCCGCTGGATCCTGCATAACCCCTCCACTGTAACGGACGAGTTTCTGCGCTATGTCCTGATCTGGGCTTCCATGATCGGTTCCGCCTACTGCTTCTACAAGGATAAGCATCTGGCACTGGATCTGGTCAAGGGCCGCGCAAAGGGTGCGTTCAACGTTGTGCTCAGCGTGTTCATCGAGGCCGCCATCGTGTTCTTTGTGGGCTACGTCTTTGTTTACGGCGGCTGGAAGCTGACCGCAAACGCCACCAACGTTTCCTCGGTCATGCGCATCCCCTTCAAATTCCTGTATTCCATCCTGCCGATCTCCGGCGTGTTCATCATTCTGGCACGTGTGCTGAAGTATGTACAGCTCTTCACGGAGCGTAAGGAAAAGAAAGGAGAAAACGCATAATGGTTGCACAGGCTACGTTACTGCTGTTCGGTTCCTTCTTTGTCATGCTGCTGGCCGGTGTGCCCATCTCGGCAGGCATCGGCATTGCATCCATCTTCACGGCACTGTTCAGCATGGACCCCGCAATTTTTGCCCTGACCGCTGCACAACGCTGCTTCTCGGGCATTGACTCCTTCTCTCTGCTGGCGCTGCCCTTCTTCTCTCTGGGCGGCAACATCATGAACAAGGGCGGCATTGCAAAGCGCCTTGTCCGTCTGGCACGTCTGGCTGTGGGCAAGATGCCCGGCTATCTGGCTGCCACCAATGTTCTGGCTAATATGTTCTTCGGTGCCGTTTCCGGCTCCTCTGTGGCAGCTACCTCCGCCATGGGCTCCATCATGGCTCCGCTGGAGCTGGATGAGGGCTACGACCCCAACTACTCCGCAGCTGTCAACGTCTGCTCTGCCCCCACCGGCATCCTGATCCCCCCATCCGGCCCGCTGATCCTTTACTCCATCACCGCTGGCGGCGTCTCTGTGGCTGCTCTGTTCATGGGCGGCTACCTGCCCGGCATCCTGATGGGTCTGTGCGTGGCTGCTCTGGCGGTGTTCATCGCCGTCAAGAAGGGCTATAAGTCCTCTGATGTCAAGGATCCTGACCCCGCCATCAAGATCATCGTTGAGGCTGTGCCCGCTCTGCTGGCCGTCATCATCGTCATGGGCGGCATTCTGGCAGGCTTCTTCACCGCCACCGAGGCCGGTGTCGTGCTGTGCCTGTACTGCGGTGTGCTGGCAGTCCTCTACAAGGAGATGACCTTCAAGAGCTTCTACGACCTGCTGGCAGACACCATGGAGAGCAGCGCTACCATCCTGTTCCTGATCGCTGCTTCCTCCATCATGTCCTACGTCATGAGCTACTCCGGCATCCCTGCCGCCATCAGCAACGCACTGATGAGCATTTCCAGCAACCGCTACGTCATCCTGCTGATCATGAACGTGTTCCTGATGGTCATGGGTATGTTCTTGGATCTGACCCCGGCGGTGCTGATCTTCACCCCCATCTTCCTGCCCATCACCCGCAGCATCGGCATGAGTGATGTGCAGTTCGGCATCATGCTCATCATGAACATGGGCATCGGCTCGGTCACTCCCCCGGTCGGTTCCTGCCTGTTCGTGGGCTGCGGCGTCGGCAAGGTCAAGATCGAAGGCGTTACCAAGTACATCGTGCCGCTGTTCGCCGCCATGGTCGTGGCACTGTTCCTTGTCACCTTCATCCCTGCCATTTCGCTGTG
>CABQER010000050.1 GCA_902463235.1 uncultured Faecalibacterium sp. | reverse complement strand
GCGCATTTTCTGTGCAAGATGCACAATCCGCAGGCTTTTCTGCCGGTGGAAAACTCCCCTACCCTGCTTTTGCAGAGGTAGTATGGACGATTTTGCTGCGGATTATACCTATTATATAAAGGGAAGCGGCCTCACCCTCTCAGTCACTTCGTGACAGTTCTCCCAAAGGGAGAGCCCTTGGCAAAGAGGGAAACTTTTCCGTACTGCCAAGGGCTCCCTCCGTGAGGGAGCTGGCGCGTAAGCGCCTGAAGGAGTTCGTTTTTTATCTCTTTTTCAGCTGTTCCGCCAGCCCATCCCGGGGCGTGATGTAGACCGTGGTGTACACCTCGTACAGAACCATGCCGGGTTTGGCACCGCTGGCTTTCCAGATGTTCTTCACCTCGGTGGTGTCCACCGCCACTTTGGCGCCGGTGCCTGCCTTGTAGGTGCTGGAGTAGATGACTGCCAGCTCCGCGGCCTCCTGCCTGGTGGTGTCCGGGATCTCCTCGCCCCGGCTCATGACCACAACGTGGCTGCCGGGGGCCTTCTGCACATGGAACCACAGGTCTTTGCCCCGGGCGGTGTGCAGGGTGAGCTTGTCGTTCTGGGCGTTGTTGCGGCCTACCAGGATCTCAAAGCCGTCACTGGAGGTATAGCGCAGAAAGTCCGCAGGCTTCTGCTTTTTGTCCCGCTGCTTGTAGTATTTCAGGTACCCCTGATTTTTCAGTTCCATGCGGATCTCATTCAGGGCAGCTTCACCGGAGGCGCTTTCCACCTCGTAGAGCACCGTTTCCAGATAGGCGATCTCCTTTTCACCCTCTGCCAGCAGGTCCACCAGCATCCGGGCGGCGGTCTGCTTCTTTTTATAGTTCTTGAAGAAGTTCTGAGCGTTCTGGCTGGGTGTGAACCGCAGGTCCAGCGGGATGGTCACCTCTTTGCCCTCGTCGTACCAGTTGGGCACGGTGATGCTCTTCATGCCCTTCTGGGCCAGATAGAGGTTTGCCGAGAGCAGCTCACCGTACAGCCGCAGCTTTTCGCTCTTGCCGCTGGCGGCCAGCTCTTCCTGACGGGCGGCCTGCTTGCGCACGGCGCGCTCGTACATATTGTGCACGGCCTTGTGCAGCTCCTTGCTTTTGGTGCGCAGGCGTTCCGCGCGGTCCTTCTCAGCGTAGTAGCCCTCCAGCATGGCGTTGAAGGAGGGCCATTCCTTTATTATATACTTTTCGCCGTACTGCTGCGGGCGGAAGAAGGTATACTCGATGGGCTTTCCGCTGGGGTCGGTGACGCTGCAGGGCGTACCGCCGGTTGCGTGCTCTTCCTTCAGCTCGTCGATGGCAGCCATAAGCTTGCGCTTCTGTTCCTCGGTCAGCTCATTGGCGGGCAGATGTTCGCCGTCAAAGGCACGCCATGCAGCTTCGCGGCAGACCACCGGGCCAACACCGGCCACGGTCTTGTTGAGGGCATCTGCCACCGGCAGATCTCTCTGGCAGGCTGCTGCCACGATGGACGCACTGCTCACCAGCAGGAAGTCCGGTCTTGCAGGCTTGGGCGGCGTGGTGTAGGGCAGGCCCGGCAGCAGCTGGCGCACATCGCTGTCCTCAAAATCCACGCGCTTGAGTGCGTCAATGATCTTGCCGTTCTGCACCAGAACCAGATTGGAGTAGCGGCCCATCAATTCGGCACACAGGGTGTTGCGCACAAGGTCGCCCATCTCGTTGGTGCACTGGAAATCAAAATACACGATGCGGTCTCCCGGCTCCATGTGTACGTCCAGCAGCCTGCCGCCGGTGAGATGCTTGCGCATCAGCATACAGAAGGAGGGCGGCGTTTCCGGGTTTTCAAAGCTTTCTTCGGTCAGGCACACGCGGGCGGAACCGCTGCGGGCCGAAAGCAGCAGCGCATAGGTATCCGTGCGGGTACGCAGGGTGAGCACCAGCTCATCACGGGTGGGTTCAAATAGTTTTGCGATCTTGGCGTCGGTCAGCGTTGCTTTGAGCTCTGCTGCCGTAAGGGCCAGTGTCGCGGCATCCAATGCCATAGTGTTTACCTCATTTAACGATTTTAAATGGCCGCCGCATTCGCTTTGGCCATAATCAGTGGAATTTTTATTTGTATTTGTAATTCGGCCAAGCCTGCGGGCTTTGCCGAATTACTCTTTCACAGAAGAGGCTGCAGCGGCAATCTTCATCTCAGCCGGAAAATCGCCGCAAGAAAAAGCAGCAGCTTTCCCTTATAAATACGTATACGGATCCCGGTTTTCAGTGCTTACCAGCACGTCCAGCTCCGGCAGGGCGGCGCGCAGCTTTGCAGCCACGACGGCAGTCACCGGAAATTCGGTGGCATAGTGGCCCGCCGCAATGAGCGAAAGGCCCAGCCGCTTGGCATCGATGGCGTGGTGGTGGTTGGCTTCACCGGTCAGCAGGCAGTCCGCGCCCATAGCAATGGCATCTGCAAACAGGCTTCCACCCGCACCGCTGATGACCGCCAAGCGCTTGACCGGCTTACCCGCATCCACAAACTTCACCTGCACCGCCGGGCCGTTCTTCGGCTGGTTGCAGCGCGCAGCAAGCTCCTGCTGTGCCTTGCGGGCAAGCTTTGGAACCGCGATTTCTTCAATGGCTCCCACACGGCCGCAGCCCTCGGCAAAGGTTTCCATATTCTTCATGTCAAAGATGCCTGCCAGCACTTCGTTCACGCCGCCCTCGGCAGCATCCAGATTGGTGTGCATACAGATGGCAGAAATGCCCGCCTGCACCAGCTGGAAAGGCACATCCTGCGGGCCGATCTTTTTGAGCGGATCAAAAATGACCGGGTGGTGGGACACGATCATCTCACACTGCTTTGCGGCGGCTTCGGCCACCACTTCGGGGGTGATATCCAGTGCTGCCAGCACCCGGTGCATCTGCCCGCCGCAGTCCACCAGCAGGCCGGGATTATCCCAGTGTTCCGCCAGCTCCAGCGGCGCGATGGCCTGCATTGCTTCGTATACCTGATTAACTGTTATCATATCTTCACCATCCTCGCCCTCTCCGTCATTGCTTACGCAATGCCACCTCTCCCATGGTGAGAGGCCTTGGCATTCCATGCAGCGTTCATCATTTTGCCAAAGGCTCTCCCTTTGGGAGAGCTGGACGCGAAGCGGCCTGAGAGGGCAAGCCAGCTAATAAACGATCGATTTCCTGCGCCAGTGCGCTGCCATCCGGCACGCCAAGGCGCATCCGGGGCAGCTTTGCTTTCTGCCAGTCGGCGTAGCCTTTTCCCTCGGGCCACTCTCCCGTACTGCCAAACAGGCACTCAGCAAAGGTGGGCGCATACACCCTGCCGGTGTACTCCGCCGCCATCACCGCGTACCAGCGGCCCGCCGCCTGCACCGGGCGGTCGGCCGCAAAGGAGAAGCCATGCTCCCACAACCAGCGGCGCAGCGCGTCGTGGCGGGTGGCCGGGATCATGATGATCCGCGGCCCTCCCACGGTGAACACCCACGGGGCTTTCTCTAAAATTTCCCAAGTGGTCTGGGCGGAAACGCCCGCCAGCACGATGCTGCCTACTTCGTTCTCCGTAAGCACAGAAAGACCGTCGCCAAGCCGAAGCTCAGCGCGGTCTTTACAGCCTGCATGTTCCAGCGTCTGCTCTGCCTTTGCCAGCGGGCCGGGCCGTAGGTCGGCACCGATCACCTTCGGGTATTTTCCCGAAGCCGCCAGCACCGCCGTCAGCTTGCCGTGGTCGCAGCCGATGTCCGCCACCGGCTCTCCCGGCCGCACAAGCTCTGCGGCGGCAGCCAGACGCGCATCCAGTGTGGGCAGCAATTTATGCCTTCTTTGCGGCCAGATGCTCGTTCAGCTTCTCGATCAGCTCATCGCAGTCCACGCCGTGGACAGCACAGGCCTCCTCGATGCTCTCGCCGCGGGATGCGGGGCAGCCCAGACAGTGCATGCCGATCTCCATGAAGTAGGGAGCGGTGGTCTGGTCCATATCCAGGATATCGCCGATGATGGTCTCGCGGGTCACCTGCTTTGCGTCCTTGTGTTCTTCCTTCTTGAGCATATTGAAAATATCAAACATGATGGTTTTCCTTTCCTGTTGGGTAAAATCACGGCATAACCTACCGTTCTTCTATACTATATCCTAAACCGGTACTGTTTTTCAAGTATCTGCTGGGATTTTCAGCGTTTACTGGTAATTCTTATCCAGCGAGAAGCCGCGCCCGCTCACCTCGGTCACATGGCTCACGATCATAAAGCAGGTGGGGTCGATGGCATGGGCCAGCTTTTCCAGCTTCGGCAGCTGGCGGTTGCTCACGATGCTCAGCAGCACCTGCTCCGGCTCGTGGCTGTAGCCTCCCTCGCCATGCAGCACGGTCACACCGCGGTCCAGCTGGGTGAAGATGGCCTCGCGGATATCATCGGCGTGCTGGCTGATGATCTTTACCTCGGTGCGGGTAGTGCCGAAGATGAGCACCTTGTCCAGCACCACCGTATACACGATCACCATCACGATGCCGTACAGACACTGCTGCAGCGGGCTGAACGCCGCCTGCAGGCAGAGGATGAGCATATCGAACACCAGCATACTGGCCGACACCGGGATGTGGAAATATTTGTTCAGCACCAGCGGAGGGATGTCCATGCCGCCGGTGGATGCGCCTGCCCGGATGGTGATGCCCAGCGAAATGCCTACGCCGAGGCCTGCAAAAATGGTGTTGAGCACCAGATCATCGGTGAGCACAAAGCCTGTGAACACCCGCTCCCACAGGGCCAGAAACAGGGGGCTGAGCACGGTGCTGGCAATGGTGGTGATGGCAAAGCGCCGCCCCAGCAGCACCCAGCCCACCGTAAGCATGGTCATGTTGATGACGAACAGCACACCGGACACCGGCAGTCCCAATGCACGGTTGATGCCCAGTGCGATGCCGGTGGCACCGCCGGTGATCAGGCCTGACGGCACAAGAAACAGCACCACCGTGAGCGCATACAGTGCATTGCCCACGATGATGGACAGCGAATTGAATGCGATCTGCTGCTCATATGAAAGCTTTATCATCTTTTGTCCCTCATTCTTGAATTTCTTTCTTCTATGATAACGAAAAAATCCGCATTTATCAAGCGTTTCGCCCATAAATGCGGAATAATCCCGGAACAAATTACATTTTGTTGTTTACTGCGCAGAGGTCTCCTGCACCGGTTCCTCGTCCTCCAGCAGACGCAGACCGGCGGTATCCGTCACCGGCAGCGAGAACACAATCGCACCCGCCTTTGGCCCGGCACCGTCCATGATGGCTTTCATGATGCGGTTCTTTTCCGGCGTGCGGGCCACGATGAGCACCAGCTCCTTTTCATTCACCAGCTCCACGCCAAGGAACTGGGCTGCGCCTTCCATGCCGGTACCCTTGGCGTGGATCACCGTGCCACCGCCGGCACCTGCTGCGCGGGCGGCATCCATAATGGTGCCGGTGTGGCCCTGATTGGCGATCACCAGCAGCAGTTCGTAACGGGTATCCTTCAAGGTGCTCTCCTCCTTTAATGTCAGCGGCTGGTGCTGGGTGAGGAACATCAGCGCCCTTCTGCCGCCGATGCTGCTCATCGGCACCGTGAATGCAATACCGGTGCCCGGCACGTCGATGCGCATTTTGCGGCGCAGGTCTGTCCGGACGGCCTTCCATGTATCCTCTGTCACCACCGCCAGCAGCACGGCCTTCTCGGTCTTTTCCAGACCCAGCGTGGCCAGCGTTTCCCGCACCGCTGTGCCGCTGCCCACCGTGCGCAGGTTCACATCCACGCCGCGCTGCTGGTACAGCTGCAAAAAGGCATCGGTGGAGCGGCGGTCGGTGATGGTCACCATCAAAAACAACGAACTCATGCCGCGCCCTCCTTACAGTTCAATGATATCATCGTCCGGCAGACCGGCAAAGGCCGCACCCATGGCCGCAGGCTGCAGCCGCCGGGCCTTGCGGGTGCGCAGCTGTGCCACAAGGCCCATCAGCTGCACCGTAATGAGCGGGGTCATGGCCACCATGGCCACCACGCCGAAAGCGTCGGTGACGATATTGCCGCCCACGGCCACGCAGGCACCCTGTGCCAGCGGCAGCAGGAAGGTGGCTGTCATGGGGCCAGATGCCACGCCGCCCGCGTCAAATGCAATGGCGGTGAACAGCTTTGGCACCACAAAGGAGATGCCAATGGCAAACACATAGCCCGGCACGAGGAACCACAGGATGGAAACGCCGGTGAGCACCCGCACCATGGCAAGGCCCACCGAGATGGAAACACCTGCCGAAAGGGCTGTGCCCATGGCCTTGGCCGAAATGGCACCGTCGGTCACCTCTTCCACCTGCTTGTTCAGCACATAGACGGCCGGTTCGGCCTTGACGATGAAGTAACCGATGAGCATTCCAATGGGAATGATGATCCAGCGGAAGCTCTGCCCGGCCAGCACCTGACCCAGATAAT
>CABQER010000049.1 GCA_902463235.1 uncultured Faecalibacterium sp. | reverse complement strand
CATTCCAAACCGTCCCGCCCCTGCATTGCAATCTTTTTCCCGGAATGATACAATAGGACACAGAAAAATTCCCTGCCGCCGGGGGCTTTTCCGGCGGTCCGGCCATAGAAAAAAGGAAGCTGTCATTATGAGCATGAATACCGTTCCAGAGCGCCTTGCCGCTCTGCGTGCCGCCATGGCTGCAAACGGCGTGGCCGTTTATCTGATCCCTGTGGGTGATCCCCACGCCAGCGAATACCTGCCCTGCCATTACACCAGCCTGACCTGGTTCTCCGGGTTCCACGGCGAGAACTCCAACTTCGTGGTCACCCGCACCGAGAGCGCCCTGTGGGCCGACGGCCGTTATTTTGTGCAGGCCGAGAAGGAAATTGCGGGTACCGAGATCAAGCTGCAGCGCATGGGGGAACCCGGCGTGCCCACCGTGGAGGAGTACTGCGCAAATGCCCTGAATGAGGGCGAAGCACTGGGCCTGTGCGGCCTGACCGCCAGCACGGCCCTCGTGAACGACCTGAAAAAGGCACTGGAAAAGAAGGGCGCTTCCATCAAGACCCTGAACCTTGAGGACGAGCTGTGGACAGAGGGCCGCCCTGCCCTGCCGGATACCCCAGCGTGGATCCTGCCGAAGGAATATGCGGGCTTCTCCCCGGCGGAAAAGCTGGATCAGCTGCGCAGCAAGCTCAAGGAGCTGGGCTGCACCGCTCAGTTTGTGGGCAAGCTGGATAATCTGGCATGGCTTTTGAACCTGCGCGCCATGGACATTGAGTGCACTCCCTATGCCATGGCCTACTGCTATGTGACCCCCAGCCGCGCGGTACTCTTCATCAACACGGCCCGCGTCACCCCGGAGGCAAAGGCAGAGCTGGAAGCCAACGGCATCACGCTGGCGGAGTATGATGATGTGCTGAAGTTCCTCGCTGCTGAGACGGAACCCCAGACCGTGCTGGCCGAGTGCTCCACGGTGAACTACGCCGTGTATCAGGTGCTGGAGCAGAACCCTGCCCTCACCGTGAAGGACGGCACCGACCCTCTGCTGATGATGAAGGGCGTGAAGAACGAAGTGGAGCTGACCCACGACAAGGAAGCCCACCTGCGCGACGCTGTGGCCATGGTGCGGTTCCAGATCGAGCTGGAAAGCCGCCTTGCTGCCGGTGAGATCCTGACCGAGCTGACGGTGGATGAAATTCTGCACAAGTACCGCAGTGCGGACGATAAATTCCTTGTGGAAAGCTTTGGCACCATTGCGGCCTACGGCGGCAACGCAGCCATGATGCACTACCACGCCACCCCGGAAGATCACGCTGTGCTGGAAAAGAAGGGCTTTCTGCTGGTGGACAGCGGTGCCACCTACATGGACGGCACCACCGACATCACCCGCACCTACCCGCTTGGCCCGCTGACCGAGGACGAAAAGCGCTTCTACACATGGACTCTGCAGAGCCACATCGACCTTGCCAAGGCCGTCTGGCTGGATTACTGCGAGTGTAAGATGATCGACACCATTGCCCGGGAACCGCTGTGGCGGCACCTTATCAACTACCGCTGCGGCACCGGCCACAGCGTCAGCTTTGTGGGCAATGTGCACGAGGGCCCCCATGCCCTGAACAGCCGCAACACCACCCGGATGCGCCCCGGCATGGTGGTCACCGACGAGCCGGGCGTTTACGAGACCGACCTCGTGGGCATCCGCATCGAGAACGAGCTGGTGTGCGTGCACAAGGCCGATAACCAGTACGGTACCTTCCTTGGTTTTGAACCGCTGATGTTCGTGCCCATTGCCACCTCTCCCATCCTGCCCGGTGTGCTGGATAAGGACGAGATCGCATGGCTGAACGATTACCACCGTCAGGTGTTTGCAAAGCTGGCACCGCACCTGAACGACGAAGAGCGCAGCTGGCTGGCGGAGAAGTGTGCCGCCATCGGCTGCTGAGAAAGCGCAAAAAACACCCGGAGCCGTGCAGGAGCCAGAGCGGCTCTCGGCGGCAGCCGGGTGCTTTTTATAGGGTCACAGCTTGCAGCAGTGCGTCTGTGGGGTGTCCAGCGGCGGCAGGGTGAACTCGTTTTCGCCAAAGGGCGAACGCAGGATGGCCGCCCGCGTTTCCGGGTAGATGCCAAGTTCGGTGTAGATGTCCCGGTACAGGAGCATCACCCGCCGCCGCAGCCGAAGGATATCGGCGGTGGTCACTCTGGAGTGGGAAACGCTCTGGCTGCACTGCAGGTAATAGTAGCCGATGTCCGGGATGGAAACGGCGGTGCGCACATAGCGCAGATATTCGGTGTTGAACAGCTGATCCTCCGCAAACAATTCTTTGCGGAAATGGAGGCTGTGCTTCCGCAGGAGGTCACGGCGGTAGAGCTTGTTGCAGGGGCTGCCATAGTAGAAGGTGTTCGGCTTCTGGATCAGATGCTTTGCGTACTCCTGTCCGGTGTACACCCCGGCAGGCAGATAGCCATAGGCCCGGGTGCGGGGCGGATTGCGCTGGAGCACATGCTGCAGTGCCTTTTCCCATGGGCGGATGTGCTCCACATAGTTTTCCGGGTACACCATCCAGAAGGGCGCGATCACAAGATCGGCGGTGTGGGCCTCGGCGGCGGAGACCAGCTTTTCCGTAAAATCGGGGGCCAGCCAGTCGTCGCTGTCCACAAACTGGATGTATTTGCCGTGGGCCAGCGCAATGCCCTGATTGCGGGTATCCGCTGCGCCGGTGTTGGTTTTATCCACCAGTGCAATGCGGTGGTCGCTGGCGGCAAGGGGGCGGCAGACAGCAAGGGTGTCGTCGGTGGAGCCATCGTTCAGCAGCAGGATCTCAATGCTTTTATAAGTCTGGGCGCAAATGCTTTTGACACAGCGGGCAATGCACCCGGCAGTGTTGTACATGGGCACGATGATGCTTACAAGGGGAAATTCCATAGGTTCTCCTTTTCTCAGATGCGGCTGTGGGTGCGGGCAAATGCGTCGGAAAGCTTCTGCACCGGGCCGTTGGGCAGAGGGCTTTCAAACAGGCTCAGATAGATGCCGTGCAGCCGCAGGCGGAATTTATCGTACACGCCCAGCTGGATGCACAGTTCCTTGTAGGTGTGGTACATCCGGCTGCGGTGGCGCAGCATGTCCGCCGCGCTCACCTGCGTATGGCATACGCTCTGCGGGTTCTGGATGTAGCAGTAGGCGGCTTCGTCGATGGCGGCAAACCGCTGTGCCACCTGCAGATACCGGGTGTTGAACAGCTGGTCCTCGGCGTATACCACATGCTCGAACCGGATGTGCGCCATCTGGATGAGATCCCGGCGGTAGAGCTTGTTCCAGAGCACGCCGTAGTAAAAGGCAGCGGCATTGCCGGTGAGCTGCCACAGGTAATCTACCTTGTTGTACACCCCGGCGGGCAGCAGGCTGTACTCCCGGGTGTCATAGCCGCCATCCTTGCGGGGCACCATCATCCGGTAGGGAGCCAGCACAAGGTCGGCATGGCTGCGCTGCATAGCAGCCACCAGGTTTGCGGTGCAGCCCGGCAGCAGGTGATCGTCGCTGTCCGCAAACTGGATGTATTCGCCGTGGGCAAGGGCAAGGCCGCAGCTGCGGGTGTCTGCTGCGCCGGTGTTGGGCTTGTCCACCACACGGATGCGGCTGTCGGCGGCAGCAAGCTTCCGGCAGACAGCAAGGGTGTCATCGGTGGAGCCGTCGTTCAGCAGAAGGATCTCAAGCTCCGGGTAGCTCTGGGATGTGATGCTCTCCACACAGCGGGAGATGAAGCCCGCCGCGTTATAGGCGGGCACAATAACGCTGACAAGCGGCTGCGGCATGGCGGGTCCCTCCGTTTTTTCTTTTTTCGATGCAGCAAAGTTTTATTTATCATACTCCAGCCCTGCGCAAAAATCAAGGCGGGCGGCTGGCGGAAAGGAGAATGTGAGATGGTATTTCACATTGCGGTATGCAGCCCGGACGCGGCCTTGCGCAGCGGGCTGGAACGCCAGTGCATGGAATATTTTGCCCGGCGGCAGGATGCGTGCATCGTGCAGCAGCTGCCGGATGCAGATGCGCTGCTGCGCCGGGACACCGAGGGAGAACGGTTTGACCTGTATCTCATCGAACTGGGCGCTGTAGCGGCCCCGGCAGGGCTTTCGGCGGCTGCGGAGCTGCGCCGCCGGGGCCGCAGGGCTCCGCTGGCCTTTGCGGCCCGCACACCGGCCCACGCCTACAGTGCTTTCCGGGTGGATGCCATGCAGTATCTGCTTCTGCCGGTGCACCAGCAGGAGCTTTCGGCCCTGCTTGCCCGCGCCACCGAGCCGGAGTACGGCCCGGCAATGACCGTTGCCACCGCCGAAGGCCTGCGGGCGCTGGCCTATGCGCAGATCGAATATCTGGAGTGCACCCACCATGTGGTGCACTTCCATCTGCTCAGCGGCGAGGATGTGGTGTCCCTTTCGCTGCGGGTGTCCTTTGCCGAGGTAGCAAAGCCGCTGCTGGAAGACGGGCGTTTTTTGCAGCCGCACCGCTCCTATGTGGTCAATCTGGCGGCGGCACAGCTGCTGACGGCGGGCGAGCTGCAGATGTGCAGCGGTGCGCGCATCCCCATCCCGCGCGGACGGGAGGGTGCAGTGCGCGAAGCCTTCCGCAGCTGGATCGACCGGTAAAATGGCAAACAAAAAAGAGCCGCTTTCACGGCTCTTTTTTTCGTGCCCGGAGATCAGGCATCAGGTTCGGTTTTGTGTTTCTTTTCCTTGTCGGAAGCATCCAGAACACCAAAGCCCCAGCGGTTGGCCATGTCCATGATGATCTTCTGGGGAGAACCGGAGGGATAGGCGTTCTCGGAGAACGCGGTCAGGAATTTATACAGCTGCGGCTGCACCTGATCGTACAGGCCCAGCTTTGTGTACAGCTCCTTGTAATAGCGGAACACCTGCAGTTTGTTCTGCACGATGGAAGCCAGATTGATCTGGGTGTGGCAGATGCTCTGGGGGTTCTGCACATAGTGGTAGCCCGCTTTGGAAATGGATACGAAAACATTGGCGTACAAAATGTATTCCAGATTGAAAACCAGGTCTTCGGCCCAGCGCACCTCGCTGGTGAACTGAAGATGATGGTCTGCCAGAATATCCCGGCGGTAGAGCTTGTTCCACAGCACGCTGTAGAAGAAGGATGCGGGCTTCTCCATCAGGCGCAGGGCAAAGGTATCGCGGTCGTAGATGCCCTCGGGCAGGAAGCCGTATTCACGGATATCATCAGGCTTTTTCTCGGCATCGATGCCAAGGTTCTCCTGCAGGTTTTCCAGTGCCTGCGTGGCCTTGGAAGAGTTGGCGGGAATTACCATCCAGTAAGGTGCAATGACCAGATCGGCGTTGTTCGCTTCGGCGGCAGTCACCAGCCGCTCGGTAAAATCAGGGTCGAGATAATCGTCGCTGTCCACAAACTGCACATACTTGCCCTTTGCAAGGGACATGCCGCAGTTGCGGGTCTCCGACACACCGGAATTGGATTTGTCTACCAGAACGATGCGGGGGTCCTTTTCACGGAATTGCTCACAGATGGAAAAGCTTTCGTCCCGGGACCCGTCGTTGACCAGAATGACCTCGATATCCTTCCATGTCTGGGCACAAATGCTCTCCAGACAGCGGGCAACACTATTCTGCACGTTGTACACAGGCACGATAATGCTGACGAGTGGGTTGTTCATGACGGAAGGTCTCCTCTTTACGGATATTATACCTTTATATTAAAAATCACAGAGTGTATACTCACAAATGAGGACACTTCCCCCTTGGGGCAGTCCTATTTATAATATCATACTCTTCTTGCGCACAAAATGCAAGAGCAAAGAAGGATCAGATAAAGAAAAGAACCGCACGCTGCGGCCCTTTTTTCTTACACACGTGTCCAGTCCAGCGCATCCCACCGGGGCACGAACTGGCTGCAGATGCGGCGCATCTCCGGCTCGTCGGCGGCAGAGGTGCGGTCTGCAATGCCAATGACGTAATACCCGGCCTTGTGGGCGGTGGCGGCGGCGTATACGGCATCCTCGCACACGGCGCAGGCGGCGGGGTCTGCACCGCCCAGACGGCTCATGCACTCAAAGAACACCTCCGGGCGGCTTTTGTGCAGCACGCCCTGCGCTTCCACGATGAAGGAGAAATACTGCGCGATGCCAAGCCGGGTAAGCACGGTGCGGCACTGTTCGGCCCAGGTGTTGGAGCAGATGCACATGCGTGCGCCCTCGGCCTGCAGCTTTGCCAGCATCGTGCGCACGCCGGGTTTCAGCTCCACGGTCTCGTACAATTCGGCGATCACCTCGCGCATCACGGAAAAATAGCTTTCCTCGGTCAGCGGCAGGCCGTACTCCCGGATCAGATACTGTGCGCCCTCCTGCATTCCCATGTTCAGCAGTGTGGCGCGCAGATCCCCCCGCGGGGTGCGGCCATAGCGGCGCAGCAGTGCGTCGGGGGCACCCTCCCACACCACGGTCATGCTGTCGGTCAGGGTGCCGTCCATATCAAAGA
>CABQER010000048.1 GCA_902463235.1 uncultured Faecalibacterium sp. | reverse complement strand
GACAGGCTGGTGCTCTAACCAACTGAGCTACCGGGCCATGATCGCTCAAGTTTCGCGCGGCGCTTACCGCCGGAACGTGCTTTATTATATCGAAAAAGCGTCCGCTTGTCAAGCATGAATTTACGAAAAACGCAAAAAAGCCTGAAAGAGCCGTTCAAAGCCCGCTCTGCCCTGTTCCGGACCCGCACAGCAGAAACGATCTACAAAAGAAAAACGCCCCGAAATCTTTCGACTTCAGGGCATCTGAGCTGGAGCTGCTATCCAGATTCGAACTGGAGACCTCATCCTTACCAAGGATGCGCTCTACCAACTGAGCTATAGCAGCGCAATCACAGCTCAATTATAATACCACAGTTTCCACCGTTTGGCAAGAGGTTTTTGCAAAAAAATCTGGATTTTTGCAAAAAAGTCGTTTTTTACGAAAAAACTCCCCCAGTCTGCTTACGCAGACAGCCCCCTCGGAGATGGGGCCTTTGGCAGTACGGACAACTTTCCGGTTTTGCCAAGGGCTCCCTCTCTGAGGGAGCTGGCATCGCGCAGCGATGACTGAAGGAGTCTTACTTTATCACTCGATCAGGCCGTTCAGCAGGGACAGGCACTTGCGGCTGTGCAGCTTGCGGATCGCCTTTGCCTCGATCTGGCGCACACGCTCACGGGTAACGCCAAAGTCACGGCCAACCTCTTCCAGCGTACGGGGACGGCCATCGTCCAGACCAAAGCGCAGGCGGATGACCTTCTCTTCACGAGGGGTCAGGCTCTTGAGAGCCAGATTGATCTGCTGTGCCACCATGGCGCGGTCTGCGGCCTTGCCGGGGGCTTCGGCGTTTTCGTCTGCGACGAAATCGCCCAGAGAGGAATCCTCTTCCTCACCCACGGGGCTTTCCAGACTTGCCGGCTCCTGTGCCATGCGCTGGATCTCGCGCACACGCTCCACGCTCATATCCATGGCCTTTGCCAGCTCTTCCGGGGTCGGCTCGTGGCCGTTCTGGTACACCAGCTGGTTGGTGGCCTGACGCATCCGGTTGATGGTCTCCACCATGTGCACCGGAATGCGGATGGTGCGGGCCTGATCCGCAATGGCACGGGTGATGGCCTGACGGATCCACCAGGTTGCATAGGTAGAGAAGCGGAAGCCGCGGTCACAGTCGAACTTCTCGGCAGCCTTGATCAGGCCGATGTTGCCCTCCTGGATCAGATCCAGGAATGCCAGATTGTGGCCCACATGCTTTTTTGCAATGGACACCACCAGACGCAGGTTCGCTTCGCTCAGGCTGCGGCGGGCGTTCAGGCCATCGCGGCGGGTCTTGAGCAGCTCAGCGCGCTTTTCGTCGCTCAGGGGGCCGTTCTCCACAGCCTCCATAGCTTCCTCTTCGGCAGCCTTTTCCTCGGCATCCTCGCTGGGCTTCTCGTTGCCCTCCTCGTCCAGATCTTCGGTATAGCTGCGGCTGTTCTCATCCTCTTCAAACGAGAAGCGGGCGCTGTTCTTTTTGATGTACTCCGGCCCGCCGTACTTCTGGCGGTCGGCCTGCAGGATGTGCGCCGCCTCGGCACCGGCATGGATACGGCGGCTCAGCTCCACCTCCTGCTCCGCGCTCAGCAGCGGGATCTGGCCGATCTGCTTGAGGTAGTTCTTAACGGGGTCGTCCAGCAGTTCGTCCATGGCAGCCTTCAGGTCTGCAGGGTTCTCCTCGCTCTGCTCTTCCTCGTCCTCGCTGATGCCCATATCATCGTTGTTGTTCTCGGCATTCTCGACCTCGGCCATGATGCTGTCCACATCCAGCGTAGGCTCTGCATCCTCTTCCAGAACCTTGATGCCGCGTTCTTCCAGAAGGGTGTAGAGCGTTTCCTCATCCATTCTGCACTGTGCAGCCAGCGCCTTGGCCTCCTTGGCCGAAATGGTGCCTTCGCCTTTCGTCAACAGTTCCTTTAAAGTCATGCCCATTTTGCTCTCTCCTTCTTGCTCCGGGGATGCTCCCGCCGGGGGAAATCCTGTAATAAAGTGTTCCTGCGCATCAGATCACAAGTCCTCCGTTCACGCCGAACACCTGACCGGTGATGTAGCCCGCACCCTCGCCGGCAAGGAACACCAGCAGCTGCGCCACTTCGTCTGCGCTGCCAAGACGGCCCACAGGGGTCTCTTCGGCCAGCGCGGCCTTATCCTCGGCGGTGAATGCTGCCATCATATCGGTATCAATGACCCCGGGCGCAACACAGTTCACTGTGATGCCGCTTGGGCCTTCTTCTTTGGCCAAAGCCTTGGTCAGGCCGATCAGGCCTGCCTTTGCTGCAGAGTAATGCACCTCGCAGCTGCCGCCGGTCTGGCCCCACATGCTGCTCACGGTCAGGATGCGTCCGGCCTTGCGGCGGATCATACCCGGCAACGCCAGCTGACACAGGTGGAACGCACCGGTCAGGTTCACGTCCAGCATATGCTGCCACTCTTCCGGGGTGATGTCGGTGAACAGCTTCTGCTGGGCGATGCCCGCATTGCTCACCAGCACATCCACACGGCCCAGTGCCTGTTCTGCGGTGCGGAACGCAAGCTCGCAGCTGGCGCGGGACGCCACATCGCACTGCACGGCGGTGATGCCGGGCAGCTGTTTTTCCAGCTCTGCAGCGGCTTTGGCATTGCTGTGGTACAGCACCGCCACGCGGTAGCCCGCCGCATAGAACGCCCGGGCCGCAGCGGCACCAATGCCGCGGTCGCCGCCGGAGATCAGCACACAGCGGCCATTGGCTGCTGCCTGCACGGTAGGTGCCGGTGTTTTCTCCGGCTCTTCCTGCACAGGCTCCGGCATTTCCGGCTGCGGCGCAGGCTGGGGCTTTTCCAGCACCATCACCCGGGTGGGTTCGTCCACCACGGGTGCTGCCGCCTTTGGCTTTGGCGGTACGGGCGGCTCCTGTGCAGCCTGTTCCGGCTGCGGCTCCTCACCCGACAGATTGAACGTCAGTTCAAATTCATCTTCGTACAAGAGTATAGTCCTCCTGTCGTGATCTCTGCACTGCAAAGGTATGCCGTGCAGGAGATGTCTGTGCGGCCCATCGCCGTCCGTTCAGCGTCCATTTCTTATCCGGTCAAAGTCCGGTGCTCGGCGCGGCAGACAGCTGCATAAGATGGGTTTCGACAAAACACCATTAAATAATATAGCACAATTTGCCGAAAAAAGAAAGTGGAAGCCGCCTACTTTTTCACGCAGCTTCCACTTTTTTACGGTTTCTTCATATTCCATGCCGGTCATACAGGCGGTTTCCACTTCGGCCGGGCCGCAAGCCGTGCCCGCAGATCCTTGAAAAACGCCTGCAGCAGCTCCTGTGCTTCCTCTGCGCGCAGCCCCTGCTCCACCACCGGGTGGTGGTTGAAGGGCATTGCAAACAGGTCGGTCACACTGCCGCAGCAGCCCGCCTTGGTGTCTGCCGCGCCGTATACCACCCGCCGGATGCGGCTGTTGATGATGGCCCCGGCGCACATGGGGCACGGCTCCAGCGTGACGAACAGCTCGCACTCCCACAGCCGCCAGCCGCCCAGCTTTTTGCAGGCGGCATCAATGGCCAGCAGCTCTGCATGATGCAGTGCGTTTTTTTCGGTCTCGCGGGTGTTGTGGGCGGCAGCTACCACCTCGCCGTTGCGGGCCACCACGGCCCCTACCGGCACCTCGCCCAGTGCAGCCGCCTTGCGGGCTTCTTCCAGCGCAAGGCCCATCAGTTCAGAATCGGTCATAGGTTCCCCTTTATCCTGCTGCAAAAACCAGCAGATTATTCAATGTATGCAAAAGCATCCCCGGCCATACCCTGCCGGTGCGTTCACGAAGTGCGCCCAGCACAAGGCCGCAGCCAAGCGCCCACGCCATGCCCGCCGGGGTGCCGTGCTGCACCGCAAACAGTACCGCCTGCAGCGTCGCGGCCTGCCATCTGCCCAAGGGCTGCGCCAGCTGCTGGATGGCCCCGCGGAACACCAGTTCCTCCACGACAGGTGCAGCGATGCAGTGGTGCACAAAACTCAGCGCCCGCACATCCCACGCCGGGGCAGGCAGAAATGCCAGCACTTTGCCTGCCAGCAGGTAGGTCAGTGCGCAGCCGAACGCAGCCAGCAGCGCCCTTGTTTTTGCCTTTTGCTCCATGGCCTGCCCTCCCTGCCGTGCGGTTCTCAGCGCCTATCTTATCATAAGCAGCGGCTTTTATGCAAGTATTTTGCGCTGGGACGAAGCAATTTTCGCTCAGGCAATTGACTTTTCCCTGTGGATTCTGGTATAATGTTTCCCGACGTTTTGTTGCAAAGCGTCGGGAAACATGACTTGAATTTGTTTTTACCGGAAATCCGGAGGTATTTTATGATCCGTATTCTCACCGATTCTGCGTCCGACATCCTGCCCGCCGAAGCCGAGCAGCTGGGCGTGACCGTGATCCCTCTGAACGTGACGCTGGAGGATGGCAGCATCCTGCGGGATGGCATCGACATGACCCCCACCGAGTACTATGCCCATCTGGCCAGCTGCCGCAAGCTGCCCACCACCAGCCAGCCCAGCCCGGAGCTGTTCGAGAAATTCTATCTGGAAGCCGCTGCCGCCGGGGACGAAGTGCTGGGCATCTTCCTGTCCCACGAGCTGTCCGGCACATGGCAGTGCGCAAAGCTGGCCGCAGACCTCGCCAATGTAGACAACGTGCTGTTTGTGGACAGTGCCACCGTGTGTCTGGGCGAATCGCTGCTGGTGCGTCTGGCCGTGCAGCTGCGTGACGCAGGCAAGACGCTGGTGCAGATCGCCACCGATCTGGAGCACGCCAAGGAGCACCTGCATCTGGTTGCCGCAATCGACGATCTGAAGTATCTGCGCAAGGGCGGCCGTCTGCCTGCCGCTGTGGCCGTCGCGGGCGGGATGCTGGGCATCAAGCCCCTCATCACCATCAAGGACGGTAAGGTAGCCATGGCCGGTAAAGCCCGCGGCCTGCCCGGTGCCTATGTGGCCCTGTTCAAGAAGATCGAAGAGCTGGGCGGCATCAGCCCGGACTTTGCCGCTGTTGCCGGTTATTCTTCCAGCCTGCGGGAAGTGCAGCCCATCGAGAACTACTTCCGTGAAAATCTGCACATAGGCGAACCGCTGGTGCGCCAGATCGGCTGCGTCATCGGCACCCACGCAGGCCCCGGTGCATTTGGTCTGGCATTCTTTGACAAAAGGCTGGTGCTGGAATAAGCGACCACCGAAAAAAGATCATCCGAGCAAAGTCGGGCAGCCTGCGGGCTGCCCGGCTTATTTTTTGCAGCGGGAAACGGGCGCAAACTCCCTCAGTCAAAACCTGACGGTTTTGCCAGCTCCCTCGGAGAGGGAGCCTCTGGCGCGCCCGGCGCTCACAGCACTGCGTCCGAGATGAGCTTGCCCAGCAGCAGCACCAGCACCACCAGCATCATAGGACGGATGAAGCGCGCACCCTTTTTCAGGGCGAAATGGGACCCCAGCATGTTGCCCAGAATGTTGCTGACGGCGCAGGGGATGCCGATGTGGAACACCACCAGACCGTTCATCAGATAGGTGAACAGGCTGGCGTAGTTGCTGGCAAGATTCAGCACCTTGCCGTTGCCGTTGGCGGTGCGCAGGTCAAAGCCCATCAGGGTGGTAAAGGCAATGATGGCAAAGGTGCCGGTGCCCGGGCCCACGATGCCGTCGTACAGGCCGATGCCCAAGCCGATGCCCAGCGCCAGCAGGATCTTTTTCAGGTTCAGGGTGCCGTCGTCCCGGTTCTGGTCCGGCAGGTCGCGCTGCCACAAAATGACCACCGCCGCCACTGGCAGGATGAGGAACATCATGGTGCGCAGCAGTTCATCGCTGAGCAGCAGCACGATATGCGCCCCCAGTGCACTGCCCGCAAAGCTGCCAATGGCTGCAAGGATGCCCACCTTCAGGTTCATTGCACCGTTTTTGAAAAAGTTGGCTGTGGCAAAAGTGGTGCCGCAGGCGGCGCTGAATTTGTTGGTAGCATAGGTGTAGTGGGGCGGCAGCCCGGCAAACAGATAGGCCGGCAGGCTGATAAGACCGCCGCCTCCGGCTGCCGAATCCACAAAGCCTGCAAAGCCCGTCATCAGAATGAGAAACGCCATCATCCATGGCGAGAGTGTGATACCCATTGTTATAATTCCTTTTATTTTTCCAATTTTGTTCTTTGGGAGAACGTGCGTCTCAGGACAGGGACAGTCGGCCCTCACAGGCCAGTACCTGATCCAGGATCATCCGCGAGACGCGGGCACCGTACACCATGGCGGGGTGTTCATTGTACTCGATGATATCGTGAAAATCCTTGTTCATCAGCACGATGACATACTCGCCGTAGGGGGTGTGGACGATGCCGCCGTCGTTGCGGCAGGCGTTCATGCTGCCGCTCTTGCTGGCCACCCAGATCAGCTCCGGCGCTCCGGTCTCCTCGCAGTCGAGGTAATACTGCGGGAAGTCGTGGGTCAGCATGGTGTTGTAGTGCTGCTGGCGCAGGATGGCAAGCATCTCCG
>CABQER010000047.1 GCA_902463235.1 uncultured Faecalibacterium sp. | reverse complement strand
TTGGAAGTCATTCTTTTGCCTCAGCGCTTGGCGCTCAAGTATAATACCACACCCCTGCCTCCTTGTCAACACTTTTTGACAGATTTTTTCCAATTTCTTTGCAGCGCAAAGATTCTTCCTGTTTTTCACCCGTTACAGGACGTGCCTTTTTCTTGACAAGGCTGCAGACAGAACGTATTATGGAGTCATCCCCGTATCCTGTATAAGGTAGCTATACTTATTACATAAAGGAGAAGCGCCATGTCCTGTGTCAACATCCGCGGCTGCTGCATCGGCGAGGGCCGCCCCAAAGTTATTATTCCTATTGTAGAGCCCACGGAAACTGCCATTCTGAAAAAAGCTGCCGAGTTTTCAACATTGCGCGCCGATTGTGTGGAATGGCGTATCGATTGCTTTGAAGGTGCAAAAAACCTTCCGGCTATCGTGCACTGCGCCGCGAAGCTCCGTGTTGCCTTGAAGGATCAGCTGCTTCTTTTCACCTTCCGCACAAAATCCGAAGGCGGTAAAGTCGCTCTGGCCCACAAAGAGTATCTTCATTTTATCCGCACCGTTCTTGCCACCGACTGCGCCGATCTGATCGACATTGAATTTTTCACTGCGGGCGCAGAGCTTCCCGCGCTGATCGAAGAAGCCCACACCGCCGGGGCTGCAGTGGTGTGTTCCAGCCACGACTTCCATAAAACGCCGCTGCGCGCCGAACTGGTGAGCCGCATGGTTGCCATGCAGCAGGCCGGGGCTGATCTGCCCAAACTGGCTGTGATGCCCCAGAGCCGTGCCGATGTGCTGGAGCTTCTGGCTGCCACCGCTGAAATGGCCGACCGGCATCCGGAGACTCCCATCATTACCATGAGCATGGGAGCTCTGGGCGCGGTGAGCCGCCTTTCCGGCGAAGCCCTTGGCTCCGCCATGACCTTTGCCAATCCCGGGCAGGCCAGTGCACCGGGGCAGGTATCGTTGGAGGTCGTAAACGAAGTATTGGATGCACTGCATTTATAAATCCAGAAAGGAGCTTTTATGAAAAAGAAGTATTCTGCTCTCCCAGAACTTCTTTTGCGAAGTATTTTTTACACGCTTATCAATTATGTGCTTCTCAGCATGGTGCTGTCTTTTCGGCTTCATTGGAGTTCCATTCTGTTTTCTGCTGCCATGCTGTGGTTTGCTTTGGATTATTCAAAGACCATCCAGCAGTTGACCGGCAAACGGCTTCTCGCAGACCTTTTGTGGCTTGGCTGCATTCTCATCAGCACATTTATTGCATTCTTTGTCGGGTACATTCAAGGCTCGTTCGCATCATTTTAACGAAAAAGACCGGAGCTGTAGGTCGCACTTACAGTTCCGGTCTTTCTTTTTATGTCACAAAGAGATGATTATGCCAGCTTGGCTTCCAGACGGGTGCGGATGGCCTTGATAAAGCCCTCGCTGTCCACAGCGGTGGGGGTGATGCCCTCAGCCAGACCGCACAGGTCTTTCGTCATGATGCCGTCGTTCAGGGTCTGCAGGCTGGCGGCTTCCAGTGCCTCGCCAAACTTCACCAGCTCCGGCAGGCCGTCCAGTTCACCGCGCTTCTTAAACGCGCCAGACCACGCAAAGATGGTAGCCATGGGGTTAGTGGAGGTCTTTTCGCCCTTCAGGTACTTGTAGTAATGGCGGGTGACGGTGCCGTGGGCGGCCTCGAACTCGTATTTGCCGTCCGGGCTGACCAGCACGCTGGTCATCATAGCCAGAGAGCCAAAGGCAGTGGAGACCATATCGCTCATCACGTCACCGTCGTAGTTCTTGCAGGCCCAGACAAAGCCGCCCTCGCTGCGAATGACGCGGGCAACGATATCGTCAATGAGGCTGTAGAAGTAGGTGATGCCTGCGGCCTCGAACTTTGCCTTATACTCGGCATCGTACACCTCCTGGAAGATATCCTTGAAGGTGTGGTCATACTTCTTGGAGATGGTATCCTTTGCGCCGAACCACAGATCCTGCTTCACATCCAGTGCGTAGTTGAAGCAGCTGCGGGCAAAGCTGCGGATGGAATCATCCTTGTTGTACTGGCCCTGCAGAACGCCAGCGCCCTCAAAGTCAAAGACGGTGGCGCGCTGCTCAGAGCCATCGGCACCGGTGAACACCAGTTCAGCCTTGCCTGCACCCGGGATGCGGAGCTCAGTGCACTTGTACACATCGCCGTAGGCGTGGCGGGCAATGGTGATGGGCTTTTTCCAGTTTTTGACCACCGGCTTGATGCTGTCGATCATGATGGGTGCGCGGAACACGGTGCCGTCCAGCACCGCGCGGATGGTGCCGTTGGGGCTTTTCCACATCTCATGCAGCTTATACTCGTCCATGCGCTGGGCATTGGGAGTGATGGTGGCGCACTTGACCGAAACGCCGTACTTCTTGTTGGCAAGGGCGGCATCCATGGTCACCTTGTCGGCGGTAGCGTCGCGGTTGGGCAGGCCCAGATCGTAATATTCGGTCTTGAGGTCCACAAACGGAAGGATCAGTTCGTCCTTGATCATCTTCCACAGAATGCGGGTCATTTCGTCGCCGTCCATCTCGACGAGGGGCGTGGTCATTTTGATCTTTTCCATAGCAGGGTTCCCTTTCCTCTCTTTGGATCGTTTCTCCAGCCGCGCTGCACTGCCAGATGCCGCGCGGGCAGTTCGGCAGAATGTTTATTTGCGGTAAGCGGCTGCCAGCTTTTCAAGGGCCAGCAGGCTGCGCTTGACCTTTTCGGTATCGATGCAGTAGGCAAGGCGCACATAGCCCTTGACGCCGAAGCTGTCGCTGGGCACCAGCAGCAGGTCAAACTCCCGGGCCTTCATGCAGAAAGCGTTGGCATCCTCTTCCAGAGCCTTGGGGAAGATGTAGAAGGTACCGCCGGGGCGCTCCACCTCAAAGCCCAGCGCGGTGAGCTTATCGTACAGCAGGTTCATGTTGGTCTCATACACACTCAGATCACTGGTCACATCCTGACAGCGGCTTACGGCCCGCTGGATGATGCTGGGCGGGCAGTTGTGGCCGGTGAAGCGGGAGATCTGGGCCATCATGTCCACCAGCACATCCTCGCCTTCACAGCCCGGACGCACCGCCACATAGCCAAGGCGCTCGCCGGGCAGGCTCAGGCTCTTGGAGTAGGAGAAGCAGGTGAGAGTGTGGGGGTAGAACGCCGCCGGGTAGGGCACCTTTTTGCCGTCGAATGCGATATCCCGGTAGGGCTCATCGCTGACGAGGAAGATGTTGTGGCCGAACGCCTTGCTCTTCTCGGTCAGGATCTCTGCCATGCGGGTGAGCGTCCCGGCAGAGTAGACCACGCCGGTGGGGTTGTTGGGGGTGTTGATGAGCACACAGGTGGTCTTTTCGCCGATCATCTGCTCGAATGCGTCCAGATTGGGCTGGAAGGTCGGTGCCTGCGGCGGCACTACCTTGAGGACTGCCCCGGTGCCCGCCACATAGGGGCCGTACTCCGGGAAGTAGGGCGCAAAGGTGAGCACCTCGTCGCCGGGCTGCGTGACCGCACGGATGGCATGGGCAATGGCACCCGCCGCACCGGTGGTGGGGAAGATGTGCTTCTGCTCATAGGGCAGGCCAAAGGTCTTTGTCAGGTGCGCTGCCACATCGGTGCGGAAGCCCGGGTCACCCTGACTGGGGCAGTAGCCGTGCAGGTTTACCGGCTCTTCGTTGGTCAGCAGATCCTGCATGGCGGCAGTGAACTCCTGCGGGCAGGGCACGCTGGGGTTGCCCAGCGAGTAATCGAACACGTTCTCATATCCGATCTCGGCAGCACGCTGCTTGCCGTACATGAAGGTCTCGCGGATGACGCTCTTATTGCCGAGCATCGCGCGATAAGTCTCGTTCAGCATAATACTTTCCCCCGAGAGTTTATTTGTGGGCAGCCGTATAGCTCTGCTCCACCTTGATGATGCAGCTGTAGGCTGTATCCTGTTCCTTGATGAACTGTTCCAGCTGAGTCAGCAGCTCCACCTTATCCCCTGCATAGCCTGCCGGCAGCACCAGATCGAACAGCACGTTGGTGTGGGTCCTGCCCGGCACGATGCGCAGATCGTGCAGCGAAAGGGCCGGGTCGAGCTGGCGCAGCTTTTCGGTCAGGCGGGCGCGCAGCACGCCCACGGCAGCATCCGAGGTAACGATGGGGTCGTAGTGGATGG
Organism: uncultured Faecalibacterium sp.; assembly: GCA_902463235.1. GTDB lineage: Bacteria > Bacillota > Clostridia > Oscillospirales > Ruminococcaceae > Faecalibacterium. The sequence goes on along the minus strand of CABQER010000047.1, from coordinate 2,429 downwards.
TAACCAAAAGCCGGTCATTCTTTAGAAAATCCCGTTCAATGTTGTCGATCAGGTCGTGTGCCTCCAGCGGGTCCTGCTCGGCAGGCAGTTCCACATGCAGGGAGGCGAACTGGTGTCCCGGGCCGTAGTCGTGCACCATCAAATCGTGCATTCCCAGCACGCCGGGATAAGAGAGCACCTTCTGCTCGATGTGGTCCACCAGATCCTCGCTGGGGCTTTCGCCCAGCAGCGGGCTGAGCGTATCCATCACAAGACCCCAGCCGGAGATCAAGATGAACGCCGCCACGCCTACACCCATCAGGCCATCCAGCACATCCCAGCCGGTCACGCGGCACAGCACTGCAGCAATGAGCACCGCGCCGGTGCTCAGCACATCGTTGCGGCTGTCCGCAGCAGTGGCAATGAGGGTCTCGGAGCCGATGATGCGCCCGATGGTGCGGTTGAAGCCGCTCATCCACAGCTTGACGAGGATGGATGCGATCAGCACTGCCACCGTGAGCCAGCTGAACATCACCGGGGTGGGGTGCAGCACCTTGACCACAGATTCCTTCAGCAGCGAAAAGCCGATGCCGAGAATGGTCACGCTGACTACCAGCCCCGCCAGATATTCATACCGGGCATGGCCGAAGGGATGCTCTGCGTCCGGGGCCTTGCCGGCCAGCTTGAAGCCCACCAGACTGACCACGTTGGACGAGGCATCCGACAGGTTGTTCAAGGCATCTGCCATGATGGCAATGGAGCCGAACAGAGTGCCCACGGTCAGCTTGCCCAGACACAGCAGCAGGTTGCATGCCACGCCCACCCAGCAGGCAAGGTTGCCGTAGGCGGCGCGCACCTTAGGGTCCTGCGCATGGTCGGGCTGGCGGATGAAAAGACGGATCAAAAACTGAGTCATAACGGTCCTCCATGGGCAGCGCTGGACACCTGCATACCCTGTCATCGCTTATAGTATAGCATTTCGCTTTATCGTTTTAAAGTATTTTCCGAAAACTTTTGCCCGGTATAGAAAGACCCCGGCAGAGCGGGATGCCCTGCCGGGGAGCTTTATGGGAACGGTAAACCGGGATTCTCGGATGAATTACTTCTCAGAAGGCTTGCTCAGGTCCACGCTGCGGATGATCTTGCGCACCGGCAGGATGCTCTTGGCGTTCATGGACAGCTCGTCCACGCCCATGCGCAGGAAGGTCTCGGTCAGGGCGGTGTCGGCGCCCAGCTCGCCGCAGATGCCTACCCAGATGCCGTGGCGGTGACCGGCTTCAATGGTCATCTTGATGGCGCGCAGCACGGCGGGGTGGTGGGGGTTGAAGAAGGGCTCCAGCTTTGCGTTCTGGCGGTCCAGTGCACAGGTGTACTGGGTCAGGTCGTTGGTGCCGATGGAGAAGAAGTCGCACTCGGCAGCCAGCTCGTCCGCAATCAGCACAGCGGCGGGGGTCTCGATCATGGTGCCCACCTCGATGTTCTGGCCCATCTTCACGCCCTCGGCGGTCAGTTCTGCACGGCACTCTTCCAGAACAGCCTTGGCATCCTGCAGCTCCCGCAGGCTGGTGATCATGGGGAACATGATGCTCATGTTGCCGTAGGCAGAAGCACGCAGCAGAGCGCGCAGCTGGGTCTTGAAGAAGTCCCTGCGGGTCAGGCAGATGCGGATGGCGCGGTAGCCCAGAGCGGGGTTATCCTCGTGATCCAGCTTCATGTAATCGACGGTCTTATCGGCACCGATGTCACAGGTACGGACGACCACCTTGCGGGGAGCCAGACTCTCCACCACCTGCTTGTAGGCCTCGAACTGGTAGTCCTCGGTGGGGAAGTCCTTGCAGTTCAGGTAGACGAACTCGGTGCGGAACAGGCCTACACCGCCGGCATCGTTCTGCTGCACAGCACCCACATCGCTCATGCCGCCGATGTTGGCAAAGACATTGATGGTCTTGCCGTCCAGCGTGGTGTTGGGCTTGCCCTTCAGCTCCTGCAGCAGGGCCTGCTTCTTCTGATCTTCCTGCTGGCGCTTCTTCAGGCTCTTGAGCAGGTCGGGGGTGGGGTCAACGTAAACGCAGGCGTTGTAGCCATCGATGACCGCCATCTTGCCGTCCCAGTCGTCCTGAATATCCTTGCACTGGATCAGGGCAGGGATGTTCATGCTGCGGGCCAGAATGGCGGTGTGGCTGTTGGAGCTGCCCTCACGGGTGATAAAGCCCAGCAGCAGGCTCTTATCCATGCGGACGGTCTCAGACGGGGCCAGATCCTCCGCGACCAGAATGCTGGGCTCGGTGCCCTGCAGGCTGGCGTTGTCCACCCCCTGCAGAATGTCCAGCATGGCCTGCGCAATGTCCAGCACATCGGCGCTGCGGGCCTGCAGATACGGGTCATCCATGGCGGCGAACACCGCAGCCTGATTGTTGCCGGCGGTCTTGACGGCGTACTCGGCGCACATC
>CABQER010000046.1 GCA_902463235.1 uncultured Faecalibacterium sp. | reverse complement strand
CTCATATCGATGAAACGCTCTGGATCTTCTCGGATGAAGGGGCATCCCTTACCCCTCCCCAGACAAAATAAGTGATTAAACGTTAAAAAAATCGGAAACGACTGCGGTCGTTTCCGATTTTTGTTTTTACAGAAAAGTTGTGCCGGGTGCCCAGAGCCAAGCGGAGGGCATTTTAAATGGTCAGGCCCACAGATTTTCCGGGTACTGGCCCTCTGCCGTTTTGCGGGCGATGGCTTCCACCACCAGCGGCTTGTCCTCACGGTAGGTAACGCCGTACCATTTATCCGTGCTGCGCAGCACCTGAATTTTTGCCTTGCCCTCTTCGATCAGCTCCGTGACCACCAGCGGCAGGAAATACTCACACTTGAGCGGGTTTTTAGGCAGATTTTCGGTCAGCCAGCCCGCAAAGCGCTGCTCGGCTTCGTCCAGAAAGCTTTTGCCAAAGCCCCACAGGTTCATGCTCACCGGGGTATCGCCGGGCAGATCGGTCCAGCTTGCGCCGCCGTCCTCGGTGAAGTGTACGCCGTTTTCGTACGTTTCAATGCGGGTGCGTTCGGTCACACTGTGCAGGGTGCCGTCGGGGTCGGTTACGCACACGCCGCGGGCCACGCTGCCGTTCTCGGAGACAGTGTTCCGGAGCAGATAGCTTACCATGCAGTAGTCGTAATAGCTGCCGTCCTCGTGGGTGGACAGGTAATCATACATCACCCGGAAGGCCTCCGGGCCGTAATAATCATCGGCATTGATGACTGCAAACGGGCCGTCGATGAGGTCCTTTGCCGCCAGAACGGCGTGGCAGGTGCCCCAGGGCTTGACACGGCCCTCCGGCACGGCAAAGCCTGCGGGCAGCTCATCCAGCTGCTGGAAGGCGTATTTCACGTTCATGGCCTTGGATACACGCTCGCCGATGGCTGCCTTGAAAGCATCCTCGATCTCATGCTTGATAACAAAGATCACCGTCTCAAAGCCTGCGCGGCGGGCATCGTAAAGGGAATAATCCACGATCACCTGACCGTTCGGCCCCACCGGGTCGATCTGTTTCATGCCGCCGTAGCGGCTGCCCATGCCAGCCGCCATGACCACCAGTACCGGTTTGTTCATATAAGGTTCCTCCCGTATCTGAGCCGCAGCCGCGGCAGAATATTTATTGTCTCATTATACTCCATTTTGGACAGAAAAACAATTTGAAATGGCTCCGCCTCGCTCTGCCATTTTTCAATCGTCCCTTCGTTCCGCAAGTTAAAATTTCCAAAATATGCAATTTATTCTTGCAAAAGTATTGTTTTTGCCATGTGAATATTGTATAATGGCGGCATCAATGCAGGTTTTACATGTCAAAAAGTGTCCTTTAGTGAAAGCAAAGCTTTCCAATATGATCAAGAAAGAGGTATTTTATCATGAATGAAGCCGTTACCAAGCGCTTTCTGCTGTATTTCCGCCTGATGCTGCTGGTGTGGATCCTGATCGCCAACGCCATCATCCATGTGACCGGCATGGAGTACAGCTGGCTGATCTTCCTGAGCAATATCATGATGTTCACGCTGGAGGGCGATGTGAAGGATCGCCTTGTCACCGTGGAGCTGGGCGGCCTTGTGGGTCTGGTGTTCACCGTGGCGGCGCTGCTGTCCATCAGTGCCCTGACCCCCATTCTGGGCGATTTCTTCGGCTTTATCCTGCCGCTGGCCGTGGTGCTGTTCATCCTCATCATCCTGCACCCCTACGCACCCAAGGTGCTGAACAACGTGGGCTTTGCCTACCTGACCGTGGCCTGCATCGACACCACCGCTCTGGCCACCCACCTGCCCCAGTTCTTCATCACCTTCATCGTGGGTTCCGTTCTCTTCAACGGCGTGTGCGTGCTGCTGATGAAGCCCGCCAAGGCTCTGGCCGTCAAGAGCGTCCAGAAGGAAAATGCCTGATTTCCTTTTTATAAAGCATCCAACGCCAAAGGCCGCTGTTTCCATTTGAGCAGCGGCCTTTGGCGTTTCGCTGCAGCAAAAAAGCGCCGCTCTCCCCTGCCGGGAAAGCGGCGCTTTGTGTTTTGCAGTGTCTGCTTACAGGCTGCGGTTGCGGATCTCGGCAGTCACCTTTGCGATGAATGCATCCAGCTCCATCGTGGTGGTCTCGCCCTTGCGGTCACGCACCGAGATGTTGCCTGCCTCGGCTTCCTTGGCACCCAGAACCAGCATATAAGGCACACGGTCCACCTGCTGTGCCTCGCGGATCTTGTAGCCGATCTTCTGGTTGTCGTCGTCCAGCACAACACGGACACCGGCTTCCACCAGCTTTTCGGTCACGCCCTCGGCGTAATCCAGCGTCTTTTCGGAGACGGGCAGCACCTTGACCTGCGTGGGAGCCAGCCAGGTGGGGAACTTGCCCTTGGTCTCTTCGATCAGGTAAGCCATGAAGCGGTCCAGAGAGCCCAGGATGGCGCGGTGCAGCACCACGGGGGTCTTTTCGGTGCCGTCCTTGTCCACGTAGGTCAGGTGGAACTTTGCGGGCAGGCAGAAGTCCAGCTGGCAGGTGGACAGGGTGTACTCGGCACCCACGGCGGGCTTGACGTTCACGTCCAGCTTGGGGCCGTAGAAGGCAGCCTCGCCGATCTCCTCGGTGAAGTGGATGCCCAGCTCGGTCAGCACTTCGCGCAGGGCCTGCTCTGCATGGTTCCACATGGCATCATCGTCGTGGTACTTCTTCTTATCGGCAGGATCACGCAGGCTCAGCACGCAGCGGTAATCGGTGATGTTGAAGTCCTTGTACACCTCAAAGATCAGGTCGCACACGTTTGCGACCTCGCTCTTGATCTGCTCCGGGGTGCAGAACAGGTGGGCGTCGTTCTGGCAGAAGTGACGGCCGCGCTCGATGCCCTTCAGGGTGCCGGAGGACTCGTAACGGAAATCGTGGGCGATCTCGCCGATGCGCATGGGCAGGTCACGGTAAGAATGGGGACGATTTGCGTAGATCATCATGTGGTGGGGGCAGTTCATCGGGCGCAGAACATAGCTCTCGCCCTCCATCTCCATGGCGGGGAACATGTTCTCACGGTAGTGATCCCAGTGACCGGAGGTCTTATACAGGTTCACAGTGCCGATGCAGGGAGTCATAACGTGCAGGTAGCCGCGTGCACGCTCCTTCTCCTTGATATAGTTCTCCAGCTCCTGCCAGACGGTGTAGCCTGCGGGCAGGAACATGGGCAGGCCGCGGCCAACCAGATCGTCGGTCATGAACAGGCCCATTTCCTTGCCGATCTTGCGGTGATCGCGCTCACGGGCCTCCTGCTGCTCCTTCTCCCAAGCATCCAGCTCTTCCTGATTGCGGAAGGCCACGCCGTTGATGCGGGTGAGCATCTTGTTTTCCTTGTCGTTCTTCCAGTATGCGCCGGACTGCTGGGTGATCTTAAAGGCCTTCAGTGCCTTGGTGTAGGTCAGGTGGGGTCCGATGCACATATCCACGTACTCGCCCTGCTGGAAGAAGCTGAACTCGGTCTCGTCGGCCAGATCCGCCATGTGCTCGATCTTGTAGTTTTCCTTGCGCTCTTCCATCAGCTTCACGGCCTCGGCGCGGGGCAGGATGAAGGGCTTGATGGGCAGGTTCTCCTTGACGATCTTGCGCATCTCTTTTTCGATGTTTGCCAGATCCTCGTCGCTGAGCTTCTGGTCGCCCAGATCGACGTCGTAGTAGAAGCCGTTCTCGGTAGCGGGGCCGAAGGCGAAATCAGCCTGCGGATACAGGCGCTTGATGGCCTGCGCCATGATGTGGGCTGCGGTGTGGCGGATAACGTGCAGTTCCTGGTCCTGCGGGCACTCGTCCACATGGCCGTCCTTATAGATGATCTTCATAATGTTTGCTCCTTTGACAGATAAAGTAAAACAAAAAAACGCTTCATCCCGCACACTTACTCACGGGATGAAGCGCCTGAAAAAATCAGAAACGTTCCACGGTTCCACCCGAATTGCACGCCTCTGCGTGCCACTCGCTGTGCTGTAACGGGCGCACCCGGCAGAGGTTCTCCTCTGCGCTCTGCGGTGGTAGAGCTCCGGCACATGACAGGCTGCTTGCAGCACCCTTGCGGGGCAGCCCTCTCTGCATCATGGAGACGGGAACTCAGTTTGTCCGCATCATCGCTTTTACAGGATGAAACTACGCTGATTGTAGCACGTCCCGCCGAAAAAATCAAGAGACGCAGCCATGAAATTTTTTCTTCATTTTTCTTCCTTCGGCTGCAGGAATTCCGAAAAAAGCTTGCTGGTGCGGAACCCCTGACTGGAGTACAGGCTGTGATAGCCGGAGAACATATAGCTCAGGCCGCAGGCCAGAGCCATCAGCTCAAACCCGGCCCCGCTGAACAGTTCAGCCGCCAGTACAATGGAGGCCACCAGCGTATTGGTCGCCCCGCAGAACACGCACACCAGACCCACTGCAGCAGAAAAGCCCGCCGGGAGCCCCAGCAGCGGCCCCACCACGCAGCCAAACGTTGCGCCGATGTAAAAGCTCGGCACCACTTCGCCGCCCTTGAAGCCCACGCTCAGGGTCAGCACCGTAAGCACCATTTTGCACACAAAGTCCCACGGCAGAGCCTGCTCCAGCTCAACGGCATCCATAATGACATCCATGCCGGCACCGTTATAGCGGCCCACCCCCATCAGGTAGGACAGCGCCACCACAGCCGCACCGCCTGCAGCAGCCCGCACCCACGGATTCGGCAGCAGTTTGGGGATCTCATGCTCAAAAAAGTGCAGCATCTGGCAGAAAATCACCGCCACCACCGCGCAGCACATGGCCAGCACGGCGGTGCGCACCACCGTCCGGGCATCCAGCGGCGGCGCTTCCATCACAAAACGTGTGGGCGCAATGCCGGCCTTCAGCGAGATGCTGTATGCAATGAGCGCCGCCAGAAAGCCCGGCACGAAGGCCACGGTCAGCATCAGACCCACATCCACCACCATCATCGCAAACAGGGTCGCGGTCAGCGGCGTACCGAACAGCGCCGAAAAAAATGCCGCCATGCCGCACACGGTAGCCGTGCGGCAGTCATGATTGTTGAAGTGCAGCACCCGGCCGATATTCCAGCCGATGCTGCCGCCCATCTGCAGCGCTGCGCCCTCGCGGCCGGCCGAGCCGCCGCACAGATGGGTGAGCACAGTGCCCAGAAAGATGGCCGGGACCAGCCACGGCGTCACCGAGCTGCCGTCCTGCACGGCCCGCAGCACATCGTTGGTGCCCTTGCCGACACAGCCCGTCGCCTTATACAGAGCCGTGATGGCGATGCCCGCCGCAGGCAGAAGCCATAGCAGCCAGACATGCTCCGTGCGCTGCTCGGTCACCCATTCCACTGCCAGATGGAACAGCGTTCCGATGCCGCCGCACAGCACGCCGGTGCACACAGCCAGAAGCGTCCACCGGAACAGCGCCAGAAGCGAGACCCGGATCGCTTCCTTATAATGCAGGAACCATTCCTTTATTTTCCACATGTTTCTTCCCCGCACCTCTCTTATTTTCGATCTGATTTTGTCTATATGCGCCAAAACATAACATGTTTTTCTATCAATGTCAACCAAAGAACGGCAAAGGATATTATACAACTTTTACATACCCGGTAAAACAAATGCCAAAGGCCCCGCTTCTTTGTGCGCAGAAGCAGGGCCTTTGATCTGGTTGCCATTAGAGATTTTGGAGTTTTACTCCACATCCTGCAGGGCGGCAAAGTCCTCTTCGCCGGTGCGGATCTTGACCACGCGGGTCACGTTGTACACAAAAATCTTGCCATCGCCGATATGGCCGGTGTACAGTGCCTTCTTGGCAGCCTCCACCACAGCGTCCACGCTGATCTTGGAGACGATCACCTCCACCTTGATCTTGGGCAGCAGGGTGGTATCCACAGGCACGCCGCGGTACTTTTCGGAAGTGCCCTTCTGGATGCCGCAGCCCATCACCTGCGTGACGGTCATGCCGGTAACGCCCAGATCGTTGAGGGCAGTCTTGAGCTGATCGAACTTGGAAAGCTTTGCAATGATGGACACCTTGTGCATACCGGTGTCGTACACGCCATCGTGGATCACGGGCGAAGGCTCGCGCACCACAGGAACGGCAGCGCTGATCTGCTTGTCGGTGGCCTTGGTCACATCGTCCTCGCCGAGGTCGGTGTTCTCGTTGGGCACCATGGCAGCAGAGTTTGCATCGGAGATGGAGAAACCAGCGTAAGCGGATGCCAGACCATGCTCGTGGATGTCCAGACCGTCGATCTCCACCTCTGCGGGAACGCGCAGGCCGATGAACTTATCGATGAGCTTGAAGACAACGAACATCACGACCACAACATAGATATCAACGGTCACGAGACCCAGCAGCTGGGTGCCCAGCTGTGCCAGACCGCCGCCGTAGAAGAGACCTGCGTGCTCGGTGTTGGCACCGGTGGAGAACAGACCCACCGCAATGGTGCCCCATACGCCGTTTGCAAAGTGGACGGAAACTGCACCAACAGGGTCATCCACCTTGGCGATGTTATCGAAGAACTCAACGCTCAGAACAACGAGCAAGCCGGCCACAAAGCCGATGAAGAATGCGCCGAAGGGAGAAACGGTATCGCAGCCTGCAGTGATCGCCACCAGACCGGCCAGAGAACCGTTCAGGGTCATGGAGACATCGGGCTTGCCGTAGCGCAGCCATGTAAAAATCATGGTCACACAGGTGGCAACGGCTGCAGCAAGGTTGGTATTGAAGCAGACCAGACCGGTCATGGTCATGGCCTCGTCGGTGGCAAGGCTCAGAGAGGAGCCGCCGTTGAAGCCGAACCAGCAGAACCACAGGATGAACACGCCCAGAGCACCGGCGGTCAGGTTGTGGCCGGGAATGGCGTGAGGCTTGCCGTTCTTGTCGTACTTGCCGATGCGGGGGCCCAGCATCCATGCGCCCAGCAGAGCGATGACACCGCCCACATTGTGGACTGCTGCAGAGCCTGCAAAATCATGGAAGCCCATGCTCTGCAGCCAGCCGCCGCCCCACATCCAGTGGCCGCAGATGGGGTAGACCACCAGCGAGATCGCAG
>CABQER010000045.1 GCA_902463235.1 uncultured Faecalibacterium sp. | reverse complement strand
GCACCGTTATGAAGAGCAGCCACCGTTTCCCGCTGCGGCGGCAGATCGTGTGGGGAATGCGCTTTTTTACCTTTCTTACCTCTCTGGCCGTGGGCGCGGCGCTGTTCATTCTCTCCAACCAATATGTGCGTGCCAACTCCCTGCAGGCGGCAGAGTTCAACCTGCGGCTGGTGGCTACCTCCATCGAGACCAGTCTGGAAAGCGCCGATGCTCTTTTGAACTGGGCTTCCATTGACAGCACCGTGCGGCGGTACATCTCGCAGGAAAATATCAACGGCACCCAGACCATTGCCGCCTACGAAGCCATGCAGGAAAAATACTATTCCAGCACCCTGTACAGCCATATCCTCCGCTTTTTTGTTACCAATGAGAACGACCGGCATTTGCAGTTCGGCCCGCTGAACTCCTCGGCGGCGCTCAACCGCACCAGCGTAAAGCAGTTTCTCACCAAGGGGTACGGGATGCAGTTCGCCACCGACCCGCTGCTGCCCGGCAGTCCGAGCTGCATCGCCATCAGCCAGCCTGTCCGCTGCGGCAAGGGCACCTTGCACCGGGGCAGCACCTACCTTGCGCTGGACACCGCCACCATCACCGACCCGGCTGCGGGCTACAGCCTGACCGACGGCAGCGCGTTGTACTGGGAGATGGGCAGCCGCCTGTGGCAGATCGAAAACGGCAGCCTGACCGAGATTGAAAATCCGCTGCGGGAGGTGGACTACACCCTGCGCACCGGCAGCAATAACGGCGTGACAGAGCAGACCGCATGGCAGGGCAAGGTGCAGCTGGACGGCCAGAAGTATTATATAGTCAAGGTAACACTGAACGGCCGCAGCGCGGCACTGGTACAGCTTTTGCCCGCAAATACCTTTTTGCTGCACTACGGCGTGTACCTGTGGCTGGTCGCCCTTGGCATTGCCATCATCTGGGGACTGAGCTTTTTGATGCAGCACTGGCTGGAGTGGGTCATCACCCGCCCGGTGGAGGCGCTGCAAAAGCGCATCGAGACCGTGGGCAGCGGCAACTTTGCCCCAGACCGCACGGTGGAGTGGAACAACGAGCTGGGCGACATCGGCCGGGGCATCAACCAGCTGGCAGAGAACGTGGACAGCCTGATGACCCGCCGGGTGGAGGACGAGCGCCGCAAGCAGGAGCTGGAATACCGGATGCTGCAAAACGAGGTGAACCCGCACTTTATCTACAACACCCTCAACAGCATCCGCTGGATGGCTACCATCCAGCACGCGCCCGGCATTGCCGAGATGGTCACCGCCTTTGCACGGCTGACCAAAAGCATCTCCAAAGGCACCCAGAAGCTGGTGCCTTTGCAGGAGGAGCTGGCATTGCTCAACGATTACTTTACCATCCAGCAGTACCGCTACGGCGGCGACCTGGAGATTGAGGTCTCCCGCATTGAAAGCGAGACCCTTTGCCGGGACTGCATGATTCCCCGGTTCACCTTGCAGCCGCTGGTGGAAAACGCCATCTTCCACGGGCTGGAACCCAAGGGCGGCCACGGCAGCGTGCTGCTGGATATCTCCACCGACCCGGATACCGGGGACGTATTGCTGCGCATTACCGATGACGGCGTGGGCATGCCGCCGGAGCAGGTAGCTCACCTTCTGGACGAGCCCGCCGAGGGTGCCGAAAAGGCTGAAAAGTTCCGTCATGTCGGCCTGTGGAACGTGAACCGCCGCATCCGGTATTCCTTTGGCGAGGGTTACGGCCTGACCATTGAAAGTGAAGAGGACGTGGGCACCGAGGTCACCATCCGGCTGCCCTATCAACAGAAAGGAGACACCCATGCTGCGGATATTACTGGTGGATGATGAGCCGCTGGTGCTCATCGGCCTGCAGGGGATGCTGGAATGGGAAAAGCTGGGCTATACCGTCTGCGGCACCGCCCGCAACGGAAAGCTGGCGCTGGAACTCATTGAGCGGGAGAAGCCGGATATCGTCATTGCCGACGTAAAAATGCCGGTGATGGACGGGCTTACCCTTGCCCGCACCTGCCGGGAGCGCAACGCCCTGCCCGCCTTTATCATGCTGACCAGCTTTGAAGAATTTGATTACATCAAGCAGGCCATGGGTGCCGGAGTGGTGGATTATCTGGTCAAGCTGGACCTGACCCCCGAAAACCTGCAAACCGCCCTTGCCAAGGCCGCCGAAAAGGTAAAAAAGGAGCGTGCTTTGCTGGGCGAATTGTCAGCACAGGAAAATCTTGCCGAGAGTGTGCGCAGCTATCAGGAGCGTTTTTTCGTGCGGTTGTACGCCGGGCTGTTCCCGGACGAAGCCGCATTGGAGCAGCCTTTGCAGCACATGGAGCTGAACCTTGCAAGCGACGCCTACCTTGTAGCCAGCTGCGAGATCATCGCCAACACCGCCCTTACCCCCGCCCAGCAGCTGAAGCTGAGTTTTTCCTGCGGGCGGATGCTGGAGACCACCCTGCAAAACTACCTGCCCTGCTATGTGACCGGGGCGGATGCCATGCGCTGCAATGTGCTTTTCTGCCTGACCGATGCCCAGTGCCAAAAATACCGGACGGTACTGCGCCCGCTGCTGGAACGCGCCAGCCAAATTCTATACAACTATTTCACGGTACGGCTGCTCTGGGCGGTAGGACGCCCCACCGGCTCCCTGCTGGGGCTGGCGCGCCGCTGCCGGGAAAACGCCCACCTGCAGCCCCTGCTCACGGTGGAGCAGCCCATCCAGTTCGTGGAGGTCAACGAGGGCGACGCCACCGCCGGGAAGATGCAGGTGGTGGCACAGGTGCAGGAGTATGTTAAGAATCATCTTTCGGAAAAACTGACGCTGGCCGATGTGGCGGCTGTATTCAATTTTTCGCCCAACTACCTCAGCCAGCTGTTCGGCAAATACGGCGACAGCGGCTTTGTGGAGTACATCACCGAGACCCGCATCGCTGCGGCAAAAGAGATGCTGGAACAGGGCGATTTGAAAGTATACGAGATCGCTGAGAAACTGGGGTACGAGAGCGCTTTCTATTTTTCCAAGGTATTCAAAAAGGTCACGGGGCTCAGCCCGCGGGAATACCAGCAAAGTATTTAAAATCGGAGGCTTTTATGATACAGGAACAGCTTGCTCATCTGCCGGAATTTCTTCCCGATTACCGGCCCTTTCCCCCTGTCAAAGAGCACACCGCATGGCAGGGGCTGCCCCTGCGGGCAAAGCAGCGCTTTTTGCAGGCGGGGGAAGCCGCGCTGCAAACGCCCATTGCGCCCCTGCCGCTCTCGCTCTGGCTGGATTTCACCCACACTGGGCGGCGCACCCCATGGGAGACGGCTTACTTTTCCCGCCGGGCGCGGCTGTGCGCGCTGGTAAGTGCCGAGTGTGTGGAGCACAAAGGGCGCTTTCTGGATGAAATTGCCGATACCGTATGGGCGATCTGCGAGGAAAGTGCATGGCAGCTGCCCGCCCACAACAGTTATGTGCGGGACACCCCGCAGCTGCCCCTGCCGGACACCACCCGCCCCATCGTGGATTTATTTGCCGCCGAGACCGGCGCGCTTCTGGCGCTGACCCGGTACTTACTGCCCGATGAGCTGGATACTGCCGCGCCGGGCATCACGGCGAGGATGGAGCGGGAGCTGGACGCCCGCATCCTGACGCCTTATTTTACAAGCCACTTCTGGTGGATGGGCAACGGCGAAGAGCCTATGTGTAACTGGACGAGCTGGTGCACTCAGAATGTGCTGCTCACCGTTTTTCTGCTGCCCACCACCCAGCAGCAGCGAAAAGCTGCCGTCAAGCAGGCAGCCTACAGCCTCGACTGCTTTTTGAAGGACTACGGCGCGGACGGCTGCTGCAACGAGGGTGCGCAGTATTATCGCCACGCCGGACTGACCCTGTGGGGCTGTCTTGAAATTTTATCCAACGTTGCGCCGGAGGCCTTCCGCCCGCTATTCAGAGAAACAAAGATCAAAAATATCGCGGAGTACATCTGCAATGTCCATGTGGAAGGACCTTACTATCTGAACTTTGGCGATTGCAGCCCCCTGGCCGGGCGCTGCGGTGCACGGGAATACCGCTTTGGACAGGCCGTAGGCAGCGATGCTTTGCAGGCCCTTGCGGCGGCAGATTTCCGCGCCGATGCCGACCCCGACCATTTGCAGAACCCGGACGGCAGCACCCACATCAACCTGTGGTACCGGCTGACCACCGCCTTTGCCGAGCAGGAACTGATGGAATACGCCGCAGTTCCCCAGCATCGTTCTGCAGTATGGTACCCCAGTGTAGGCATTTATGCCGCACGGCAGGGCAGCTGGGTGCTGGGTGCAAAGTTTGGCTCCAACGGCGACAGCCACAACCACAACGATACCGGCAGCATTACCGTGTACAAGGACGGAAGACCGTTTCTCATCGATATCGGAGTGGAGAGCTACACCAAAAAGACCTTCAGCCCTCAGCGGTATGAGATCTGGACGATGCAGAGCGCATGGCACAACCTGCCCACCTTTGACGGCGTGCAGCAGCTGCCCGGCGCGGAATACGCTGCCCGGGAGGTGTGCACCGAGGAAAATAGCATCACCGGCGAACTGGCGGGCGCGTACCCGCCCATCCCGGGGCTTACCACCTACCGCCGCAGCGTATCTGTCAGCGAACAGGGCATCACCCTGCGGGACGAAACAGACTATCCCGGCACAGTAGACCTGACCCTGCTCACCGAGCAGCAACCCGTCCCCACTGTGGACGGCTTTGCGGTGGGCACACTGGGCGGCATCCGCTTTGACCCGGACGCCGCAACGGCTGCTGTTACGGCGGTGCCTATCACCGACCCGCGCCTGCGCACCGCATGGCCGGAAACGATCTATAAGATCACCCTGCATTTCCAAAAAATGCTGAAGCTCGAACTGTACTAAGGAGAACTGCCATGGAAACCATCAAGCTGAAAATTCTGGACGAAGCCGGCCACACCCTGATGACCTGTGACGCTGACACCGCCGTATCCCTTGTTTACACCAACTGCTACAAGCCCGGCGACCGGGTGGCGCTGGAGATCGACCATCCCGGGCAGTACTGCGTCATCCAGTTCGAGGACACCATGCCCGAAGCCCTTGTGTATGTGGTCAAGCGGGAGATCAATTTCCACATTCCCTTCGGGGAGCAGGCCATCACCTACTCGCCCAAGAGCTTTGCGGGCAGCCGTCACGTTATCCGGGCACGGCTGGCACTGCCGGAAGAGATTGCCGCCCGGCGGAATCTGGCCTTCAACTGCTATGACGAGCATGGCGACACCGGTTTTTATCCCCACGCCAGCGCCAACGTAGAAACGCGCGGCGAGGCGGTGTTTGCCGCCCGCAACGCCATCGACGGCATTTTTGAGAACAGCGCCCACGGCGAATATCCATACCAGAGCTGGGGCATCAACCGCGACCCGAACGCTGCCCTGACGCTGGATTTTGGCCGGGAGGTATTGCTGGATGAACTGCGCATCACCGAGCGGGCAGATTTTCCCCACGACAACTACTGGGTCAAAGCCACGGTGGAATTTTCCGATGGCAGCCAGCTGGACATTCCGCTGGTGAAAAGCGCCAAGCCCCAGAGCGTGACCTTTGAGCCCAAGCGGGTGCGCAGCCTTGTGCTGAAGGATCTGATTCAGGCCGAGGGGACTTCCCCCTTCCCGGCGCTGACCCAAATCGAAGCCTTTGGCACCGAGGTGAAGTAAAATGAGCATCTACAATGCCCTTTATGGGCGGGACGGCCACGGCGTAGGCCCAAACGAGCCGGAGAAAAAAGGCTTTGCACGCTTTTGCCAGATGGTCGGCCGCGACCTCGGCCAGCTGCTGGGCACGAACCTGATGGTCTGCGTGCTCTGCCTGCCTGCCGCACTGGGGGTCTCGCTGGGCGTGACCCTGCTCTCCCTGCCGCTGACGGTGGTGTGCAGTGCGGTCACCGGTCTGCTGACCGGCCCTGCCATGGTGCTGCTGGCAGACTGCGCTCTGCGCAGCTTGCAGAACGACCCCTCCCAGTGGCTGCCCCGGGCAAAGCAGACCCTAGCCGCCCATTGGAAAGCCGCCTGCGGCTTTGGCTGCATTGGCACGCTGGTGCTGGGGCTGCTGTGCTTTGTATCGGCCTTTGTGTTTGAAGCCGCCGCGCAGCAGGGGTATTACCCCGGGCTTGCCATTCTCGTTTTTCTGGCGCTGGATTTTCTGGTGCTGGCGGTTCTGGCTACGCTTTGCGCTGCCGTTCTGCCGCTGCAACTGCCCGCCCCGGACAGCTTGCTGCGCCGGGCGGGCAGGCTGCTGGCTGTCGCCCCGGCGCGCTGCGTCCTGGCAGGCGTTCTCATGCTGGCGGGCATCGGCGGCATGATCTTGCTGTTCCCGGTCAGCGTGTTCTGGGCGGTGCTGTTCGGCTTCTGGCTGCCGGGGCTGGCAGCGATGCAGACCCTGTTCCCGGTTTTGCGGCAGGAATACGGCGTAGAGGTGCGCAGCATCCCGCGCCCGGCAGCGCCGGATAAGCCCCTGACCGCACAGGAGCAGAAAAAGCGCTCCCGCGCCAACTGGTGGTATTACAACTGGGGCATCGTGGCGGTGGCGGCAATGGTCATTGTGGGCGTAGCGTATGTGGCGCACGGCCTGCTGACTACCGTAGACCCGGACTACACCGTGGCGGTAGTCACGGCGGAGGCCCTGCCGGACGAGGCCGTGCAGCGCCTGCAGACTGCGCTGGCAGACTATGCGGAGGACGCCAACGGCGACGGGACTGTGGTGGTGCAGGTGAACAACTACACATGGAGCGCCGATGCCGCCCTGACCGACATGAACGGTCAGATGGCCGGTGCCACCCAGATGAACACCGACCTTTCTAGCGGCGAGAGCAAAATCTGGATCTTGGATGACCCGGAGGGCTTCGAACAGGCCTATGGGGCACTGAGCGAAAAGCTGGGCGCGGAATGGCAGACAAAGCTTATCCCGTGGCGCAGCCAGCCCGCCCTTTCCGGGCTGGAACTGGGCAGCTACAACACTGCCGCCGATGGCAGCCAGACTGTTGATATCCAGAGCCGCTTTGCCGGGTACAGCGTGGCAGTGTTTGATGCTTCAGATGCGTTGTGGCAGGCGCTCAATTCGTAAACAGAAACGACCGTCCGTTCTCTTTTTGTTTATGTGGTATTCTATACACAGAAAAATAGACGGAGGCATACCGCCATGAATCCCCATACCACGCTGAATCT
>CABQER010000044.1 GCA_902463235.1 uncultured Faecalibacterium sp. | reverse complement strand
CCAGCTTCAGCCAGCCGGTGCGCACCGGCTGGGCCGACCTGCTGCTGAACTGCTTTTCGCCCTTTGCACAGGAGGAATTCCTGCGGGTGCTGCGCCCGGGCGGACGGATGATCTATGTGGTGCCCGGTGCCGAACATCTGTACCAGATGAAGGCCGTGCTCTACGAAAAGCCCTATAAAAACCCGGTGCAGCAGATCGCCTATGACGGTTTTGCCGCCATTGGGGAACGGGAAGTGACCGGCCGCGTCACGGTGCCCCACGAACAGCTGGAAGCGCTGTTCGCCATGACACCCTATTACTGGAAAACGCCGCGCGGCGGGGCGGAGCGCCTTGCTGCGCTGTCCCAGCTGGAAACCGATATCTCGTTCCGGTTCCTTGTATTTGAAAAGCTGTAATGATAGCAGTTTGCGTTTTTAATGCACAAGCAACATCCGCAAACTGCATATCGCAAATATGCCGTTTTAATAGGCACTATTTTTGAAACTTGCGATAAAAAGCAAAAAACGCTCGTCATGCAGAATTGTGTGACGAGCGCTTTTTTGCTTCAGTTTCTGTCAAAAGCCCCATCCCCGAGGGGGCTGTCGAGCGAATGCGAGACTGGAGGAGTTCCGTGTGATAGGTCGTCCACGAAAAACACTGCTGCCCCCACCGCCGGAGGATAGGAGAAGTCCGGCAGGTGAGGGCAGCAGTGCTGTATCAGGATAGAGAGATCGCTTAGTGTTTTTCGCCCTTGGGCAGCAGACCGGCACGCTCCAGGGCCGGACGCAGGGCGAGGTACAGGATGACCGCACACACGGTGGAGGCCACGCTGTTTACAAAGGTGACGCCGCCTGCAATTTTGGTCAGCGCCTGTGCCACGGTGTATTCCTGACCAAAGATGTACACATTGCGGAAGTAGCCCAGGAACGGGTCGGTCAGCACGTTCAGCAGCAGGCCGGAACCGGCAGAAACGATCACCTTGACGAGATAGCCGGAGCTGTGCTTGTCGAGGTCGCGCAGCTTGAATGCCTTGTGCGCCACGGCACCGCAGGTGATGCCGATGATGAACTTGAGCACAAAGGTGGTGACGGCGTAGCCCGGGTCACCGGCCAGAATATCGGCCAGCGCCAGACCAATGGCACCGGCCAGACCGCCGGACACACCGTCCAGCAGCAGGGCGGTCAGGGCGGTGAAGGTGTTGCCCAGATGGAACGAAGAGCCGCCGTAGAACGGCACACGGAAGAACAGATAGGCCACAAGGCTTAAAGCGGCCATGACACCGGTCATGGCCAGCTCCTTGGTGGTGAAGGTGCGCTTGTACAGCACACTTGCAAACAGAATGACGATGACAACGACTGCCAGAAGCAGCCACATTGCAGTAGTAGACATGATTTTACTTTCCCTCCAATTTTCCAAAATACCAGCCTAAACCCATGCGAACTTGTCAGGGCGAGGCCCTTCCATCTTGCCTGCGGCAAGACCGTTCAGTCGCTTAAAGTCCCCACTGGGGCTTTGATTGCTTCGCAACCACTTACCTACAATCCTACTTGACATTTGGGCGTCCAGCGGGTATGCTCCTATTATACGCAGAACTGACACCATGAAAATACCCAGAATAAAGTTTTTTAATGGGGTCAGTTTGATACAATACCCAGACAGGAGGGATAATTTATGGTCCATCTGACCACGGCGCTGGATGCTTCTTCTGGCGTGCCGCTGTACGAACAGCTGTACCGCAGCCTTGCCGGAGAGATGCGAAGCGGCACCCTTGCGGCGGGCACCCGGATGCCCGGCAAGCGGCGGCTGGCGGCAGAGCTGTCCGTCTCGGTGAATACGGTGGATGCCGCCTATCAGATGCTGGCGGCGGAAGGGTATCTGGAATCGCGGGAGCGCAGCGGCTTTTATGTACAGGAATATCTGGCCCTGCCGTCCCGGCCTGCCAACGGGCCGGAACAGCCCGCACCGCCAAAACCAGAACCGCCTGTGCTGCCGGTGCGGTACGACCTTTCCACCCGCGGGGTAGACCCGGAGCTGTTCCCGTTCCGCACATGGGCGCGGCTGCAAAAGGAGCTGCTCTATTCTTCGCCCCAGCTGCTCACCCACGGCGATGCGCAGGGCGACCCGGCCCTGCGGCAGGCGCTGGCGGAATATCTCTCTGAATACCGCGGTGTGCAGTGCGGGCCGCATCAGATCGTGGTGGGCGCGGGATTGGAATATCTGCTGGGCCTGCTGGCACCGCTGCTGCCCGGCCCTGCAGCGGTGGAAACGCCGGGCTACCCCCGTGCTTTGCAGGTGCTGCAGAACAATGGTGTGCACTGCTGCTGCCTACCGGTGGACGAGGACGGCCTTTCGGTGGAAGCACTGAACCGGTCGGATGCAGCGGTGTGCTACGTCACGCCCAGCCACCAGTTCCCCACAGGCGTTACCATGCCTGCGGGCCGCAGGGCCGAGCTTCTGCACTGGGCAGCCCGCAGGCCGGGCGGGCGGTATATTATAGAAGATGATTACGATTCGGAGTTCCGTTTTGATACCCGGCCTCTGCCCAGCCTGCAGGGCATGGCGGGTGCAGACGGCCCGGTGGTGTACCTCTCCACCTGCTCCCGCAGTCTGGCTCCCAGCATCCGTATCGCCTATATGGTGCTGCCGGAGCATCTTCTGCCTGCATGGCGGAAAAAATACCGCCTTTACTCCGGCACGGTGAGCCGGTTTGAGCAGCAGACGCTGGCCCGCTTTATCACCGAGGGCTACTTCACCCGGCATCTGGCCCGGGAACGTGTGGCCTACAAGGCCCGGCGGGACGCGCTGGCGGCAGCGTTGAATACTGCCTTTGCTCCCGGCGAGCTGACCCTTGCGGGCCTGCACACCGGCCTGAACCTGCTGGCAAAGCTCAAAGACCCGCCGCCGGATGCTGCGCTGCGCTGCGCGGCGGAAGCTGAAGGCGTGCAGCTGAGCCTGCTGAGCGATTACGACCTGACCGGAGAAGCACCCTCAGCGGCGGGCACGCTGGTGCTGGGTTATGGCTCGCTGAAGGACGAGGCCTGCGCCTCGGTGGGCGAAACATTGAAAAAGGTCTGCATGGCAGCGCGGGAAGCATCCGTGACCGTGTAAGTGCCGCTGGCGGCATTCCACTGGCCGGGCAGGGCCTGCGCCGCCACAGCGGCGCTGTTGTTGGCAAGAAATTCCAGTGTGCGTTCCAAAGCGTCATAGTCCAGCGCGGTCAGGTCGGTGAGCAGGGCCGAACTGCTGGCACGCAGGGCATCCGGCAGGGTGGCGGGCAGTAGGTCCAGATCCTGCCGGAGAAAAGCATCCCACACGGCAGCGCGGGCCGCTGCGGTGCGTACTGGTGAAAAGGCTTCGTCGGCCTGCAGCTGGCACAGGAACTCGTGCGCGTCCCCGGCGGAAATGCCCTGCACGGCCCGGCTGCGGCCATAGCGGGCAAGCTCTTCCTCGGTCAGTGCGCCGGTAAAGCCTACCCGCACCGGCCCATACCGGCTGGCAATGCGCTCCAGCACATCGGGAGAAAAGGCCAGATACCGGGTGCCCTCCGGCAGGGCCAGCACCTGTGCCAGCGCTTCGCGGCAGCGGGCCGGGCCAGCGGCGGCATAGCAGCGGGCAAGGGATGTTTCTTCTTCTGCAAAAGGCACGGTGAGCACGGCAGGCACGCTGAGCAGATGCACGCAGTTCTGGCTGGCGTTCAGGTAGGCCAGCACAAAGCCGGGCTGTTCGCCGGAGACGCACAGCAGCACAGTGAGCTGGTCGGTCGTCCGGGGCAGCTGGATGGGCACACCGCTCTCGCTGCGGGCAGCCTGCCGCAGCTGGGTACGCAGCTGCTGACGGGACAGCAGCACTGTGCCGCCCACCAGCGGCACCAGCACCAGCAGCGAAGCAAACAGTGCTGCCCAAAAGGGCTTCCAACCTCCACTGCGCATGGGATACACCGCCTTTCCTTTGCATAAAGCTTTGGCCTGCAGGCAAGACTTTATGCAGAAAAGGAGGCGTTTGCAGATGAAAAACAAAAAAGAGACAGCACCGACCACAGAGAAAGAACGGGAGAACTTCTGGCTGGAGATCGGCCCCGCCAGCGCCTATTACGGCACAGATTCTTACGAGACCGCGAAAGAAAACGGCGATGCCAGCCCGGATGGCAAAGCCCGGGGGTTTGAAGGCGCGGAGCCAAAAGAAAAGTAAAATAAATTTATGGCAGCGCTATGATGAGGGAGGACAAAAGTAATACCAAAACAAAATTCATCTGTCGGCATAACAGATGAAAAAGCAGCGTATGATATACAAAATGTCTTGCGCACAAGGACAGAATATGGTATAGTCTTTCTATCGCGCACAACTGTGCGCCGGAAGAACTGAAAAAGACGTGCACGGCGGGGAAAGACCGTGCACTCTGGAGAAGCCCGCTTGTAAAGTGGGTGCCGAAGGTGTAAGGCCGCAGGGAAAGCGGCTGTATCTCTCAGGCAAAAGGACAGAGCCATCGTCTTTGCGCAATGGGGCGCAGCCGGGAATGCGGCGCACCCCGGCTGCGGAAAATGAGAGCGCTCCGAATTTTGCGGGCAGAGCCTTTGGTGGGTTCTGTCCGCTTTTGTTTTGTGTATAGGGGGAAAGAGAGAATGGTCGAGATGATCACGCAGGTGAACAATGCCATCAATGGCGTGGTGTGGGGGCCATTTGGTCTGGCACTGCTGTTCTGCACCGGCTTCTGGATGAGCGCCCGCACGGGCTTTTTCCAGTTCCGCAAAATGGGCTACTGGCTCCGGCACACCATCGGCGCGATCTTCACCAACAAGGACATCACCGCGCACACCAGCAAGGAGGATATGGCCATCAGCCAGTTCCAGAGCATGTGCACGGCGCTGGCGGGCACCATCGGCACCGGCAACATCGTGGGTGTGGCAACGGCCATCGTTTCCGGTGGGCCGGGTGCCATCTTCTGGATGTGGGTCATGGCATTGCTTGGCATGATGACCAGCTTTTCGGAGAATGTGCTGGGCGTGTACTACCGCCGCAAAAACGAAAAAGGCGAGTGGTCGGGCGGTGCCATGTACTACCTCACCGATGGTCTTGGCGCAAAGAAGGGCTGCAAACAGCTGGGCAAGGTGCTGGCAGTGCTGTTTGCCTGTTTCTGCATTCTGGCTTCCTTCGGCATTGGCAACATGAGCCAGATCAATTCCATCGCGGGCAACATGAACGCTGCTTTTGGCGTACCGACCCTCGTCACCGGCCTGTGCCTGATGGTGGTCACGGCCCTTATCGTCATTGGCGGTTTGAAGCGTGTTGCCGCTGTTACCGAAAAGCTGGTGCCGCTCATGGCCCTGTTCTACATTGCAGGCGCGCTCATCATCGTAGTGCTGCACGCGGGCAACATCCCAGCGGCATTTGCGGCTATTTTCAAGGATGCGTTCAACCTGAACGCGGCAGGCGGCGGTGCGCTGGGCTACGGCATCAGCCAGACCATCACCTGGGGCTTCAAGCGCGGTGCCTTCTCCAACGAAGCCGGTCTCGGCTCTGCCGTCATGGTCAACTCCGCTTCCAACGTCAAGGAGCCGGTGCATCAGGGCATGTGGGGCGTGTTTGAGGTGTTTGCCGATACCATCGTGGTCTGCACGCTCACTGCTCTGGTCATCCTGACCACCGGCGTGGTGGACCTGCAGAGCGGCGCTGTACTGGCCGGTGTGCAGGACAACGCATTGGTGGGTCAGGCCTTCACCGCCGCATTTGGCAGCTTTGGCCCCAAGTTCATTGCTGTTTCCATTCTGTTGTTTGCCTACTCCACTACGCTGGGCTGGAGCCACTACGGCACCAAGGCCGTGGAGTATCTCTTCGGCACCACCGGCAGCCGCATCTACAAGGTGGTCTTTGTATGCATGACCGTGGTGGGTGCCACCATGAAGCTGGGCCTTGCGTGGGATCTTTCCGACACTTTCAACGGTCTGATGATGATCCCGAACCTGATCGGCGTGCTGGTGCTGTCCGGCACTGTGGTGGACATCACCCGCAACTACTTCGACCGCCGGGTGAAGGGCAAGGACATCGAACCCATGTGGTCGGCTTTCCTGGAGTACCAGAAGCAGGAGGAGGCCGAAGCCGCCGCAGAGGAAGCGGAGCTGGAAAAGGCTGCAAACGAATAAAATACCCAAAAGCAAGGGCTGTCTGTGAATGAGGACAGCCCTTGCTTTTGTCTGCTGCCCTGCCTTATAATAAATTAAAAACAGGGGAGGGAACAACCATGAGCGAATTTTCCCATCTGAAAAACAAACTCCTTGCCGAACAGGTGGAGGACGAAATTTACCACTATATTCTGGATACCCCGCTGGAGCCGGGAGCCAAGTTGCCCAATGAATTTGAGCTGGGCGAAAAATTCGGTGTGGGCCGCAGCACGGTGCGCGAAGCCGTGAAGCTGCTTTCCAGCAAGGGCATCGTGGAGGTGCGGCGCGGCTCCGGCACCTATGTGGTCACGACCGCCAAGGGCCTTTCGGACCCGCTGAACCTGCGCAGCGTGCAGGACAAGAACGCACTGGCGCTGGATCTGGTGAACGTGCGCCTGCTGCTGGAACCGGGCATGGCCGAGATGGCAGCGCTGAACGCTTCCGACGAGGACATCGAGCGCATCCAGCGCCTGTGCGACCGGGTGGAGAGCAAGATCCACAGCGGTGATCTGTACATTGAGGACGACATCGCATTCCATACCTGCATCGCAGAGAGCAGCAAGAACATGGTGGTGGAGCAGCTGATCCCCATTATCGATACGGCGGTCATGATGTTCGTGAACGTCACCCACAAAAAGCTGACGGAGGAGACCATCCTGACCCACCGCATGATCACTGAAGCCATTGCCCGGCATGACCCCATTGGCGCCCGGTCTGCCATGGTGATGCACCTGAACTTCAACCGCAACTGCATCCGAAAGCTTTACGACGGCGAATGGGAAACCTGACGCCGCCGCATTTTACGTCCCCGCACAGTGCAAGGTCTGTGCGGGGACTTTTTACGTTTGAAGTTGTCTGATGACTTTTTTAGACGAATGATACAGAAAAGTTGAAAAACTGGTTAGATTATATGATGTATCCAAGATTTCAGAGCAATGTGCACGAAAAACTAGGTTGGTTATTGTTATAAAGTGGGTTCTGACTGCGACAACTTGCAAACGAGGCGGGATTCGATTAAAATGAATATGTAAGATGTCCGACAGTCAAAAGGACGATTTGCAAAGCAGAAAAAAGAGTATT
>CABQER010000043.1 GCA_902463235.1 uncultured Faecalibacterium sp. | reverse complement strand
GGTAGGCGGAGAAGTCCTCTGCGATCTTCGGGTGCTGGATGTACTCGCGGATCAGGTCTTCATCGGCCTGCAGACCCAGTGTTTCGTAGGTGTCCAGCAGATTGGAAAGATCCTCCCAGCCGCGGGCGGTCACGAACTGGGTGCCGTCCACATCGGCGTTGATCTGGTAGAAGTTCTGCGGGTGCAGCTCCAGATAGCTCAAAATGGCGCTGTGGATGTGGGCAGCGCGGGCATAGTCTTTCCACACGGGCAGGTCCGGCTCAATGTCCATGCGGCGCACACGGTCCAGCGTAACGATATCAAAGTCGCGCACAGATTTATTGTACTCCGGTGGGTTGCCTGCCGCCACGATCACCCAGCCCGCAGGCACGGCCTGATTGCCAAAGGTCTTGCATTGCAAAAATTGCAGCATGGTGGGGGCCAGCGTTTCCGACACACAGTTGATCTCGTCGATGAACAGAATGCCCTCGGAGAGGCCGGTGGCCTCCATCTTGGCGTAGATGCTGGCAATGATCTCGCTCATGGTGTATTCAGTCACGGAGACATCTTTGCCGCCATAATTGCGCTGGCGGATGAAGGGCAGACCCACGGCGCTCTGGCGGGTGTGGTGGGTGATGGTGTAGGCCACCAGCGCCACGCCGCACTCCCGGGCTACCTGCTCCATCACCTGCGTCTTGCCAATGCCCGGAGGCCCCATGAGCAGAATGGGACGCTGCCGGATGGCCGGGATGGCGTATTCGCCCAGAGCATCCTTGGCAAGGTAGGCTTTTACGGTGTGTTCAATTTCTTCTTTGGCTCGTTTGATATTCATAACAAATTCCCTCACGAATTGTTCAGGTCACGGTACAGGTCGTCCTCTTCGGCCAGCGCGTCGGCAAGGGTGCTTTGCGGGCGGGCTGCTGCACCGGTAAATTCTTCTTCATCCAGAACCACCTTCATGGCCCACGGCGGTACATTGGCATCGTCGAACCGCTCCCCCAGAAACAGAAAAGCGGTGTCGTAGGCCGGGCGCTTGGCGGGGTAGGTGCCCATGCCGTCGGTGAAGTACAAAAGGCCCCGCAGGTTTGAGAACTTCTTCTCGGCGCACAGCTGGTTCACGTATTCAAAGGCCGGGCGGAAGTCCGTTCCGCCGCCGCCCCGCAGCTCAAAGTGGTTCATGGCGTGGATCAGCTCGTCCTCATTGTGGATCAGGATATCCTGCCGGATGGCGTTATCGGCCTGGATCAGGTGCAGGTTCATCCGGTGGAAAAAGTTCTCCTGTCCTTTCAGCAGAGTGTAGGTCTCCGCAAGGAACGCCCGCACCAGTTCACCGGAGGTGGAGTAGCTGGTGTCGATGACAAGGGCCAGCTCCTCGATCTTTTTGCTCTCCCGGCTTTCCAGAGGCTCGATGAGGGGCAGGTTTCCGTACACCGAAAGGCCGTAGGTGTAGAAGTTCAGGTCGAACTCGTCCGGGTCCAGCTTTACTTCCTCCCGCAGCACGCAGAACCGGCGCAGAAAATCCCGGTAGCTGCGGCGGCTGCGGTTGGCGGCTTTTACCTGCTGCTTCAGGGCATCGGCACCGTCCCCGGCTTCCTTATCCCGCAGGTCCAGCTCTGTCTGCATCCGCTCCCCGATCTTCTGCCACGTTTTCTGGGGCAGCGGCGTGGGCATCTGCTGGGGCTGGTCGGGAGCGTCCTTGGGCCACAGGCGGTGGTCGTCGGTCACGAACTCCCGCTCCAGCTGCCGCAGCACGCCGGGGGTCTGCCGGGTGAGCCACCGATACACCGGCGCGGCTGCCACCACGGTTTCCTCGGCGGTGATCTGCTGGTAGGCGTTCTGGCGCACATAGGTCAGCGGGCGCTTGACGCTGGTGCGGTTCAGGCTGTCGATAACGTTTTCCACTGCGATATCACAGGCAAGGCTCCACAGCTGCGGCTCCCGGCGGCCTTTCAGCCACAAATGTCGGAATACGCAGTGGAATATGGTGTGCAGATACAATCGGTTGAGATATTTTGGATTGTCCTGATAGAGCCGCAGCAGGTGGCTGGGTTGATAAAACAGGACCTGACCGTCCGTAGCCAGCACCCGGCAGCGCTCGTCCGGGGCGGGGGACAAGGCACTGAGCGCCATATCCAGAAAGCGGAAGTCCAGATACAGCCCGCTGCGCACCACCGCCAGCACTTCGCCGCCCATGCGTGCCTGCCACTCCTCGTGGGTCTCCGGCCGCTGGGACTGGAACGGCTTGCGCGGGTCAAAAAATTTTTCTTTTTGGATCGTTTGGGGCAAAAGTGTCACCTCACTTAGAACCCTCTCAGCTTCGCTGCAAACTCCCCCAGTCATCGCTGCGCGATGCCAGCCCCCTCAGGGATGGGGTCTCTGGCGAAACCGGAAGCTTACCCTTACTGCCAAAGGCTCCCTCTTAGAGGGAGCTGGCGCACGAAGTGCGACGGAAGGAGTTTTCTGCTGTTTAAAAATCAAAATCGTACCGCTGCTTTTTGGGCTGAGGAGCATACTTTTTGTGCTCCGCATCCGCCAGCAGAGCGGCGGCAGCGGCGTTCCCAGCCTTGGCGGCAAGGGCTGAAGCTTCGGCAAAGCCGTCTTTGTCCAGCACATCCAGCGCAATGAGTGCACGCACGGCATCATTGTCCTGCGCCTTCAGCAGGCGGGCCAGCACCCGGTCGGTGTTGGCTGCCAGAAATGCCCGGTAGTGCCCGGCAGCGGCTTCGGTCAGCTGCCACGGATACCGCAGCCGGTCAAAGCAGAGCATTGCCATCACATTGGCATCGTCGGCATCGTGGCCCTGCGGGAAGATCGCGTCGTATTCTGCGGGGAGGAATTTGTTCTCTAAAAAACACTGCCGGTAATGATATCCTTGGCCGGAAAAGGTGTGTAGAAGGATGTGGGCGGGGGTCTCCTCGATATCCTCCCAGTAGGCGGGATACCAGAGCGCCGCCAGCGGGGCTGCTGTACCGGCAGGGCAAAACTCCGCCCGCACGGCCTCGGTGATGTTGTTCACAAGGGCAAACAGGCCGGTAGGTTCTTCAGGGCCTGCCTGCACCCGGATGGTCTCCAGCGCAAAGCAGTTCAAAAACACATCGCTGCCCATGGTCAGGCTGCCCGTGCCCACGGTGAGCAGACGCAGCTTGCGGCAGTTGTAGAATGCGCAGCTGCCGACGACCTGTAAGCTGTCCGGCAGGGTCAGCTCTTCGAGAAAGTTCCCACACACCGGGTGCAGGTCGTCTGCATCCGAACCGGCAGCGGGCGCGTCAAAGTCGAAGTCGTACCGGCGGCAGGTGCCGCCTACCGCCTGCCCAAAGGCCCGAGTCAGCCGCGCCGTGCCGTCCGGGGCCGCCTCGTAGCGGCAGGTCTTGTCTGCCGCAGGCAGGCTGCGCGGCTTTTCGGAAAAGCAGTAGTCGCCCAGTTCGGTAACAGCAAAGCTGCCGCCCTCCGGTGCTGGCAGGGTGCCGGGCAGCGCGATACACGGCTCTGTGCCGTACACCCGCACCAGCCGGGCTGTGTCTGCCGAAAGCGGCAGGATGTCCAAGGTGAGTGTGCTCTCCGAAACCACGATGCAAAACTCCTCAATTTGATAGAATCATTCAGCTTTCAGTATAAACCAACGGCAAAGCCTTGTAAAGTATAAAAAATTCTGACGTAACATAGTAGAAAAATGAATCAGAAACCTCTTGACTTTTGCATGAAAGTGCGTATAATAAGGGTAGGCAACGCGATAAGGCCGAACGTGTTTACCACGTAAAAAATCGAAGCACCCCGGTAGAACCAGTACCGGGGTGCTTCTTTTCATTAGTGCTTGCTGCCCTTGAAGAACAGGCTGTCAAGCCACTTGCATAAATAGTAGGCTACTACCTCTGCTGTGCAACGGCGACGACCGCCGCCAGCGGCGGAAACAGGGAGGAGCTGTTGGGGCTGCGGCCTGTAGGATGCGAGTGCCGCTCAAGGCACGAAGCAGACGCAGGGAGCCGCAACCCGTACAGGATGGACAGAAGGGCCGCAGAGCCAGTATAACACAAAAAGCGGCAGCGCGCAATTTGATGCACGCTGTCGCTTTTTCATTGAGGAGGTAGAAAAAAGCTTAGTCCTCGGCCAGATTGCCGGTGTACAGCTGGTAATACTTGCCCTTCTTGGCAATCAGCTCGTCGTGGCTGCCGCGCTCGATGATGCGGCCCTGCTCCAGCACCACGATGCAGTCTGCATTGCGGACGGTGGACAGGCGGTGCGCAATGACAAAGCTGGTGCGGCCGTACATCAAGCCGTCCATGCCGCGCTGCACCAGCGCTTCGGTGCGGGTATCGATGGAGGAGGTGGCCTCGTCCAGGATCAGCACCGGGGGATCTGCCACGGCGGCGCGGGCGATGGCCAGCAGCTGGCGCTGGCCCTGCGAAAGGTTTGCACCATCGCCGGTGAGCATGGTGTTGTAGCCTTCCGGCAGGCGCTTGATGAAGCCATCCGCGTTGGCAAGGCGGGCAGCGGCAATGCACTCTTCATCGGTGGCATCCAGCCGGCCGTAGCGGATGTTCTCCATCACCGTTCCGGTGAACAGATGGGTGTCCTGCAGCACGATGCCCAGAGAACGGCGCAGATCGGCCTTTTTGATCTTGTGGATGTTGATGCCGTCGTAGCGGATCTTGCCGTCCTGAATGTCGTAGAACCGGTTGATGAGGTTGGTGATGGTGGTCTTACCGGCACCGGTAGAGCCGACAAAGGCGATCTTCTGGCCCGGACGGCCATACAGGTTGATATCGTGCAGGACGGTTTTTTCCGGCACATAGCCAAAGTCTACATCGGTAAAGGTGATGCTGCCTTCCAGCTTGTGGTAGGTGGTAGTGCCGTCGTGGTGCGGGTGCTTCCATGCCCACAGGCCGGTGCGCTCGTCCGTCTCCACCAGCTGGTCGTTGCGGTCGTACTTTGCGTTGACAAGGGTCACATAGCCTTCGTCCGTCTCGCTGGGTTCATCCATCATCTTGAAGATACGCTCGGCACCGGCCAGAGCCATGATGATGCTGTTGGCCTGCATGGACACCTGACTGATGGGCATGTTGAAGCCCTTGTTCAGGCTCAGGAAAGCCACCACCGTGCCAAGGGTCGTGCCGCCCATGCCGCTCACGGCCATGGCTGCGCCTGCCAGCGCGCAGACGGCATAGCTGATGTTGCCCAGCTGGGCGTTGACCGGCATCATGATGTTGGCAAAGCTGTTGGCTTTGTTGGCGCTGTCCTTCAGCTGGTCGTTCAGCTGGCGGAAACCGGCCAGCGCCTTCTGTTCGTGGGTGAACACCTTGACGACCTTCTGGCCTTCCATCATTTCTTCGATGTAGCCGTTCAACTTGCCCAGATCCCGCTGCTGCTGGATGAAGTATTTGCCGGACTGCTGGGTGATCTTTTTGGAGCAGAACATCATCAGCGCCACCATCAGCATGGTAACGATCGTCAGCTGCCAGCTGAGCATGCACATGCTGAAGAACACCGAAACAATGGTAATGGCGCTGGACACCAGCTGCGGGATGCTCTGACTGAGCATCTGGCGCAGGGTATCCACGTCGTTGGTGTACACGGACATGATATCGCCATGGGGATGCTGGTCAAAATACTTGATGGGCAGGCTCTCCATGTGGGTGAACAGCTGGGTGCGCAGGTTGCGCAGGGTGCCCTGCGTCACGTTGACCATGATGCGGGCGTTGCCCCACGCTGCCAGAATGCCAATGACGTAGATGATGCCTACCCGCAGCAGAGCCGCAGCCAGCGGGGCAAAATCCGGATCCTGCTGCTGGGTCATGGGTACGATGTAATCATCCATCAGAGTCTTTAAAAACAGACTGGCCTGTACGTTTGCCAGTGCACTGACCACGATGCAGACAAGCACAAGGATGCAATGGGGCAGATAGTGCCGGAATACCTCATCCATGATGCGCTTCAGCAGCTTGCCCGGGTTTTCCACCTTGGGGCGCGGGCCGCCCATGCGGGGGCCGGGGCCGCGAACTTCTTTTGCCTGAGCCATTACTGTTCACCTCCCTGTTTGTCAAAGTCGCCGCTGCCCTGGGTCTGGCTGTTGTAAACTTCCTGATAGATGGCGTTGGTTTTGAGCAGCTCTTCGTGGGTGCCCAGACCATCGATCTTACCGTTATCCAGCACAAGGATGCGGTCGGCGTCCTGCACCGAGGAAATGCGCTGTGCAATGATGATCTTGGTGGTGCCGGGGATCTCCTCCCGGAATGCCTTGCGGATCTTGGCATCGGTAGCGGTATCCACGGCGCTGGTGGAGTCGTCCAAAATCAGAACCTTGGGCTTGCGCAGCAGGGCGCGGGCGATGGTCAGACGCTGCTTCTGGCCGCCGGACACGTTGGAGCCGCCCTGCTCGATCCATGTATTGTATTTGTCCGGGAAGCGCTCGATGAACTCATCGGCGCAGGCAAGCTTTGCCACACGGATGCACTCTTCCTCGCTGGCGTTCTCATCGCCCCAGCGCAGGTTATCGAGAATGGTGCCGCTGAACAGCACGTTCTTCTGCAGCACCATGGACACCTCGCGGCGCAGCACGTCGAGGTTGTAGTCGCGCACATCCACGCCGCCCACGCGCACGGTGCCGGTCTCGGCATCATACAGGCGGGGGATCAGCTGCACAAGGCTGGATTTTGCGCTGCCAGTGCCGCCGATGATACCTAAGGTCTCACCGGGCTTGATGCTGAAGGTGATATCATTCAGCACCGGCTGGCCGCTGCCGTGCTTATACTTGAAGGTGACATGCTCGAACTGGATGCCGCCGTCCTTCACCTGCTGCACCGGCTGCTTTGCGGGGGGCAGGTCGGTGGTCTCGTCCAGCACTTCCACAATACGCTTTGCGGAAGCGGCAGACATGGAGATCATGACAAAGGCCATGCTCAGCATCATCAGGGCCATGAGGATGTTCATGATGTAGCCGAACAGAGCGTTCAGCTGGCCGGTGGTGATGGCGCCATGCAGAACGTACTTGGCACCCAGCCAGCTCAGGGCGATGTTGCAGCCGTAAACGGCGGTGAGCATGGCAGGGTTATTGAAGCTCAGGCGGCTCTCAGCGTTCACAAACTGGTCGTACAGGCTCTGGCAGGCTTTGGTGTACTTCTCGTTTTCAAAGCCCTCGCGCACGAAGCTCTTCACTACGCGGATGGCGGAGACGTTTTCCTGCACGGAAGCGTTCAGGGCATCGTAGTTTTTGAACACCCGGTCAAAGATGTGGAAGGTGGGCACCATGATGCCTG
>CABQER010000042.1 GCA_902463235.1 uncultured Faecalibacterium sp. | reverse complement strand
CCGGCTCAAAGGGGCAGCCGCTGGGGCTGCTGGTCAAAAACAATGTCATAATGATTCCTCATAAAAAGTGAATAAAGGCTGTGTCCATTTTAACACGATTTTGCTGCCAGCGGCAGAGCCAGAATCACCAAAAAAATCCCCCGCTTTTCGCCGTTTCGCAGAAAGCAGGGGGTCTTATCATGCCTTGCGGTAGTGGAACACCTTGTCCTTGGTGAGGAGCATGGCGGCGCTCACGGCCAGAGCTGCCAGCTCGGCGGCGGTGACGGCCAGCCAGATGCCGTCGATGCCCAGCAGCAGCGGCAGCAGGAGAATGGCGATCACCTGAAACGCCAGCGTGCGCAAAAAGGAGATCAGCGCGCTGGTCACGCCGTCGCCCAGCGCCGTGAAGAAGGAGGACGCGTACACGTTGAAGCCCATGATGAGGAAGCTCAGCGCATACAGCCGGAAGGCCCGGCTGGTCAGGGCCAGCAATTCCGCATCGTAGCCCACGAAAATGCGCGCCACACAGGGGATGATGAACATGGAAGCCAGCGTCAGGGTCACAGCCACCACGGCGATGAGCCGCAGGCTCTTGCGGTAGAGATTGTGCACCTCGGCGTGGTTGCGGGCACCGTAGTGGAAGCTGACGATGGGTGCACTGCCCACGGCATAGCCCACGAACACCGCCACGAACAGGAAGGCTGCGTACATGATGACACCGTAGGCGGCCACGCCGTTCTCACCGGCCAGACGCAGCAGCTGGTAGTTGTACAGGATATTGACCAGCGACATGGAAAGGTTGGTCATCAGCTCGGAAGAGCCGTTGATGCAGGCATCCCGCAGGACTTTGCTGTAAAAACTGGTCTTGCACAGGTGCAGGCGGCTGGAATTGCTGCGGTCGATGAAGTAGAACACCGGCAGTACGCCGCCCACCAGCTGGCTGATAAAGGTGGCAATGGCTGCGCCCTCCACGCCCCAGCCCCAGATACCCACCATCAGCACATCCAGCACCATGTTGGTGCAGCCCGCGCCCACGGTGAACCAGAAGCCGAGGTGCGGCTTTTCGGCGGTGACGAAAAAGCTCTGGAACATATTCTGCAGCGCAAAGGTGGGCAGGGACACCATCAGGATGCGTCCATAGCGCACCGCGTAGTCCAAAAGCTCTCCCTTTGCGCCCAGCAGCACGGCAATGGGCCGCAGGAACACAATGCCCAGCACCGCCAGCACACTGACCGAGATCAGAGCCGCCAGCAGGAACAGGGTGAAATAGCGGTCGGCTTTTTTCTGGTCGCCCTCGCCCAGCGTGATGCCCACGATGGCGCTGCCGCCGGTGCCCAGCATAAAGCCGATGGTGCCCAGCAGCATGGGCAGCGGCATGATGAGGTTGACCGCCGCAAAGGCCGTCTTGCCCACAAAGTTGGAGACACACAGGCCGTCCACGATGCCGTAGATGGAGGTGAACAGCATGGTGCCGATGCAGGGCAGCACGAACCGCAAAAGGCGGGAATAGGTAAAATGATCGGAAAGCTGGATCTGCTGCTTGGACATGGCGTCCTCCTTTCTGCACAAGGTGCAAAAAACGGGCCGGATAAATGTCCGTGAGTGCACGCCCGGCCTCGATCTGCTTCGTCACTACGGCAACGAAACCTCCGGCGGGGCGCTGTCTGCACGGCATCTTATCCGGCCCGTTTCAAATTACGTTGAAAACGGTCCTCCGATGAACCGAAAAAGAGCATATCAGAATTTATTTTTGTTGTCAAGGCAGAAAAATCAAAAAATCGGCATTCGAGGGTCAAAATTCATAAACTGTCTCTTTCCAACGTTTATCAAACCTGTTAAACTGATAAAAGTTTTTTTATGGATCCGGAAAGGAGAACTCCTGTTTTGATGAAACGTTTTTATACCGCCATCGTGCGCCGCCGCAGGCTGGTGCTGGCGGTGTTTGCACTGGCGGCTGTGCTGAGCGTGTTCGCTGTGCGTCAGGTAAAGGTGGATTACGATATCAACGACTACCTGCCGCCGGAATCCCCCTCCACCACCGCCATCGAGGTGATGAACGGTGCTTTCACCGGCGGCATCCCCAACATGCGGGTCATGGTGCGGGATGTCACGGTGCCGCAGGCGCTGGAGTACAAGGAAAAGCTTGCCGCCATCGATGGAGTGTCCTCCGTTGCATGGCTGGACGACAGTTTGGATGTGACAGTGCCTTTGCAGATGCAGGACACCGCCACGGTGGAGAGCTATTATAAGGATGGCTGCGCCCTGTTCACCGTGACGGTGGAGGACGAGAAGCGTCTGGAAGCGGTGGCTGCCGTGCGGGATCTGATCGGGGAGGGCAACGCGCTGGAGGGCGCGGCGGTCTCCACTGCCGTTGCCACCAACTCCACCGTGACCGAGGTGGCAAAGATCGCCGCCATCGCGGTGGTGTATGTGCTGTTCATCCTGATCCTGACCACCGATTCCTGGGCGGAGCCGCTGCTGGTGCTGACGGGCCTTGGCGCGGCCATCCTGCTCAACAACGGCACGAACCTCATCTTCGGCACCATCTCGTTTGTGACGAATGCGGCGGGCAGCATCCTGCAGCTGGCGGTGTCGCTGGACTACTCGGTGTTCCTGATCCACCGCTTTGCGGAGTGCCGGGCCGAAAACCCCGGTGCCAGCCCGGAGGAGTGCATGGTGGATGCCCTGTGCAGATCCACCGGCTCCATCCTGTCCAGCGGCCTGACCACCGTCATCGGTTTTCTGGCACTGGTGCTCATGCAGTTCCAGATCGGCCCGGATCTGGGCCTTGCGCTGGCAAAGGGCGTGGTGCTGAGCCTTGTCACCGTGTTCACCTTTATGCCTGCGCTGACGCTGGCGTGCTGCAAGTGGATGGATAAGACCCACCACAGGCCCCTGCTGCCCAGCTTTGACAAGTTTGGCCGCTTTGTGGCCCGCATCATGCTGCCCATGGCGCTGGTGCTGGTCATTCTGATGGTGCCCAGCTATCTGGCCTCCAACTCGAACCAGTATTACTACGGTGCCGCCCACATGTTTGGCGAGAACACTCGTCTGGGTGCGGACACCGCCGCCATCGAGGAGACCTTTGGCCGCAGCGACACCTACGTTGTACTGGTGCCGGAGGGCGACACCGCCACGCAGCAAAAGCTTTCGGATGCACTGCACGCCATCCCGGAGGTGACCGGCATCCTTTCCTATGTGGACAACGCAGGCGCGTCCATTCCGCCGGAGTTCGTGCCCGGGGATACGCTGGGGCTGCTGGTCTCCGGCGGCTACACCCGCATGGTGCTTACGGTGGATGCCGACACCGAGGGCGATGGGGCCTTTGCGCTGGTGGAGCGGGTGCGCGCCACGGTGCAGCAATATTACCCGGACAATTATTATCTGGCCGGTCAGGGCGTGAGCACCTATGACCTGATGGACACCATCACGGCCGACATGGTCAAGGTGAACCTGCTGGCCATCGGTGCGGTGTTCCTGATCCTGCTCCTTATGAAGCGGCAGCTGCTTTTGCCCATCATTCTGGTGCTCAGCATCGAGACCGCCATCTGGATCAATCTGGCCATCCCGTACTTCCGGGGCCAGTACGTGTTCTACATTGCCTACCTCATCATCAGCTCGGTGCAGCTGGGTGCTACGGTGGATTACGCCATCCTCTTCTCCGACCGCTATCAGGAGTTTCGCGAGACGCTGGGCCGCAAAGACGCCGTTGCGGCCACGGTGTCCGCTGTGACCACCTCGGTCAGCACCACCGGCAGCGCCATGGCGGTGGTGGGCTTCCTGATGGGAGCCATTTCCACAAACCAGCTGCTGGGCCAGCTGGGCAATTTTCTGGGCGTGGGCAGTCTGGTGTCGCTGGCCATCGTGCTTTCGGCACTGCCGGGCTTTTTGTATCTGGCCGACCCGCTCATTATAAAAAAGAAAAGACAGCCGAAGGAGGCTTGACCGAGATGAAACATCGATTTGTGCGCCGGGTGTCGGCGCTGGCGCTGGCGGGCTGCCTGCTGGCGGGCAGCAGTCTGCCAGCTTTTTCAGCAGCCTCCGCTGCCAAGGAAGAGGTCATTTATGCAAATCTTACGGCCTCCGGTGCTGTGACCGGCGTGTACGCCGTGAACAGCTTTTCCGTGCAGGCGGGGGACACCGTTGCGGACCACGGCAGCTACACTGCCGTGCGCAACATGACCACGAGCGATGCCGTGGAGCAGAGCGGCGATACGGTCACGGTGCATGTGACCGAGGACGGCAAGCTCTATTATGAGGGCACCATGGACGCCGCCACGGCCCTGCCATGGGTGGTAAAGCTGACCTATACGCTGGACGGGGCAGAGATCAGCCCCGACGAGCTGAGCGGCAAAAGCGGTGCCCTTTCCATCCGGCTGCAGGTGAGCCGCAACCCGGACTGCACCGGCAGCTTTTTTGACGACTACGCGCTGCAGGTGACCATGAGTCTGGACACCGGCCTTGCCCGGAACATCAGCGCGCCGGGCGCTATGGTGGCGAATGTGGGCAGCAAAAAGCAGCTTTCCTACATCCTGCTGCCGGGCGCGGACAGCGACGTGACCGTCACTGCCGATGTGACGGATTTTGCCATGGACGCCGTTTCCCTGAACGGCGTGCGGCTGAACCTGAACCTCGACCTCGGAGATATGGACCTGACCGGGATGCTGGAACAGCTGCAGAGCGGTTCCGTGCAGCTGGACGATGGTGCCAACGCGCTGGCAGACGGCATTGCGCAGGTGCAGGCGGGCATCGACACCCTGAACGGCAATTCCGGTGCCTTGACCGGCGGCTCAGCCCGGGTGCGTGCCGCCCTCACCCAGATGCAGACCGCGCTGAACGGCATCTCTGCCTCCACCGACGAGCTGAACACCCTGCTGGATGCCTCTACCCAGATCCGGGACGGCATTGCCCGGCTGGATGAGGGCGCGGCACAGCTGGAGCAGCAGGTGAGCTTTGAAGCCTACAAGGCCATCCTCAAAGAAAACGGCCTTGATCTGGACGTGGTAAAGGATGGCAACGCCAAGGCCATTGAGCAGCTGCAGGGCATGGTGTGGATGATGCCGCAGCTCAAGGATGTGATCCTGCTTTTGCAGGGGTCTACGGCCAACATCGATGCCATGCAGACCTATCTCGACACCGTGAACGGCGGCATCGCCCAGCTGCACGAGGGCAGCAGCACCCTGAACGGCAGCTACGGCGAGTTTGACGCCGGGGTGCGTCAGCTGGCCGGTGTGCTTACTGGGATGCTGGGCAATCTCTCGGTGCTCACCGACGGCGTGAACCAGCTTGCCGCCCAGTACGTCCAACTGGACGACGGCCTGAACGCCTACACCGACGGCGTAGCCCAGCTGAAGGCGGGCGTTGCGCAGCTGGCGGAGGGGGCGTCTCAGCTGACCGGCGGCACCGGCGAGCTGCGCAGCAGCGTTTCCGGCATCGACATGGGTGCCCAGCTGGACAGCCTGCTGAACAGTCTTTCCGGCGGCGGGGAGGTGCAGAGCTTCACCTCGGCAGAGAACACCGAGGTGGGCGCGGTGCAGTTTGCGCTGCAGACCACTGCCATCACGGCCCCGGCCCCGGCAGCCCAGCCGGAACCGGCGGCTGTGACCCTGACCTTCTGGCAGAAGCTGCTCAAGCTGTTTGGGCTGTATAAAGGATAAGACATAAAAAGAAAGAATCTGCAATTGTGATGCCCGAAGTTCAGGCTGACAGTTGCAGATTCTTTTTTGTTAACGGGCTCGCCCTCTCAGTCTCACATTTGTTCGACAGCTCTCCCAAAGGGAGAGCCCTTGGCAGAACCAGAAAGTTGACCGTAATGCCAAAGCCTCTCACTTTGGGAGAGGTGGCACGCCGCAAGGCGTGACGGAGAGGGCGAGGCCGTGCAAGATTTTGAAGAAACTTTATTCAAAATGATATTCCACCAGTTCGCAGTTTTTGATGCCCGCAGCTGCGTATTCCTCGTTGGTCATATCGTAGAAATAGGACTGCACCACCCGGGCGATGCCGTTGTGGGCCACCAGCAGATAGGTCTTGCCGGTGTCGGCCTTCAGCTCGTCCAGCAGGTTATAGATGCGCTGGGCCAGCTGCATCATGCTCTCGCCGCCGTCGTAGCGGTCGGCAAAGTGGGTCTTGGAAACGCGGAACTCGCCGCCGTTGCGGGGCGTGCCCTCGTATTTGCCAAAGCACTGCTCCCGCAGGCGCGGCTCACACCGGGCGGGCAGGCCGGTGGCCTCGGCAATGGCCATGGCGGTGTCGGCGGCGCGGGACAGGGGAGAGTAGAGGATCTCATCGATGTGCACCCCGCTGGCCTTGACGGCTTCGCCCAGCTTCCGGGCCTGCTGGCGGCCCCGCTCGGTGAGGGGGCTGTCGGTCATGCCGCAGATCTTGTTTTCAACGTTCCAGACGGTCTCTCCGTGGCGGGTGAAATAAAGCGTATGCATGGGTGGCTCCTTACTGGTCGTATCCCGCCTCGATCTCGCGGATGCGGGTGTAGAAAAAGTCGTTGGCAGGGGTGGGCATCCCGTACTTCTTGGCCCGCTGGCGCACCACACCGGCAAACTCCTCCACCTCGGTGGGGCGCTTTGCCAGCACATCCTGCCGCATGCTGGGCATGCCCTCGGGGTTAAAGGTGGGCATCATGGCATCGATGAACTGCACATCGTTGTCCGGCGGCAGGGGCACGCCCTCAAGGTTCGCCAGCCGGATGACCTCCTGCATGGCCGCGCGCATCATGTCCTGTGCTTCGCCGGGCTGGCGCAGGCCGCCGTAGGGCTGGTCAAAGGCGGCTGCGGCCTGATTCAGGCCATCATTCACCATCAGCTTGTTCCACTGCTTGTAAAGGATATCCCCACAGGGCTCGTTGGCAATGCCGCACTCGTCCAGATAGTCAGCCACGGCCTGCACACGGTCGGTCATCTCGCCGCTGCGCTCACCGAACTGGATCTTGCCCGCCTGATTGAACACCAGCGTGCGCCCGGTGCGGGTGGCGTCCATGCCGATGGCAACGCTCCACAGGGTGTGGCCGGGATAGGCTGCGTCAATGTGCTCCTCGCTGGTGATGCCGTTCAGCACGCTGAGGATCACGGTGTCCGGCCCTACGAACTTTGCAATGTCCTGAATGGCCTGTTCCAGCACCGTAGCCTTGACGGCCACCAGAAGCAGGTCTACCGGTTTGCCCTCGGCAGGGGTGACGTAACGGAAGCTGCACACTTCGCCGTTGCAGACGACCGGTTCGGCAGAGTAGCGGGCAATGCGGTCCTCATCGGCAATGACCTGCACGCCGGGCATTTTGCG
>CABQER010000041.1 GCA_902463235.1 uncultured Faecalibacterium sp. | reverse complement strand
GATCGTGGAAAGTCTGGACGGCGTGGAAGCCATGTGGTGCACACCGGATCAGCAGGTCATCACCTCTTCCGGCTGGGATTCCCATTTGAAAAAGTAACCCTTAAAACGGCAAAAGGCCGACGCAGTGCTGCGTCGGCCTTTTGCTGTTTTATCAGATGGTGAACTGCACCACACAGAATGCCGCGTAGATGCACAGCAGCGCAATGCCCTGCGGGCGGCTCAGCTTGCCCTTGAAGAGAGCGGGCAGGGTGAGCAGCAGCATCACGGCGAACATGACCGGGAACTCCAGCACCAGCGATGCATTGTGGCCGAAAAGCAGGGAGTTCTGCGGGATGGTAAAGGGTGCCACCGCGGCGGAAACACCGCTCACCAGCACCAGATTGAACACGTTTGCACCAATGACATTGCCCAGCGAAAGTGCACCGTGGCCCTTTGCCAGCGAGGTGATGGCCGTTACCAGCTCCGGCAGCGAGGTGCCCAGTGCCACAAAGGTGAGCGCGATCACCGACTCCGGCACGCCCAGTGCCTGTGCGATCAGGGTACCGTTGTCCACCAGCAGGTTGGCACCCACGGCAATGAGCACCGCGCCCACGGCCAGCAGGCCCAGCTCCTTGGCAAAGGATGCATTTTCTTCCGGTTCTTCCGCTTCTTCCGGGGCGGGGGCGTTCTTCATGGCCATCACGTTGCAGATGATATACGCTGCGAACATGGCCAGAAGGATCAGGCCCACCGGGCGGGAGAAGTAGCCGGTGGTGTAGGCCACACCGGCATAGAAGGCCGCTGCCACAAAGAAGAACAGCACCGGCGTGCGCAGGCTCTTGGGGTCTACCTTGCCCGGCTTCACCGCAATGGTGATGGCCGCAATGAGCGATGCATTGCAGATGATCGAACCGATGGCGTTGCCGTAGGCGATCTCGCCGTGGCCGGTAAAGGCCGAGGTGGTGGAGACCATCACCTCCGGCAGGGTGGTGCCGATGGACACCACCGTAGCACCGATGAGCAGCTCCGGCACATGGAAGCGGCGGGCAATGCCCGTGGCACCATCCACGAACCAGTCACCGCCCTTGATGAGGCACAGCAGGCCCACGATGAACAGCAAAACAGGAATGAGCATAGTTTTCTCCTTTTGTTTTTGGCAGAGCAGCAATAAAAAAGAGACCTTTATTACATCCTGCCCAAAAACGGGAAAGTGTAATAAAAGTCTCAAGCTTCCGGTGACACAGCGGGCATTTCTGCCGGGATGTCGCTGCGCCACAGCGCACCGTTTTTGCAAAACGAGCGCCCTTTACTCCCTTTTATCCGAAAAATATTATACCGGTTTTTGCACCAAAGTGCAAGAGGAGCGTTGAAATTTCATCCGGCCTTGGTCACTTTCTTCGCGTTGGGATAAATACGCTCCATGCGGGCATCGTCAAAATGCGCATCCAGCAGCGTATCGATGCTGCTTTTGGGCGCTTCACCGCTGGTGCGGGCATCGTAGCGGGCAAGGGCCAGCGCACTGGTGAGCATGTTCACCGCCATGAATACGGCCAGCAGGACGGTCATCCATGGGCGGACGCGGCTGCGCACCTTCTTCATGCCTCTGAGCACCAGCGGATAGCCGTAGCGCATCCATATCACCGCCGCAATGCCCCAGAAAAAGCAGTACAGCAGGTTGATGCGCCCGCCCAGATTGAACTTGAACTTGCTGTAGTCCCAGAACACGGTGCCGAACAGCAGCTCGGTGACGGCGCTGCACACGTATTCGTACACACCGCCCATGACGGTGCCGAAGGCAAACAGGTAGCGGTCGCTCCGGTCCTTTTCCTGACGCAGCAGCACCGTTGCCAGCACCAGCGCCAGACCCCACACCACGCTGAACGGCCCCCAGACCAGACTGGAGCGGCTCATCCAGACCCCGGCGGTCACGCGGCAGAACACCGTCTCCACCATGTCGCCCAGAAACGCACCGATCACGAACAGCCACAGCAGGTCGGACACGCTGAGGAAGTTCTTTTCCCCCTTCCGGAGCGCAGTCTGCTCCTGCCGGGCCGCAGCCGGGTAAGCATACTGGATGCGTTTTTCAATGTAAAGCGCGA
The DNA here is from genome assembly GCA_902463235.1 of uncultured Faecalibacterium sp. Lineage (GTDB taxonomy): Bacteria > Bacillota > Clostridia > Oscillospirales > Ruminococcaceae > Faecalibacterium. Next base: position 5,940 of record CABQER010000041.1, on the reverse strand, counting down.
TCCTGCGGCGCAGCGTATCCGACCGCTCCCCCAGTCTCTGGTTGAGCTGCTCCAGCATCGGGTGCCGGGCCGCATACTGCTGCACCAGCACCGCCGAACCGATCTGGTCCAGTACCGCCACCGTCAGCGAGACCCATACTGCCGGGCGCAGCAGCCAGACAGGGATATGCGCGCACAGCTGCAGCAACACATTATTGCCCCACAGCACACTTGCCGTGCCCAGCGCACCCCACAACAGCGAATACTGCAGGCACACATAGCCGTTCAGATTGAATTTTTTTCCGGAATAGTCCCACCACTTGCGGCGGTGCAGGCGTTCCAGCAGCTTGGCGGTGATCCATTCCATCACCGTTGCCGCCATCATACAGGCAAAGAACAGGTAGACCGGCTCGGTGCGCAGGTCGCCGAAACTCACGGCCAGCAGCACGCCGGTGGTACCGTAGATAAAGCAGAACGGGCCTGCCGCCGCACCGCGGTTGGCAAACCTTCCGCCCCGGATGGTCGCGACTACCGTCTCAGCCACCCAGCCCAGAAAGGAATATACTAGATAAATAGCACCCAGAGTATAGAAGTTCAGCGTCATAAGGTTCCTTTCGCTTCCAGTTTTTTCTTACTGCATTGATTGTACCCGTTTTGGGCGCTGTGTACAAGAGCCGTGCAGAAATTTTGTCACTCTGCGTTGCGGCAGGCTCTCCGGGCATCTCTGAAAAGACGAAGATCCAGTCTGTTGCTTTGTTTTCAGATACATCTTAGAAAAAGGCCCTGCCATCCCGAAGGACAGCAGGGCTCAAAATTACAGCTTGAATTTACAGAGCGGAATCACAGCTGGCTCTTATACAGCTCCACGATCTCCTCCACGCTGGTGTCGCGGGGGTTGCCGGGACGGCAGGCGTCTGCAAATGCGGACTCGGCGAGGAACTGGATATCCTCTTCCTTCAGGATGCCGTGCAGATTTGCGGGGATGCCCACGTCTGCGCTCAGCTGCTTGACGGCGGCGATGGTTGCATCGGCGGCTTCCACATCGTTCATCTCATCGATGCCCACAACGCCCATGGCCTTGCCCACGGCGCGGTAGCGCTCACCGGCAACGCTCTTGTTGTACTCCAAACCCACCGGCAGCAGGATGGCGCAGGCCACACCGTGCGGGGTGTCGTACAGAGCGGACAGACCATGTGCCATGGAGTGGACGATGCCCAGACCCACATTGGAGAAGCCCATGCCGGCGATGTACTGGCCCAGAGCCATGCCCTCGCGGCCTTCCGGAGTGTTCTGCACTGCGCCGCGCAGGCTCTGGCTGATGAGCTTGATGGCTTCCAGATGGAACATATCGGAGATGACGCAGTGACCCTTGGTGATGTAGCCCTCGATGGCGTGGGTCAGAGCGTCCATGCCGGTGGCGGCGGTCAGGCCCTTGGGCATGGAGGACATCATATCGGGATCGACCACGGCGATCTCGGGGATATCGTTGGTATCCACGCAGACGAACTTGCGCTTCTTCTCCACATCGGTGATGACGTAGTTGATGGTGACCTCGGCAGCAGTGCCGGCGGTGGTGGGAACAGCGATGGTGAACACCGCGTGCTTCTTGGTGGGAGCAACACCTTCCAGAGAGCGGACGTCCGCAAACTCGGGGTTATTGATGATGATGCCGATAGCCTTTGCGGTATCCATGGAGGAGCCGCCGCCGATGGTCACGATGCAGTCAGCCTCGGCGGCCTTGAAGGCAGCCACGCCGTCCTGCACGTTGGCGATGGTGGGGTTGGGCTTGATCTCGCTGTAAACAGCGTAGGCAAAGTTTGCAGCATCCAGCAGGTCGGTGACCTTCTTGGTGACGCCGAACTTGATCAGGTCGGGGTCGGAGCAGACGAATGCCTTCTTGTAGCCGCGGGCGGTCAGTTCGGGAACGATGTTCTCAATGGCACCGTGGCCATGGTAGGAGATGGTATTCAGAACGATGCGGTCAGCCATAGTTATTTTTCCTCCAAATCTCTTTTCCGCCGCTTTCCGGGCGGAACTCTCTGTTTTTCAGCATAGCACATTGTTAAAAGCTTTGCAATGTGAAATTGTTTGAATTTATTGTAATTTTTTATCAATGTGCAGTGTTTTATGGGCACTTTTTTCAATTTTCCACAGTTTTATGGTGTTTTTTCTTTTTTCCCTTGACAAACAGAGCAAATCGTGTATTATTGTATCAAGCGCTTAATACAGCAAGACAAGGAGATGATACCATGGGCGAACAGTTTGATGCCAGCCGCCCGATCTATGCACAGCTTGTGGAACGGCTGAAGGCCCGGATCCTGGCCGGCACCTACCCGCCGGGCGGGCATCTGGATTCGGTGCGTGATCTGGCCGCAGCCGCCGGGGTGAACCCGAACACGATGCAGCGGGCCCTTGCCCAGCTGGAGACGGAAGGTCTGGTGCGCACCGAACGCACCGCAGGCCGCTATGTTACGGAGGATACTGCATTGATCGAACAGCTTCGTGCCGACACCGCCCGGACGCTGGCGTCGGATTTTCTGGAAAAGATGCGCGGCATCGGCTACAGTCCCGCACAGGCAGCCGCGCTTTTGGAACACTGGGACGCAAAGGAGGACCGCAATGAATGAGCTTTTGAGCTGTGAAGCACTGACCAAGTGCTACCAGAAGGATAAGACCGCACTGGAAAATGTAGATCTGCACATCGGCTTTGGCCGCATCGTGGGGCTGCTTGGCCCCAACGGCAGCGGCAAGACCACCCTCATCAAGCTGGCGAACGGTCTGCTGCAGCCCAGTGCAGGCAGCATCCGGATCGCCGGCATGACCCCCGGGCCGGACACCAAAGCCATCGTGTCCTATCTGCCGGACGCCGACTGGCTACCGGACTGGATGCGTGTGGAGCAGCTGGTGGAAATGTTCCGCGAATTCTATGCCGATTTTGACCCCGCCAAGGCGAACGAAATGCTGGCCCGGCTGGAACTGGAACCGAAGGCACGGCTCAAGACCCTCTCCAAGGGCAGCAAGGAAAAGGTGCAGCTGATCCTGGCCATGAGCCGCGCCGCAAAGCTCTACCTGCTGGATGAGCCCATTGGCGGCGTGGACCCTGCCGCCCGGGACTACATCCTGAGCACCATCCTGAACAACTACAGCCGGGATGCGACCGTCATTCTATCCACCCACCTCATCGGCGATATCGAGCCAATTCTGGACGAAGCCGTCTTTTTGAAGGATGGCCGGGTTTTCGCCCACCGCAATGCCGAAGAGCTGCGCGAGACCGAGGGCATGAGCGTGGATGCATATTTCCGGGAGGTATTCAAATGCTGAAACAGCTGTTAAAATATGAATTCAAGGCCACCGGCCGCACCTATGGCGGGCTGTATCTGGCCCTTGTTGCGCTGGCAGTGCTGAGCGGCTTTTCCCTGCGCAGCTCTTCCAAGGACGACTTTGCATCTCTGCTGCTGTTCGCCTACATGGTCGTAGCCGTCGCGGTGGCAGTGGTGTCTGTGATGACCATTGTGACCCGCTTCACCCGCAATCTGCTGGGCCGCGAGGGCTACCTGATGCACACCCTGCCGGTGACGGAAAGCCAGCTCATCCTTTCCAAGCTGATCTCCAGCGTGGTGTGGATGCTTTGCAGCAGCATCGTGGGTATTTTCTCCTTTGCGGCGATGCTGCTGGCTCTGTCTCTGAACAGCGCGGCCCTGCAGCAGCTGCCGGAGCTGTGGCAGAAAGTGGTGGAGATTTTCCGCATGACCGGCAGCTCCGGGTGGCTCTGGCTGGCCTTTGAAACGCTGAACGGGCTGGTGGCACTGGTGTCCAGCATCCTGTGCATCTATGCCGCATGCATGATCGGCCACCAGTTCAAAAAGCACATGGTCCCGGCCGGTATTCTGGCATTTTTCCTGCTGTCCTTCCTGCAGAACTGGCTGAGCTCCGGTGTCAGCAGTGCCGACATGCTGCAGGCTGTTTCCGATCCCACCCTTGGCGGTGTAGATGTTTCCATTGCTGCGCCCAGTGCGTTCACCACCCTGTTCGGGCTGGCGGTCAGCATCGCCTTTGCCGCAGGATACTTTCTGCTGACCCGCTGGCTGATGGAGCATAAGCTGGATCTGGAATGATCTTAATGTCCTCCGCTTTCGTTCTGGGCATTTTCAGCGAAACTACTTCTTAATTGCAATTTGTAAAAGGCCGAACCATAAACTTCATCTGATACAAAAAACATCTGCAAGCTGCCCCATTCCGGGCAAAGTTTGCAGATGTTTTTCTTATTATAAAGTGTTCAGCACTCGTCGTACTGCTTTTTCAGGTAGTTCAGGCATTCCACCGCGTTTTCCGGGGTGGTGTTCTCCAGCGTTGCAAAGAGATAGGGCTTTTCCTGCTTTGCAAAGCGCAGGATGGTGCGGTAGTCCTCCATGCCTCCCTGCCCTGCACCCGTAGCAGCCAGCTGGCCGCCCGCATCCTTGCGCAGGAAATCCTTGAAGTGGATCATGGCGATATCCTTCCCCAGAAGCTCGATGGCCTCGGCGAACACTTCCTCGCGGCGGTCCACATTTTCCATGTTCAGCAGGTTGACGGGGTCGAACAGGATCTGCAGGTTCGGGCTGCCGATCTCATCCAGCACGGTGCGGGCGCGTCTGGCATCGTACACGATGTGCTTGACCACCGGCTCAATGGCAATGGTCACGCCGTACTGCTCGGCACAGCGCACCACCGGCTTGAAGTTCTTGATAAAGGTGGAAAGTGCGGCATCGCTGCGGCACTCCGGACAGAATTTGTACTCCGCGTTGGGCGCACCGGTCTCGGTGCCCACCATGCCGCAGCCCAGCAGGCTTGCAAAGCGGATGTGCGCATAGTATTTTTCCTGAATGGCGTGCAGGGCATCCGCATCCGGGTGGGCAAGGTTCAGGTAGTTGCCCAGCACGGCAATGTCGATGCCGTTTTTCTCAAACAGATGCCGCAGATACAGCGCATAGCCGGGGGTCAGGGCGCTGGGGGTGCAGGGCAGCTCCTTGAAGGATTTGCTCAGAGCCACATGGGCGCAGGTAAAGCCTTTCTGGCGCACCAGCGGCAGCACCTGTTCAACGGGCAGCTTTTCCGCGTCATGCAGACGCAGGCCGAATTGGATCATGGAAAACCTCCTCCTTTCCCGCACAACACGCGGGGTTGCATTGACTTTATTATACACGAAAGCTGCGTTCCATGGAACAGCCTGAAACAAAAAAGAGCATCACTTTGCACCCTCACCGGATACAAATGATGCTCTTTTTTCAGATCTGGTCCTGGCAGATGCGGCTCATTCTCAGCGCCGGTACTTTGCAGCGGCCTGCAGGCGCTGCATCGCACGGTCGAGCGCGATCTTGCTCTGATAATATTCATGCATGCTCTGCTGATGCTGCAAACGCTCCTCGGCACGGATGCGGGCAGCCTCGGCACGGTTCTTGTCGATATCCTCCGGACGCTCGGCGCTGTCCACCAGCACCATCACGTAGGCAGGCGTCACCTCGGCAATGCCATCGCCTACCAGGATGTCCTGGCTTTCACCGTTCACCTCAAAGTGCAGGATGCCCATGTGGATGGCCACCAGCACCGGGCTGTGTCCGGCCTGTATGCCGTACACGCCATCGCTGATGGGCAGCACAAGGTCTTCGCAATCGCCCTGATAGTACTCACCGCTGGACGCAGTGATGTTCAGCATGAACTTGTTCATCAGACGGCACCGCCCTTTTCCTCAGCCAGCTTTTCCGCTGCCTTCTGGCGGGCATCTTCCAGCGTACCAACGTTGAAGAAAGCCCACTCCGGCAGATCATCGGCCTCGCCGTCCACAATGGCGGCAAAGCCGCGCACGGTATCCTGCAGCGGCACATACTTGCCCTTCAGGCCGGTAAAGTTCTCGGCCACAGCAAAGGGCTGGGAGAGGAACTTCTGCAGCTTGCGGGCGCGGGCAACGGTGAGCTTGTCGTTCTC
>CABQER010000040.1 GCA_902463235.1 uncultured Faecalibacterium sp. | reverse complement strand
ATCACCGCTTTGCCGCAATAATTTTTTTCAAATTATCTTGACGCACCGTTCAATGCGTGATATTCTCTGTCACAAATCCCGCTGCTTTTGTGGATTGGCTTGAAGCCATCCACAAGATGTGGTCGTGTTCATTTTGAACACAGCCACAGAAAGTGGTTGGTTATCACCGTGAGACCCGCCACTTCCGTGAGGAAAAGTCCACGAAAGAATTTACCGCCCCGCAACACACCCGATTCATTTTGCCGCTTACTTCACCCGACAAAATCATCGCTGCGCTGCGTGGGCGGTATTTTTCTTTTTCACAAATAAAATCTTATGTAGTTGTTCAATCTCCCAAAATTTGTTTTTAGTTGTTTCCTGTACAATCTCAAAGTGTCATTCTTGTGTTTGAAAGAAGCAGAACGTAGTGTCCGCACTGCGCCCGGCTTTCTTTATACTGTACCTTGAATCTTTCATGAGCCGTCTGAACGTGATACCGTGCCATGACCTCACATTTTCCGTGAGCAAGCCGGACAACGCCGCTGCGCAAACAGGGGCAGGAACTGCGTTCGGAGCAAACGGTGATCAACATACACGAGCAGTGGAACTCTCTACTTATTTTTGCGTCTTAACAATTCGGAAACATTTGTAGAACTTGTCGGGGCAAAGCCCCTCCATCTGCTATCGAAGACCGTTCCGTCGCTTAAAAGCCCCACTGGGGCTTTCATTGCTGCGCAAACGCTAATTTTCCGAAGAAAACAAATAATCCGAACCCATCTCCTATCGGAAACAAGTTCGGATTATTTTTGTTTGGTCCGAGTGGCGAGAATCGAACTCACGGCCTCTTGAACCCCATTCAAGCGCGCTACCAAAACTGCGCTACACCCGGATATCGACCGCCGCTTCCCTACCGAAGCGTGGCAACAAAAAATATTATACTCAGGCAAGGCCGTTTTGTCAACAGATTTTTCAATTATTTTTGTTTTTTTCTGAGAAAAGTCCGATTTTTACACGGATACGCGCTTTTTCGTTTTTGCTATTTTTGTCAGTGTTTTTCCGCTTCTGCGACACGCTGCGCGCGGTCGCGTTCCAGCAGCGGGCGCAGGTACTGGCCGGTAAAGCTGCCGGGCACGTCAGCCACCTGCTCCGGGGTGCCCTCGGCCACAATCTCGCCACCAGCGCTGCCGCCCTCGGGGCCAAGGTCGATGATATGGTCGGCGCACTTGATGAGATCCAGATTGTGCTCGATGACGATGACCGTGTTACCCACGTCCACCAGCTTTTGCAGCACCTCGATCAGGCGGTGCACGTCTGCAATGTGCAGGCCGGTGGTGGGCTCATCCAGAATATACACTGTCTTGCCGGTGCCACGGCGGGCAAGCTCGTTGGCCAACTTTACGCGCTGCGCCTCGCCGCCGGACAGGGTGGTGGCGCTCTGCCCCAAAGTGACATAGCCAAGGCCCACGTCCAGCAGGGTCTGCAGCTTGCGGGCGATCTTGGGCTGGTTGGCAAAGAACACCACCGCTTCCTCCACGGTCATGTTCAGCACGTCCGCAATGGTCTTTTCCTTATACTTTACTTCCAGCGTTTCGCGGTTGTAGCGTGCGCCCTTGCACACTTCGCAGGGCACATATACGTCCGGCAAAAAGTGCATTTCGATCTGCAAGATGCCGTTGCCCTCGCAGGCTTCGCAGCGGCCGCCCTTGACGTTGAAGCTGAACCGCCCCGGGCCGTAGCCGCGCATTTTGGCGTCCTGCGTCTGGGAGAACACGGTGCGGATATCGTTGAACACGCCGGTGTAGGTGGCGGGGTTGGAGCGCGGGGTGCGGCCGATGGGCTGCTGGTCGATGCCGATGACCTTATCCACAAATTCCAGCCCCTCTACCCCATCGCACTTGCCGGCGCGGGAGCGGGCACCGTTCAGCTCGCTGGCCAGCGTTTTGTACAGGATCTCGTTGATGAGGCTGGACTTGCCCGAGCCGGAAATACCGGTGACACAGATGAATTCCCCCAGCGGGAAGCTGACGTCGATGTTGCGCAGGTTATTTTCCCGCGCGCCCTTTACGGTCAGGCAGTGGCCGTTGCCGGTGCGGCGGGTCTGGGGCACCGCAATGCGCTTGCGGCCGGAAAGGTAGTCGCCGGTAATGCTGCGCTTGGCCTTGCAGATATCCTTTACGCTGCCTGCGGCCACGATCTCGCCGCCGTGCACACCGGCACCGGGGCCTACGTCCACGATATAGTCCGCGCTGCGCATGGTGTCCTCATCGTGCTCTACCACGATGACCGTATTGCCCAGGTCCCGCAGGTTTTTCAGGGTGGCGATAAGCTTATCGTTATCCCGCTGGTGCAGACCGATGGAGGGCTCGTCCAGCACATAGAGCACGCCGGACAGGGCGCTGCCGATCTGGGTGGTCAGGCGGATGCGCTGGCTCTCGCCGCCGGAAAGCGTGCCCGCCGCACGGGCCAGCGTGAGGTAATCCAGACCCACGCTTTGCAAAAACTGCAGGCGGTTCTTGATCTCCTTCATGATCTGGCCGCCGATCTGCTGCTGCTTTTCGGTGAGGTTTGGCTCGTTTTGTTTGATAAATTCCAGCTCGTCCCGGATGGACATCTCACAGAACTGGCTGATGTTCTTGTCCCCGATGGTCACAGCAAGCACCACCGGCTTCAGGCGCTGACCGTGGCAGTCCGGGCATTCCACGCCGGACATAAAGCTGCCGATCTCTTCCTTCATCCACTCGCTGTTGGTCTCGCGGAAGCGGCGCTCCAGATTTTCTACGATGCCCTCAAAGGTGTTGTAGTACACCCCGCTGCCGAACTCGTTGGTACGGTGCATCTCGATCTTTTCGCCGTTGGTGCCGTAGAGCAGGGCGTTCACCGCCTCGGTGCTCATCTCCTTGATGGGCGTATCCAGCGTAAAGCCGTATTTTTTGCCAAGGCCAAGGTAGTACATCTCGCTCACAGAGCCTTCGGCGTAGTACCAGCCGCTGGCCTTGATGGCTCCCTCCCGGATGGAAAGGCTGCGGTTGGGCAGGATGCGGTCCTCGTCCACCCGCATAAAGGTGCCAAGGCCGGTGCATTTTTCGCAGGCACCCAGCGGGTTATTGAAGGAGAAGAGCCGGGGCGACAGGTCGCTGATGGAGATGCCGTGCTCCGGGCAGGCAAAGTTCTGGCTGAAGGTCATACACTCACCGCCGATAACGTCCACCTCGGCCACGCCCCCGGTGAGCGCCAGCGCAGTTTCCAGCGAGTCTGCCAGACGGCTGCGGATGCCCTTGCGCAGGGCAAGGCGGTCCACCACGATCTCCACCGTATGCTTGATGTTCTTTTCCAGACTGATCTCCTCGTCCAGATCATACAGATTTCCGTCGATTTTCACGCGGGCATAACCGGCGCGGCGGGCGGCGTCCAGTTCCTTCTGCTGGGTGCCCTTGCGCTGACGCACCACCGGGGCTAGGATCTGGAACTTGGTGCCCTCCTCCAGCTTGAGGACAGCATCCACCATCTCGTCCACGGTCTGCTGGCTGATGACCCGCCCGCACACCGGGCAATGCGGCACGCCGATGCGGGCGTACAGCAGACGCAGATAATCGTAAATTTCGGTCACAGTGCCCACGGTGGAGCGGGGGTTGTGGCTTGTGGTCTTTTGGTCGATGGAGATGGCCGGCGAAAGGCCGGTGATCTCGTCCACGTCCGGCTTATCCATCCGTCCCAGAAACATCCGGGCATAGCTGGAAAGGCTTTCCACATAGCGGCGCTGACCGTCGGCGTAGATGGTATCGAAGGCCAGACTGGACTTACCCGAGCCGGAAAGGCCGGTCATGACGATCAGCTTTTCCCGCGGGAGGGTCAGGTTGATATTTTTCAGGTTGTGCTCGCGGGCACCTTTGATAATAATTTTATCGTTTGCCAAGGTATTTTCTCCCTTTTCGTTGTGTCTGTGCATGGTTTTGCTTGCGCTCGGTCTCGGCGGCGGAGTCCACGGTGGGGTTTTCGCCCCGGCGCAGGCGGTCGATCTGGTCGCGCAGGAAAGCTGCGTGCTCAAATTCCAGCAGCTTCGCGGCTTCCTTCATCTCCCGGGTCAGGCGCTCAATGGCCGCTTCCCGCTCCAGCTTGCCCATGCGGCGGGTGTTGCGCTTGGCGTTTTCGGCCTTATCGCTGATCTCGATGCTGTCCGCAATAGCCTTGACGATGGTCTTGGGCACGATGCCGTGCTCCTCATTATAGGCCATCTGGATGGCGCGGCGGCGCTCGGTCTCGGTGATGGCACGCTCCATGCTGTCGGTCACCACATCGGCGTACATGATGACCATTCCCTCCGCGTTGCGGGCGGCGCGGCCGATGGTCTGGATCAGGCTGGTCTCGCTGCGCAGAAAGCCCTCCTTGTCGGCATCCAGAATGGCCACAAGGCTCACCTCCGGCAGATCCAAACCTTCGCGCAGCAGGTTGATGCCCACCACCACATCGATGCTTCCCAGACGCAGATCCTTGATGATCTCCATACGCTCGAAGGTATCCACCTCGTGGTGCATATACTTGACCTTAATCCCCTGCTCGGTGAGGTAATCGGTCAGGTCCTCGGCCATCTTTTTGGTCAGGGTGGTCACAAGCACCCGCTCCTGCCGCTGGATGCGGGCGTTGATCTCGCCAAGCAGATCCACCACCTGCCCTTCCACCGGGCGCACCGAGATGACCGGGTCCAATAGACCTGTGGGACGGATGACCTGCTGCGCCACCTGCGCGCTGTTCCGGCGCTCGTACTCGCCGGGGGTGGCAGAGACAAAGATCATCTGGTTGAGCTTGGACTCCACCTCCTCAAATTTCAGGGGGCGGTTATCAAAGGCGGACGGTAGGCGGAAACCGTATTCCACCAGCGTTTTTTTGCGGGCATAGTCGCCGCCGTACATGGCGCGCACCTGCGGCAGGGTGACATGGCTCTCGTCCACGAAGAGCAGAAAATCCTCCGGGAAATAATCCAGCAAGGTGGTGGGCATACTGCCCGGCGCGCGGCCGGACAGCACCGCCGAATAGTTCTCGATGCCCTTGCAGATGCCCACCTCGTTCAGCATTTCAATGTCGTAGTTGGTGCGCTGGGCAATGCGCTGCGCCTCGATAAGCTTGCCCTCGGCGGTGAACTGCTTGACCTGCGCGTCGCACTCGGCGCGGATCTTTTCCAGTGCAGCGGCCTTTTTTTCGGCACTGACGATATAGTGGCTGGCCGGGAAGATGGCAACGTGCTTGACCACGTTCTGCTTGGAGCCGGTCAGGGGGTTGAACTCGGTAATGCGGTCGATCTCGTCCCCGAAAAACTCCACCCGGATGGCAAGCTCGCTCATATAAGCCAGATAAATGTCCACCGTGTCGCCGTGCACCCGGAACTTATTGCGTACAAAATTCACGTCGTTGCGCTCGTATTGCAAGGTGACCAGCTTTTTGCACAGCTCGTCCCGCTCCATCTGCATCCCGGGGCGCAGGCTGATGACCATGCTGCGGTAGTCGATGGGGTCGCCCAGCGAGTAGATACAGGACACCGATGCCACAATAATGACGTCACGCCGCTCGGAAAGCGCCGCCGTGGCTGAGTGACGCAGACGATCGATCTCGTCGTTGATGGCACTGTCCTTTTCAATATAGGTATCGGTGCTGGGGATGTAGGCTTCCGGCTGGTAGTAGTCGTAGTAGCTGACAAAGTACTCTACCGCGTTGTTGGGGAAAAACGAGCGGAACTCGGTGCACAGCTGCGCCGCCAGCGTTTTGTTGTGCGCCAGCACCAGCGTGGGGCGGTTGCACTGGGCAATGACGTTAGCCATGGTAAAGGTCTTGCCGCTGCCGGTCACGCCCAGCAGAGTCTGGCAGCGGTCGCCCCGCTGCACCCCCTCCACCAGCTGCGCGATTGCCTGAGGCTGGTCGCCGGTGGGGGCATAGTTCGACACCAGCTCAAATTTTTCCTCTGCCATCGTTTTCTCCCTTCCATGCATATAACCACAATCTGTTGTTGTTTCAAGTTGTATTATAGCACGCACATTTTATAATGTAAACAGTTTTTTGTTTTATGGCCAGAACAGCGTACCGGTCTTGAAGTCGTAGATGGGCAGGCGGTTGGCGTCCCGCATGGAAAAATACTCGGTGTCGGTCAGGATAAAGTGATCCAGCAGGTGCACATTTACCAGCCCCAGCGCCCGGGCAATGCTGCCGGTAGCGTCCATGTCCTCCAGCGAGGGCAGCGCCACCCCGTTGGGGTGGTTGTGGCAGAGCACCACGGCATCCGTGCCGCCCTTGATGGCGGCAGCCACCACGTTCTTGATATCCAGACTGACCCGGTCGGAGGTACCCTCCCGCAGCCAGACGGCGGCGCGCACCCGCTTGCGGCTGTCCAGACTGACCAGCATGGCGCGCTCGTAGTCTGACCACGCAAACTTTGCCATCAGGTAGCTGCCCATCTGCTCGGTGGTCTTGATGCAGCGGGTGGTGCTGGTGCGGCTGCGGCCGTAGTACCGGCTGATTTGGGGCAGCAGATGCAGCATCCGGGCGGTAGAGGGGCCTACGCCCTCCACGGTGCACAGCTCTTCCTCACTGGCCTCCAGCACCGCCGCAAAATCCCCGAACCGGTCGATCAGGTCGTGAGCGATGCCGTTGGTGTCCTTTTGGGCGTTGGTCAGGTAAAGCACATATTCCAGTGCCTCGTGCTCGGCCAGACTATCCAGCCCGTAGCTCTGCACCCGCTCCCGCATCCGCTGGCGATGCCCCTTGTGCCGTTTGTTCTCTGCCATGGCGGTACTCCTTTTTCTATGTTCTCTCCTTATAGTACCCATTTTGCGGCACAAACACAAGCGTTCTGCAAAAATAACCCGGATTTTGCGCCGGAATGCGCGTTGACTTCCCGCCCCGCCTGTATTACTATAAAAGCATGATTCTGATAAAAACGATGAGGATAGCTTTATGAAACAATTTACTGCCACCGCCAACGATGACGGCGTGCGTCTTTCGCGCTTTGTGCAGAGCGTGACCCGCGATCTGCCCACCAGCCTGCTGTACAAGAGTTTCCGCAACAAGCGGGTGAAGGTAAACGGCAAAAAGGCCGCGCCGGAGTACCGTTTGCAGGCGGGAGACCTGATCGAGCTGTACATCAACGACGAGTTTTTCCCGCCGGAGGGCGCAAAGCCGGTACAGAAGGCTGCCCCTAAAAAGCAACCCAATCAGCCCAAGGTGACCGTCATCTACGAGGACGAGAACCTTGCGGTGCTGTACAAGCCCACCCACCTGCTGTGCCACAGCGACCGCACCGGCGATGCCAATCTGGTGGACGCCTTTACCCAGTACCTGACCCAGAAGGGCGAATACGACCCCCACGGTGAAAACCGCTTCAAACCCGGCATCTGCAACCGGCTGGACCGCGGCACCGAGGGGCTGGTGATCGCTGCCAAGAACTACGCCGCCCTGCGGGACATGAACGAGATCATCCGCACCGACCTGCTGAAAAAGGAGTACTACACCATCACGGTGGGTATTCCCCAGTCCGGGCGGTTCACCGCATGGTGGGAGCACGACGAAAAGAACAACAAGGTCAGCATCCACGCCCATCAATCGCAGGACGAGCGCCGCAAGCAGATCATCACGGATGTGGACGTGCTGCGCACCGCAGGCCCCTTTGCCCTGTGCAAGATCGGCCTTGTCACCGGCCGCACCCATCAGATCCGCGCCCATCTGGCCTATCTGGGCAAGCCAGTGCTGGGCGATATCAAATACGGCAACCGCAAAATGAACGAGCGCACCGGCACAAAAACGCAGGCGCTGTGCGCGGTACGCATCAGCTTTCTGGATGTGCCGGAAGAAAACACCCTGCACTACCTTTCCGGCAAGGTCATCAAGCTGAAAGACCCTCAGATCTTACAGCAGTTCGATGCACTGGATAAAAATAAAGAAGCATAACAATAAGACCGCTGTTTGCAACAACTGCAAGCAGCGGCCTGTTTTTTGCGCTATTTTCTTTTTTGCCCCGTTCACGCCCGGCCGGGCAGCCAGACCGTTGTTTTTGCTCCGCAGGGGGTGTTCTGCCCGAACACTGCCGTGCCGCCATGGGCGGCG
>CABQER010000039.1 GCA_902463235.1 uncultured Faecalibacterium sp. | reverse complement strand
CCGAGCAGTTCCAGCGCGGCATGACCGGCATCGAGCGCTTTGCCGAGATCATGGACACCCCTGTGACCATCGGCGATGTCCCGGATGCGGTACCGCTGCAGCCCGGCCCCGGTGACATCCGGTTTGAAAACGTCAGCTTTGAGTACCCGGACGACCACAACAAGGTGCTGCACAACGTCAGTCTGGATATCCGGCCGGGCGAACGGCTGGCGCTGGTCGGCCCTTCGGGCGGCGGCAAGACCACCCTGTGCAACCTCATCCCCCGCTTCTACGAGGTGACCAGCGGCCGCATCCTGATCGATGGGCAGGACATCCGCCATGTCACCCTGAAAAGCCTGCGGCAGGATATCGGCATCGTGCAGCAGGACGTGTATCTGTTCAGCGGCACGGTGGCCCAGAACATCGCCTACGGCAAGCCCGGCGCCACCCGCGAAGAGATCATGGAAGCGGCGCGTCTGGCCGGGGCGGAAAAGTTCATTCTGGCCCTGAAGGATGGCTTTGATACCTATGTGGGTGAGCGCGGTGTCAAGCTCTCCGGCGGACAGAAGCAGCGCATCGCCATTGCGCGGGTGTTCCTGAAGAACCCGCCCATCCTCATTCTGGACGAGGCCACCAGCGCACTGGACAACGAAAGCGAGATCCTGGTGGGCCAGAGCCTTGAAAAGCTGGCCCATGGCCGCACCACCCTGACCATCGCCCACCGCCTGACCACTATCAAGGACTACGACCGCATCCTTGTGCTGGGCGAAGAGGGTATCGTGGAATCCGGCACCCACGACCAGCTGCTGGCAAAGCAGGGCGTCTACTACCGCCTGTGGAATCAGCTGCCGGGGGAAGATACGCTGGAACTGGAAAAATGAACACAAAACTCATCACGCTGAGCAACTCCTGCAGTTCAGTCCGGAAAAGACAGCATTGAGTAAAAAAAGAGAACCTGCTGAGCAGGTTCGCACGAAATGCCGCTGGTTTCAGCGGCATTTCTTTTTGAGCAGAGGCAGGAGTACAGGCAGGTTGAATAAAAGAAAAATTTTTTTTTGTGAAAAAATCAGAAATCAAGGATTGCATATTGACAAATACATACAAGGGGGTATTATTTCTAATAAGAGCCTGTCAGCGGTACGCGATACGAAATAACGGACTCACAGTGCCGCGGGGAAAAACCATAAGGAGGAAAGTAAATTATGGATCAGATTTCTCGTCGTTCTTTTTTGAAGGGTGCAGGCATGACTGTACTGGCTGTTGCGGCAGTCGGTATGATGACTGGCTGCAAGGGCGAAGACTTTGTTCCGGATCCTCAGAAGGTTGATGTCGCTGTAATTTTCTGCAAGTTTGGCGGGGCTGTTGAAAACAATTTGCCCAGCGACAAGATTCAGGTGGTTGAAAAGGCAGCAAAAGAAGGTCAGGCAGTTGATAAGGCTGAAATTGAAAAACTGCTGGCTGGTAAGAAAGGCTGGAAGCTGGACGATTACGATCCGGGCGACCTGAAAGTTCATCCTTCGGAAGATTCAGTTGGCATTGAAGATCTGGCACTGGCAGTCAAGGTGAGCGGTTGTAAGTACTATGTCACGGTCAACGTTGCTATGAATAAGGGTTTTTGATAACACAGAACAAATATAAAAAATGAATAAAACCAGCCCCTGATACAGTACGTATCGGGGGCTGGTTTTTTGCTTGAACGGCAGAGCTTCAATTTTTGTTCAGCAGTTTACCTTCTGAGGAGGGCGTTATTCGCCCACGATCAGGCGCACAGAACCATAGATACCGGCATCGTTGCCGAGGATGGCGGGCACGATGGGGGTCTCACGGCAGGACTTGAAGGCATAGACCTTGAAGTGCTCCCGCAGCGGGGCAAACAGCACCTCGCCTGCGCGGGACACGCCGCCGCCGATCATGAACATTTCCGGGTCCACGGTGTTGGCAACATTGGCCAGCGCCATGCCCAGCGTGTCGGTCATCTCGTCCACCTCACGGGCGGCAAGGGCGTCGCCATTGCGGGCGGCATCAAACACGTCCTTGGCGGCAAACTCGGTGCCGCGCAGGGTGCAGGGAGTATCCGGGTTCTCGTCCAGCAGCTTCTTCATGCAGCGCACAACGCCCGTAGCACTGGAATACTGCTCCAGACATCCGTGCTTGCCGCAGCCGCAGGCGGCGGTCTCGTGGCGGTCCACCGTGATGTGGCCGATCTCGCCGCCGGCACCGTGGGTGCCATCGATGACCTTGCCGTTGACGATGACGCCGCCGCCCACGCCGGTGCCCAGCGTGACCATGACTGCGCTGCGGCAGCCCTTGGCTGCACCCATCCAGATCTCGCCCAGAGCAGCCACGTTGGCGTCATTGCCCACAAGGACCCGGATGCCGCCCAGCATGGTGCTCAGCTCTTCGGCTACATTATGCTTGCCCCAGCCGCCGAGGTTTGCGCAGATGATGGGCACAATGCGGCTGTCCAGCACAGGGCCGGGCACGCCCACGCCCACGCCTTCCACCTGAGCGGCGGCAAGGCCTTTTTCCTGCATCTTGCCCTGCACGGCAGCGGCCAGATTTTCCAGAATGTGTTCACCGGCGTTGGAGGTGTCGGTGGGAACTTCCCACTTTTCCAGCAGCTCGCCGGTGGTCTTGAACAGGCCGATCTTGGCGGTGGTACCGCCCAGATCGATGCCGAATGCGTATTCCTTCATAGTTCATTTACCCCTTCTGCGGCCCGGGGCCGCATTTTTCATTCATACAGCCAGTATAGCACACCCGCTCTGAAAAGAGCAGTGCCGCTGCGGATTTTCATGCAAACAGACGGAAAACGCAGCGGATATTTGGCACAAATGCCAGTGCTCACCGCACGGTGTTGGTCAGGCTGCCAATGCCGTCGATCTCACAGCGCACCGTGTCGCCGGGCTTCAGGAACTGCGGCGGGTCCATGCCCATGCCCACGCCTGCCGGGGTGCCGGTGGCAATGATGGTGCCGGCCTTCAGGGTCATGCCCTGAGTCAGCTCGTGGATCACGTGGTCGATATCAAAGATCTGCAGGCCGGTGTTCGAGTCCTGCCGCTTTTCGCCGTTGACGAAGCTTCGGATGCCGAGCTTGGGCGGGTAGGTGTCGAATTCGTCTGCGGTAACGATGCAGGGGCCGATGGGCGTGAAGCCGTCCAGACTTTTGCCGAAATACCACTGCTTGTGGGCGGTCTGCACATCGCGGGCGGAAACGTCGTTCAGGATGGTGTAGCCGAACACATAGTCTTTTGTCTGCCCGGCGGGCACATCCCTGGCATCTTTGCCCAGAACCACAGCCAGCTCGCATTCGTAGTCCAGCTTCTGCACAAGGTCAGTGTGAGCTTCAATAAAGCCGCCGTCCGGCACAGCGCGGGAAACGCGCTTGGAAAAATAAATGGCATCCTGATGTTTGGTTGCAAAGGCATCGGCAGAGTATTTCTCCGCTTCGTCCGAGTGGGCCATGTAGTTGATGCCAAGGCACACCACATCCTGCGCCGGGCAGGGAATAGGGCTTTGCAGCTGCACGGCATCCACGGGCAGGGCCGGGATGCCCGCAATGGCAAGCTGCAGGCCTGCCCGCACCTGCGGGGTCAGAAAGGGGATGGCATCGGACAAGGTTTCATAGGAAAGGCCCAGCCAGCTCAGCGGCCAGATCTGTGTGCCGTCCGGCGAAAGAATGGCCGGATCTTCTACGCCGTCCGGCAGGCGGCAGGTGACAAAACGCATTTCAGTTTCCTCCCTCAGTGGCGGTAGGCGATGGCGTTCTGGATGCGGTCGGCCTCAGCCTGCCCGGCCAGCTGGCGCACCAGCTCCAGCGCAAAGGGGATGGCACCGCCCAGACCGTAGCTGGTGGTGATATTGCCGTCCACTACCACTTCGGTATCCAGCACCTCGGCACCGGCCAATTTGTCTTGGAAACCGGCGTGCGCCGTGGCTTTTCTGCCCTCCAGCAGGCCGAGAGATGCCAGCACGCTGGGTGCTGCGCAGATGGCAGCTACCTTTTTGCCGCTCTTTGCAAAGGAAACGCAGGTGTCGGTAACGGTCTTGTTGGCGGCAAGGTTCGGGGTGCCGGGGATGCCGCCGGGCAGCACCACCATGTCCACATCCGAATAATCCACCTCTTCGGCCAGTGCGTCGGCGGTGATATGCACCTTGTGGCTGCTCACGATCTCACGGCTGCCGGATGCGCTGGCCACGGTCACCTCCACCTTGGCGCGGCGCAGCAAATCGACCACCAGCAGGGCTTCACATTCCTCGGTGCCCTCGGCAAAAAATACAACAGCTTTGCTCATAAAAATCAAACCTCCCTGATCTCTGATGAAGACGGCGCATCTGCGCCGCATGAGGAAAAACGATAGAAGTACCCCGCTGGCGTGGGGACTTCTGCCTTCCCGGTTGAATAATAAAAGCCGCATACCGCACGGGCGGCACGCGGCATGGTTTGTGTGGAAGTTCAGTTTTGATCGTCGGCAGCTTTTTCCGCTTCCAGCAAGGCGCGCA
Organism: uncultured Faecalibacterium sp.; assembly: GCA_902463235.1. Lineage (GTDB taxonomy): Bacteria > Bacillota > Clostridia > Oscillospirales > Ruminococcaceae > Faecalibacterium. The sequence continues at coordinate 3,652 of CABQER010000039.1, read as the reverse complement.
GCACGCTGTCGTTGGCACTCAGCACCCGGCTTACCCGGCTGATGATGGCGCTGGATGCACCGGTCTTATCCATGATCTCGGTGTAGATGCGTTTGTCCACCAGCATTTCGGCAATGTTGTAGCGCTGCTCCATTGCGCTCAGCTCGGAATAGCTGCACACATCCTGTAAAAAACGGTAGCACTGTTCCGGGGTCTTGAGCTGCAAAAATGCCTGATACAGACCGGACTGGCCGGTAGGATGATCTTTTGCCATGTCGTTCTCCTTTTTTTGCAGATGCCGCCCACAGGCAGGCACTTTATTACACTACATTAGTGTAGAACAAACGAAGAAAAAATTCAATAGCATTTTGCGGTTTTCCGGCAGCAAAATCAGCCCAGAGTATGCTCAAACACCACTTCGTCCCGGGGGACGGTGCCGGTGTCCTGCTCGGCAGGCTTTAAATTGCGGTAGCGCAGTGCCTTGAAGAACTGCTGCACCGGCAGGGCCTTGGCGTGCACGGTGCACCACACACGGCCCTTGCCCTCGCCGCGGGCCAGCCGCTCGCAGGAGAGCACGATGTCCCGGCCCAGTGCCTTGCCGCGGTATTCGGGCTTGAGGTACAGGTGCATCAGATGCAGGGCGGTGTTCTCCATCTTCCACGCAAAGTAGCCGATGGTTTTGCCGCCCAGAACGACCAGAAAATAGTTCACATCGTTGTCGATGTCTGCTTCGATGGCGTCTGCGCTCTGCAGCTCTTCCACAAGGGTGTCCAGCTGCTTTGCGGGATAGTAGCGCTTGTACACCTCGTGCCAGAGCTCACTGGCAAGGTCGGCGGTAGCGTGGATGTATTTGGCCTTGGCGACCAGCTTGTAATCAGGCTTCATAGTTCTCCTTATACTTTTACGATATAATCCGGCTTGCGGGGGGCGGCGGGCTTGGGGTCTGCAGCAGGATAGCCCAGAATGCAGTGGCCGACGCCGACCCAATCGCCCTCGATGCCCCACTGCCGGAGCAGGGCCTTGCCCTCGTCGGATTCAAACTCTTCCTTTGCGCGGTTGATCCAGCAGCTGCCCAGCCCCAGCGAGGCCGCGGCCAGCATCAGATTGCCCATGACAAGGCTGCCGTCCTGCACGGCATTTTTGGAACCGGCATCGGCCAGCACTACCAGAATGGTAGGAGCGCCGTACATAGGGTCGGTGTCCTTGCCCATGACAGCGGCGTTCATGCGGGTGAGCTGGGCGCGGGTGGCAGCGTCCTGCACCACCACGATCTTTGCGCTCTGGCGGCCCATGGCGCTGGCAGCGTAGGTGCCGGCTTCCAGCACGGCATTCAGCTCTTCGTCGGTGATCTGCTCCGGCTTATAGGCACGGCAGCTGCGGCGGCTTTTAATGGTTTCCAAGGTTTCGTTGGTCATTCCAAATCCCTCCCTAAAAGCGTGTGCCTTTATTGTATCACAAGACAGGCCGGAGTGTAAAGAAATTCCCTGCAGAGACGGTTTTGTTGCGCGTAAACGTTATCGTTGCGGGAATCATGTCAAAATGCACAATAAAACGTAAAAAGATTATGGAAAAGCATTCTTGCTGCCAAAGGACAAATACGCTATAATAGGGCTACCAAACTGGAAAGGAGTCGTGCTCTATGGCAAAGGCATCACAGGCAGTCATTCTGGAAAATGAATTTTATATCATCAAAGCCCCCAATGGAAAGGTACTGGAAGTAAAGAACTTCAACACCGAGAACGGCGCGGCCATCCAGCTGTGGAGCTATGCAGGCCATCCGTGGCAGCAGTGGCAGTTCGTGGATGCAGGCGAGGGCCGCTGGCGCATCTGCAACCGCTTTACCGGCAAGATGATGGATCTGGCCCTTGGCGGTGTGGTGGAGGGCACATGGCTGCACCAGTGGAGCCGCACCAGCGGGCTGAGCCAGTGCTGGGCGCTGGAGCCCACCCGCAGCGGGCGCACCCGCATCCGCAATGTGCTGGCGGATAAATACATCGACCTTGTGGGTATGAACACCTCCAACGGCGCACAGGCCCAGATCTGGAACTTTGTGGCCGGCGGCAATCAGGAGTGGACGCTGGAACGCATCGATCCGGACACCGCCCAGAGCGGCCGCCGCGCTGAGGAGGCCAAAGACCCGCAGCCCACGCCCAGCCAGCGCAAGCATCAGAACGACCTTGTGCGCAAGCTGAACAATGCGGGCAAGGGAAGAGCAAGCCGGAAGGCTTGAACCCTCTCAGTCATTGCTGCGCAATGCCAGCTCCCCCGAAAGGGGGAGCTTTATTTGCGCAAATCGGAAGAAGAAAAAGCTCCCCCCTCGGGGGAGCTGGCGCGTTAGCGCCTGAGAGGGTTTTACACACAAAAAAGGAGAACTCAATGAATCTAGGAGCCTTCATGAACCCGGAATTTCCCATTTTCAGCACCACGCTGTGCTATCTGGAACGGGACGATGCCTACCTGATGCTGCACCGTATCAAAAAGCAGGACGACTACAACCACGACAAATGGATCGGTGTAGGCGGAAAGTTTGAGCGGTTTGAAAGCCCGGAGGACTGCCTGCTGCGGGAAGTGAAGGAGGAGACCGGCCTGACGCTGAAGCGCTTCCGCGCCCGGGGTCTGCTGACCTTTATTTGGGGCAACATGACCGAGTTCATCCACCTGTACACCGCTGATGAATGGACGGGCGAGATGGTGCAGGGCGATGCCTGCAGGGAAGGCGTGCTGGAATGGGTGCCGAAGGATAAGGCGGCTGAACTGCCCATCTGGGAGGGCGACAAAATCTTCTTCCGGCTGCTGAATGAGGAACGGCCTTATTTCTCCCTCAAGCTGGTGTATGAAGGCGACACCCTCACGCAGGCAGTGCTGGACGGGAAACGAATCGTTTGAACGCTTCCTGTGCAGAGCGTCGTCACGTGTTTAACCGTGAAAAGACAAATCCCGGCAGACCGTAGCCTGCCGGGATTTGCTCTATCAAAAAGCAAAAAGATTTTTCCGCTTAAAAATCAGTTCAGCTTCAGGTCGCCCTCTTTGATCCAGCCCAGCTTGCGCTCGATCTCGCAGAAGATCACACTCAGCACGGCAGGCAGAACAAAGCACAGCAGCACCATGGCAGCCCAGTCCATCGGGGTGATGGCGGTCTTGACGCCGGCGGCAATGTCGCTGACCCAGCCGGTGTACACGCCGATCTGGCCCACCAGACCGCAGGTGCCCATGCCGGAAGAGACAGCGGCACCGTTCATCTCAAAGTGGAACACGCAGGTGGCCAGCGGGCCGGTGATGGCACTGGCCAGTGTGGGCGCGATCCAGATACGGGGGTTCTTGACGATGTTGCCCATCTGCAGCATGCTGGTGCCAAGGCCCTGACTGACCAGACCGCCCACGCCGTTCTCCTTGTAGCTCATCACGGCAAAGCCGATCATCTGGGCGCAGCAGCCTGCCACGGCGGCACCGCCGGCAAGGCCGGTCAGACCCAGCGCGGCGCAGATGGCGGCAGAGGAAATGGGCAGGGTCAGCGCCACGCCCACAATGACGGATACCAGAATGCCCATGACCAGCGGAGCCTGTTCGGTGGCCCACATGATCAGGGTGCCCACCTGACTTGCGGCAGCGCCAATGGGTGCGGCGATCAGCATGGAAAGGCCCACGCCGGAAAAAATGGTCACCAGCGGGGTCA
>CABQER010000038.1 GCA_902463235.1 uncultured Faecalibacterium sp. | reverse complement strand
CGATGACGCTCTTCACATTCTTAATAATGCTGCCGCTCACCTGCAGCTGCACGCTTTCGGGCAGCATGCCCAGCACTTCGCGGGCTTTGGCTGCGGCATAAGCCAGCGCAATAGGTTCGGTGCAGCCCATTGCCGGGATCAGTTCTTCCTTTAATATTTCCACATACGCCTGATAGCGCGGATCACTGCGTTCCATGACGGTTCCCTGCCTTTCCTGTCGATTCGATATTTACCAACAGGAATAGTATACTATAGAACCCGCGCAATGTAAAACAAATTCTTCCCCGCCCGCAGGGCCGGCTATTGCAAAGCGCAAACAGCAGAAGTAGAATAGGAGCATCCAAACCGATAAATCCATGGAGGGTCTTCCAATGATCGAAAAAGAAGTACAGGAGCTGCTGTCCTTCATTGACGGCAATCCTACCGCATACCACACCACTGCATCCGTCCGGAACATCCTGCTGAAGGAGGGCTTTTCCGAGCTGCTGGAGAGCCGCCGGTGGCAGCTGGAACCCGGCGGGAGCTATTTTGTCTGCCGCAACGGCTCCAGCATCCTTGCATTCCGCATGGGAGAACAGCTGGAAAACTACAGCTTCAACGTGGCCGCTGCCCACACGGATTCCCCCTGCTTCCGCATCAAGGAAAACGCCGAGATCCACATGGGCCGGAAGTACACCAAGCTGAACACCGAGGGCTACGGCGGCATGATCTGCTCCACATGGATGGACAGGCCGCTGTCGGTGGCAGGCCGCGTGCTGATAAAGGAGAACGATGCCATCACCTCCCACCTGCTCACGCTGGACCGCGACCTGCTGATGATCCCCAGCGTGGCCATCCATATGAACCGCGAGGTCAACGACAAGGCTTCCTACAACAAGCAGGTGGATATGCTGCCCCTGCTGGGCGGTGCCGCCGAGGAAGGCGTGCTGAAAAAGCTGATCGCCGCTGAGCTGCAGGTCGCAGAAGACCAGATCCTTGGCAGCGACCTGTTCCTCTGCATCCGCGAAAAGGCCGCCGTCTGGGGCTGCAATGAGGAGTTCATCTCCTCCGGCCGTCTGGATGACCAGCAGTGTGTGTTCGGCATCCTGAAAGGTTTTCTGAACGCACACAGCGCCCAGTCCATCAATGTTGCCGCCTTTTTCGACAACGAAGAAGTGGGTTCCGGCACCAAGCAGGGCGCGGCTTCCACCTTCCTGTACGACGTTCTGCACCGCATCGCGCAGAACGTCTGCCCCGGCGATGAGGACTTCCACCGTGCGGTGGCGTCCAGCTTCATGTTCAGCGCCGATAACGCCCACGCCGTGCACCCCAACCACCCGGAATACACCGATGTGAACAACTGCACCTACATGAACGAGGGCGTTGTGGTCAAGGTCCACGCCGGCCAGAAGTACACCAGCGACGGCATGAGCATGGCCGTGGCAAAGGAGCTTGCCGCCCGCGCCGGTGTCCCGCTGCAGTATTTTGCCAACCGTTCCGATAAAGTCGGCGGCAGCACTCTGGGCAACCTTGCCATGGCACAGGTATCCATGAACTGCGTGGACATCGGCCTGCCCCAGCTGGCCATGCACTCCTGCTACGAGACCGCCGGTGCCCGGGACATCGTTTCTCTCATCCGGCTGATGGAGGAATTCTACGCCAGCCATTTTGAGGAGACCGCGTCCGGCACCCTTACCATCAGCAAGTAAGGCCCGTACAACCTGAATCATAGGGACCGCCCGTGGAAAAGCAGCACTGCTTTTCCACGGGCGGCTTTTCGTTTCCACTTAAGTGAGTATTGAGAAAAAACGTCCATTGTGCTACAATTATCCTGTTATAATATCGCTTTTTACCGCAGCGTGAAATCTTTTTCGCAAGGAGTATAATAAAATGAAATTAGGTATCGTGGGGCTCCCGAATGTCGGCAAGTCCACTCTGTTCAATGCCATCACCTCCACCAAGAACGCAGAAGCCGCAAACTATCCCTTCTGCACCATCGAGCCGAACAGCGGCATCGTAGCCGTGCCGGACAAGCGTCTGGACAAGCTGGCCGAGATCTGGCAGACCAATAAAAAGACCCCTGCCATCGTGGAATTTGTGGATATCGCAGGTCTTGTGAAGGGTGCCAGTCAGGGCGCGGGTCTGGGCAACAAGTTCCTGGGCCACATCCGCGAGTGCGACGCCATTGTGCATGTGGTGCGCTGCTTTGACGATGACAACATCATCCATGTGGTGGAGGATGTTTCCAAGGCTGAGGCCGTGGACCCCATTGCCGACATCGATGCCATCGACTACGAGCTGATCCTGTCCGACCTTGAGGTGGTGCAGAACCGCGCAGGCCGCATGGCAAAGGCTGCCAAGAGCGGCAACAACAAGGGCGCTGCCGCCGAAGCCGCATGGCTGCAGCAGCTGGCCGACCACCTGAGCGCCGGCAAGCCTGCCCGCAGCTTCGATTTTGACGAGGGCGATGCCGAGCAGCAAGCTGTTCTGCATGAAATGGGCCTGCTGAGCGCAAAGCCGGTGCTGTACGCCTGCAACGTGGGCGAGGACGACCTGATGGAGGGCATCGAAAACAACAAGTATGTCCCGCTGGTGGCCGCACGCGCCAAGGAAGAGGGCGCACGCTACATTCCCATCTGCGCCAAGACCGAGGAGGATATCGCCGACTATTCTCCCGAGGAAAAGAAGGCTTTTCTGGCTGAAATGGGCATTGAAGCCAGTGGTCTGGACAACCTCATCACTGCCAGCTATGATCTGCTGGGCCTGATCTCCTTCCTGACCGACGGCAAGAAGGAGTGCCGCGCATGGACCATCCGCAAGGGCACCAAGGCACCGCAGGCTGCCGGCAAGATCCACAGCGATTTCGAGCGCGGCTTCATCCGTGCCAGCGTCATTGGCTACAGCGATCTGGAAGCCAACAACTTCGATTACGCCGCCGTCAAGGCCAAGGGTCTGCAGCGCACCGAGGGCAAGGAATACGTTGTCAACGATGGCGATGTGATCGAGTTCCTGTTCAACGTCTGATTTTCGGCAAAGATGTCACTTCCGGTTTCGCCCCTTCCCGTGAAAAAGTAACTCCGAAAAGCCCGCGGTTGCGCAGCAATGAAAGCCCCAGTGGGGCTTTCAAGCGGCAGAACGGTCTTGCGTTAGCAAGATGGAGGGGCTTCGCCCCAACAAGTTCCGCAGGCTTTTGGAACTTACAAAATTAAAAATAACTTTCCGCTATATATGGCCAGAGCGCACGCGTCGGCCATTTAAAATCGTAAAAGAGGTTTCCTATGATTTTCGGTATTATGGGCGCAATGCCCGATGAAGTCGATCAGCTGTGTGCAAAGCTGGAAAACGTCACCGTGGAGCCCTACGGCGGCGTGGATTACCACAAGGGCACGCTGGCCGGCAAACAGGTGGTGGTGTGCTGTGCCGGCATGGGCAAGGCCAATGCCGCCGCCACCACGCAGGTGCTCATCACAAAATTCGGCGCGGAGAAGATCATCTTCTCCGGCATCGCAGGCAATATGACCTCGAAGATCGGCATTGGTGATGTGGTCATCGGCAAGACCGTGCTGTACCATGACGCTCAGCTGGATATGATCTGCCAGAACCCGCCGTTCCTCAAGGAATACACCGGCGACCCGGAGCTGATCGCTGCCGCCGAAAAAGCCTGCGCCGAAGCGGGTGTGAAGGCTCTGGTGGGCAAGATCGCCACCGGCGACCTGTTTGTGGGCGACAGTGAAACCAAGGCTGCCATTGAAGCCAAATGCGCCCCCGACTGCGTGGAGATGGAAGGTGCCGCTGTGAGCCAGATCGCCGCCAAGAACGGTGTGCCCTGCGTCATCCTGCGCGCCATGAGCGACAACGCTGACGAGGACGGCCACGAGGTGCTGGTGGTGAAAAAGTTCAGCATTGCGGAATATGTAGCCACCGCCACCAGGATCGTGGCCGCGATGGTGGAAGCACTGTAAAAAAGAACCCTCTCAGTCAATGCTTCGCATTGCCAGCTCCCCCGAAAGGGGGAGCTTTTGACATTCCGGAAACGTTTTCCGTTTTGCCAATGGCTCGCCCTTCGGGAGAGCTGGCGAACAAAGTGAGCCTGAGAGGGTTTTCTTTTACAAGAACTGTTCCAGCTTTACCCGGCTATCCTCCTGAAACTCCTGCAGTCTTTGGGCAAGGCGCTTTGCGCCGGGCGCGGCATTGGGGTAATCCTTCTGGGCCTTTACGCAGTCCACCACCCCCATGCCGCTGCCCTGCGTGAGCATCTCGGCCAGATTGCGGGTGGACTTGTCCGTGAGGGTCTTCATACTGATGCCCATTTTCGTGTTCAGCTTTGCCATGGCGCTCTGCCCCTGCGCGGTGCCGCCGCAGGCCTCGATGGCGGTGTGCGCTTCCTGATTGAGCTGGTGGTACACATTGCGCTGGCGCAGCAGCTCGGCCTTGAACTGCACATCGTCGGTCATCGGCACGATCTGTTCCAAGGTGTTCTTGCCCATCTCGGTATTCTGCACCACGGCTTCCAGCAGGTTCAGGTTGTCGTTTTTCTGGTTTTCCATACAAAAAATCCCCCTTCTGGCCTTAGTCTGCGCCAAAAGGGGGATTTTATACGCTGGTTTTATTCTGCACGCATCTGATCGCCGCCGGCGTTCTGTGCCTCCCGCAGGCGTGCGTCGCACAGCTCGTACAGCGCCTGCCAGTTCTTTGCAGAGACATCCTCCAGCCCGGCTGCGCCGCAGCTCAAGGTAAAGGGCACCCGGCGCATCATGCCGGTGGTGGTGATGCATTCCCGGGGCATCTGCCGATACAGGTTCTGCATTTCCTCTGCCAGCTGCTTGCCGTCGGCGTCCAGACAGCCCACCGCAAAGATGCTGCCGGTCAGGCGGCAGACCACGCGGGTCGCAGGGGTATCAAAGCTCTTTTTCCACTGGTTGCCCACAAAGCAGTGCAGCTGGTCCATCACAGGCTGGCCGTAGGTATCCCGCAGCTTCTGGCCGTTGTCGATGCTCACCAGTGCCACGGCCGCCTTGCGGCCCTGCGCTGCACACTGTTCCAGCTTTTGGGCAAACACCGTTTCCAGATAGCGGCGGTTGTACACGCCGGTAAGGAAATCGTGGCTCATATCCTCGCGGCACAGCTCCCGCTCCCGGGGCGTCATGCGCTCTTCCGGCAGCACATTGCCTGCCAGCGGTGCACTCATTTCCAGCTCCCAGCATTTGCCGTCCGCTTCCACTCTGCGGTGCAGCACACAGTCCACACGGCCATTGCGCAGCTCGTAGTCCACCCGCAGGCCATCGTCCTGCCAGCCGTCACAATGCGGCGCTTCGGTCAGGGTCACTGCCTCAAATACGGCCTGCGCTGAGCGCGCAAGTTCCCGCAGATCCTGCTCGGTACATTCTTTCTTCATGTAATTTTCCCCATCATCTGCGCACGCGGCGCTCCCGTATCCCGCGTGCAGTCACCTGTTCCCCATACGTTCAGGAACCATCTGCCGCATTATGCATCCCGCGCCCGCCGCTCTGTTTCCGGAAATGCCGGGAACGCATCAGGCAAAGAAAAATGGCATAATGCCGCTTTAGCAACATTATACCATTCAGCTTCCGATTTTACCAGCAAAACGCACAATTTTCTGCCGGAGTTTTTATATTTTCGTCAAATTGCTAAGCTCCCGCCGCTCTGTGCCTTCTGTTTATACGCGGCAGTACACACTGCACTCGTCGTGGATGGTCTTGGCCAGTGCCTTGGCGGCAAAACCGTCAGCGGCGCGCCATGCCCAGTTTCCGCCCAGCTTGCCGGGGGTATTCAGGTGTGCTTCCGCGCCCAGACCCAGCCAGTCGTACATGGGGATGATGGCCCGGTCAGCCACCGACCCCAGCGCTGCGCGCAGCAGAGCGATGCGGACATCATCGGTCCGGATGGCCGCCAGCTCCTTTGCGGTGGGCTTTACGCCGGTCAGGTGCAGGTAAGCGGCAGCGGCAGCCTTTTCCTTTTCGGAAGCGCCGTTCTCCCACCAGTCGGTCAGGGTGGTGTTATCGTGGGTGCCGGGATACACCACGCTGTTCTTGACGTGGTTGTGGGGCAGATACTCGCTGTCCCCGCCGCTGAAGGCGAACTGCAGCACCTTCATGCCCGGGAAGGTGCTGTCGGCCAGCAGCTTTCGCACGCTGGGGAACAGTTCACCCAGATCCTCGGCAATGATGGGCAGCTTGCCAAGGGCAGCTTCCAGCGCATCGAACAGCTCCATGCCGGGGCCATTCTCCCACTTGCCGGTGCGGGCGGTGGTGCTGTCCGCCGGGATGGCCCAATAGGTATCGAAGCCGCGGAAGTGGTCGATGCGCAGCAGGTCGTAGATGCCCAGTGCGTGGCGCACCCGGCGCACCCACCACGCGTAGCCGGTCTTTTTGTGGTAGGCCCAGTTGTACAGCGGGTTGCCCCACAGCTGACCGTCGGCAGAGAAGTAATCCGGCGGGCAGCCCGCCACACGGGCAAAGCCGCCGTCGGCATCCAGCTCAAACAGCGCGCCGCCCACCCATGCATCCACCGAGTCGGCAGAGACATAGATGGGGATGTCGCCCAAAATCTGCACGTCCTTTTTGTTGGCGTAGGCCTTCACCGCCTGCCACTGGGCCGCAAACTTGTACTGCACGAACTTCCAGAAGCCGATCTCTTCCTCGTTTTCGGCGGCAAAGGCAGCAAGGGCCTTCTTGTCGCGCAGGCGGTAGGGCTTGTCCCACTCCACCCAGTTCTTCATGCTGTTGGCCACTTTCAGGGCCATGTACAGGGCGTAGTCGTCCAGCCATTCCTCATTGGCGAGGGTAAAGGCATAATAATCATCCGGGAAGTAATAGCTGCAGCCGTGCAGCCCGGCGCACTGCTTGCGCCATGCGGCGTAGGCGGTGCGCAGGACTTTAAAGCGGCTCACATACAAAGTGCCGTAGTCCACCTCTTTGGGGTCTGTGCCCCATTTTTCGGCCTTGAGCTGGGCGGCGGTGAGCAGGCCTTCTTCCTTCAAAGCGTCGAGGTCGATAAAATAGGGGTTGCCCGCAAAGGCCGAGCAGCTCTGATAGGGGCTGTCACCGTAGCCGGTGGGGCTGAGCGGCAGGATCTGCCAGATCTTCTGGCCCGCTTGTGCCAGAAAATCCACAAACTTGAATGCTTCCTTGCCAAAGCAGCCAATACCGTAAGGGCCGGGCAGGCTGGACACCGGCATCAGGATTCCACTTTCACGCATGCTATTACCTTCCTCATTTTTAACATTTTATGGGAATATCGTTGTTTCTTATCATAACATATCCGCAGACTATTTTCCACAGGCAAAAAACGTGGTATACTTATTTTTAAACTGGGTGCGTATCCCTTTTTCGATTTTAAATAGCCTCCGCTTTCGCTCTGGCTATGTTCAGCGGAATCCAGATTTTTTATTTCGCGTTTGTCGCGGCCTGCGGAACTTGTCGGGGCAAGGCCCCTCCATCTGCTGACGCAGACCGCTCGCCGCTTAAAAGCCCCACCGGGGCTTTCATTGCTGCGCAAACGCGGGCCGCTCCAAACGCATTTTCACCAGAAGGGCCGAAACCGGCAGATGCAGTAAAATCTCTTTTGTTGTTGGCCTTTACGGCCCCTTGCGTGAAAAAGCAGAATTGGAACGACCGCAGTCGTTCCAATTCTGCAAAAATAAAAATAAATTTTCCGCTGAATATGGCCAGAGCCTGCGGCGGCCATTTTAAATCGTCAAACTGCACCCTGAACAGGAGGTACCCGCGCCATGCAGCGCACAGAAAAATACTTTGAACAGGACGCTTTCCGCACCCAGTGCGAGAGCACCATCCTTGCCGCAGAGCCGGACGAAAAGACCGGCGGCGGGCGCATTGCGCTGGACGGCACGGTGTTCTACCCGGAGGGCGGCGGTCAGCCTGCCGACCGTGGCACCCTGACCCTGCCGGACGGTGCCACGCTGAATGTGACCGATGTGCACGAGCATGACGGCATCCTCTGGCACAGCGTGGACGCTCTGCCGGGCAGCGCTGTTCCCGGCACTGCCGTTTCCGGCTGCATCGACTGGGAATGGCGCTTTGACAAAATGCAGCAGCACACCGGTGAGCACATCCTTTCCGGCATCCTGCACCAGATGTTCGGGGCCGAGAACGTGGGCTTCCACATCGGTTCCGAGGCTGTGCGCATGGACACCAGCGTGCCCATTTCTGCCGAGGGCCTGCAGGCAGCCGAGC
>CABQER010000037.1 GCA_902463235.1 uncultured Faecalibacterium sp. | reverse complement strand
CCAGAACTTCCAGCCCTTCCCGGTTGTGGTACAGTTCCATGAACAGCCATTCCAGTTCGTCCTTGTGCTTGGCGAACCGGGACGTAAATTCCTGTTTTGCTGCCATGGTTCAGCCCTCCACTTCTGCAAGGGTGGGCATGGCGGGGATAGCGCCGTGGCGGCTGGTGGTGATGCTGGCGGCCTTGTTGGCAAAGGCCAGAATGCTTTCCAGTTTGTCCACAGTCAGGGTGTCCAACTCCTCCTTGCAGAGCTTGGACAGGGCAGCCCCAAAGAAGGTATCGCCTGCGCCGTTGGTGTCGCCTACCTTGCAGGGAACGCCAGCCACATGGCCGGTCTTGTCCCCAAAGCGGTAGAATACGCCGTTTGCACCCAAGGTGACAAAAATCAGCCGGATGCCGTTCTGTGCCAGCTGTGCCGTGCCGCTTTCGCAGTCGGTGGTGCCGGTGAGCAGAGGCAGCTCTTCATCGGAAACTTTCAGGATATCCACCAGCGGCAGGGGAGCTTTCATCTGGGCAATGGCTTCCTCTTTGTTCTTCCAGAGGTTTGCACGGTAGTTGGGGTCGTAGGTGATGGTAGCACCCAGCTTTTTGGCACGGGCAGCAGCGTCCAGCGTGGCAGTGCGGGAGGGGTCAGCGGTCAGGCTGACAGAACCGAAGTGGACGATTTTGGCAGCTTTCAGAGCCTCGTCCGAAATGTCCTCTTTGCACAGCATCACGTCAGCGTTGGCACTGCGGTAGAAGCTGAAATCCCGCTCGCCGGTGGCATCCACCGAGACCACCGCCATGGTGGTGGGGTGGTCTGCATCCACAGCCATGCCGGAAACATCCACCTTGTTTTCTGCCAGAACCTCTTTCAGGTAGCGGCCAAAGGCATCCGCACCCACCTTGCCGATAAAGGCGGTCTGTGTGCCCAGCCGGGCGGCAGCCACAGCCAGATTTGCCGGGGCACCGCCGGGGTTTGCGGCAAACTGAGGAATGCCCTTTTCATCCTTGCCGGTCTGGGTCAGGTCGATCAAAACTTCGCCAATCGTTAAAATGTCCATGGTTGCTCTCCTTATCATTCATCATAGCGGGGTGTCTGCTCCGGGAACTGCTGGCTGATCTTTTCTTCAATGCCATAGGCAGCATTGAAATCGTTGTACAGCAAAAAGAAGCAGACGAACCAGATAAACCACACACCGAGGAAAGGCACAAGAAAGCCCGTCCACGGCAAAAACAACACAAACAGCAGCCACCATACCAGTTGAAGTGCGGCTGCACCCAGAACGTGCTTGCCGTATTTCAGGCAGAATAGCACGGCATTTTGCAGGCGGTGAAGGTTGCTTTTTTCAAACAATACCACCTGCGGCCAGAACGCAGTAAACAGCATGAGCAAAATCAGCAGACCTGCCAGAAAAACAGCCATGGTTCCGATACCGGGCAGACGCTCCCCGGAGAACAGCACCATGCCGAAAAACAGCTCGATGCCAAGTGCCAGACTGAACACCACACCGGGCAGAAGGGATGCTTTCCAGTTCTGTTTCATGCCCTTGCAGTAGTTCTCCCACCAGCCCCGGGGCGCATCCCGGTAGCTGCGGAACAGCGCGTCCATCATGCAGGAGATCGCCGGGCCCACCAGCAGTCCACCCACCACGCAGACGGGAATCAGCACCAGCAGACTGGAAGAAAGCAGGGCGTACCCCACCCCCAGCCCGTAGGGGATGCACAGACCCAAGGTGACAAAATCCGCAAAGAGAAAGCTTTTCCAGTCTCGTTCCAGCAGCTCCTGATACCGGGGCAGACCAGTGGCGCGTTGACCATGGATGACCGGGTCACTCGGAAAGAATAAGCCCATTTCTACGCCTCCTTAATAGGTGCAGCCGTTCAGAAATTCGGTCAGTACAGCCAGTGCATCGCCGGTGTAGCTCTCCTGACAGGAAAGCTCCCACTCTATGGCACTGGTGCCCTTCTGTCCAAAGGCGGCAACGCCAAAGGCATAGGGGTTGCTTTCGTCCTGATAGGCAAACTGAATGACAGTGTACTCCTGCCCGCCGTCAGTCAGGGTCTGTGTGTCGGAAATATCGTAGTTCTGCTGCGCCAGCTCCTGCCAGCCGGAAACAGCGGAAGCTGCCTTTTCTCCGGTCTTGTTCTCCTGCACCACCAGCGTCAGCTGGGCATCGTAGAGATCGACTGTCTTACCCTCGCTGTTTTCATAGGGCTGGGGTTCTCCGTTGACCCAAGAAGCATAGTACAGACCGTTGGCTGCAAGAATGTCCTTGTTGTCCAGCAGGGTGAAGCCCTCCGGCGGGGCAGGGGCAACCAGTGTTTTGCCTACCGGGGCGGTGCCGTCGGGGTTCACCAGCGGGTCGCTTTTCAAATCCTCATCCTTGACACCACAGCCGGTGCAGAGCACCGCCGCCAGCGCCAGAGCCACTATGCACAACAAGTTCCGTTTCATGGAGTTGCTCCTTCCGTCAGAATCTCCCACAGCCGCTGTGCTCCTTCCCGGGCAAGGGCGGCTTTTTCGTTCTTGGGCTCTTCATAAAAGGCCCTGCGGCCTAAAAATAATCCGTTTACCAGTTCTGTGCTGCTGCCAGTAACGGTGGTTCCCAACACGGTGGTCTGATACGTTCCAAGGTCGTATCCGGCCAGCACCGGGCAGTCTACCCAAGACACGGTCTTTCCGGCGGCGGTATAGTCGTTGTCGCCCGGCGGGGTGCCGTCCCAGTTGGCAAGTGCCTGATAGTCCAGCTGAAAATGCGCCGGGTCGTCCAGCAGCAGAAAATAACTTTCCTCCGCGTTCATATCGGAAAGAAACTGCATCTGCGCCGCAAGCGCATAGGTGGAAGCGTTTTCCACGTCCTCTGTATCGCTGACGTACTGGCGCAGCCGGACGCAGATAGTGCCATCGCCGTTCAGGTCTTCGCCATACTGCGCAAAAGCGGCTTCGATGGCGTGGGCGGTATCCTCCGGCAGAGCACTTTTGCCCACATAGGCGATTTGATAGTCCGGCAGGTTCTCGCCCCAGTGCAGAGCGTTTGCCAGCCAACTGATGCCGACCCAAAGCGCCACAGCTGCAATAATAAGGTAGAGCCAGTGGTAGTGCAGCCAGTTTTTTGCCCAGTACAACCGGCCTTTTTCCGGGGCGGTCATGCCTTGGTGGTGCCGCCATAGGCGTAGCGCACCGGCAGGCACAGCAGGGAGGGGGTGTTGGCGTGGGAGTCCTGCAGCACCAGATCCACGCAAGTCTCCGCCATGGCTTCCACTGGCTGAACGATGGTGGAACAGTAGTAATCCTGATCCCCGAAGGCGCGCAGACCGTCGTAGCCCATGACTTGTACATCCTCCGGCACCCGCAGCCCCATCCGGCGCAGGGTCTTGATAATGTCCACCGCCAGCTTGTCGGTGACGCAGAAGATGCCGTCAAAGGCCAGCCTTCCGTCCTGCAGGTTCTCCTCTAAAAAATGCTCGAACTCGCTGAAGGGAGCGCCATCCATCAAAATTTTCTGGGTGCAGGGGAGGTGCAGTGCCTCGCATTCGGCCACAAAGCCGTCCCGGCGTTTGTTGGTCTCGCTGGCAAGGGGAGAGCCGATGCGGAGAAAGGCAAGGCTCTTGCAGCCGTTTTCCGCCAGCTTCTGGGCCACCAGACGGCCGCCGTTGTAGTTGTCCGATGCCACACAGGGGGTGCTGCCGCTGAGGTAGCGGTCGATGGACACCGACCGCACCTCCGGCGAAATTTTCAGGTCGGGGTTGTAGGTCAGGGCAATGATGCCGTCCACCTTGTTCTGCTCCGCCATCTGCACCATTTCCTGCTCTTTGGTGTAGTCGTAGTCGGTGTCGCACAGCAGCATCCGGTAGCCCTGCTTTACCAGTGCCCGGTTGATGTAGTGTGCCACCATGCTGAAAAAAGGGTTCAGCAGATTGGGCAGAATGACCGCCACGGTGTAGGTGCGGTTGCTCTTCAGCCCCTTGGCGTAGGCGTTGATGTGATAGTCCAGCATCTTGATGGCCTGCTCTACCTTTTTGCGGTATTCGTCACCCACCGGGATGCCATTGATGACCTTGGATACAGTGGCCAGAGAGACCCCTGCCTCTCTGGCCACGTCCTTCATAGTAGGTGCGGCATTCTGTTTTGCCATGCGGTCCACTCCTTTTCTTGTGAAACGTTTCTATATCAAGCGGATATATCAAAGGGAATCTTGCTGCATTCCCTGTTGTTCTGAGGTCTCTGTGGTTTCAGTATAGCATGGTTCTGCCAGAATGTAAAGGCTTTTTCGTGAAATTTCATGAATCGTTTCACGGCTGCGAAATGCTGCAATTTGCACAAAAACATCTATCGAAGAGTGTACAAAACGTTGAAAACAGGTATACAAGACGACTTTTACATAAAATCCTGTTGACATGAAAACTCTGGCGTGTTATCTTTGTGTCACAGGCCGTGTAACGTTTCACGATAAACAGCAAAACCGATTCCCCGAACGGCAGGGGACCCCGCCCACGGGCCTGTGGGCAGCGTAAAAACAAGAAGGAGGAGTTTTTATGACGCAGACCTCGCCAGCTGCTGCATGTCAGCTGGACGCTATCCCGGTCCACCGCAAAAGCCTCGGCCAACGGCTGCGGGAAAACTGGCAGCTCTATGTGATGCTGCTGATCCCGGTGGTGCTGACCATCGTTTATAAGTACTGGCCCATGTACGGCATCCAGATCGCCTTCCGCGATTTCAAGGCAAGCCGGGGCATCACCGGCAGCGAGTGGGTCGGTCTGTACTGGTTTGAGCGGTTCTTCACCGCACCCAACTGTGTGCGCATGATCAAGAACACCGTGCTGCTGAGCCTGTACAGCCTGCTGTGGAGTTTCCCCATCCCCATCATCCTGTCCCTGTGCATCAACCAGCTGCGCTTTGCAAAGTTCAAGCGGGTGGTGCAGACGGTGCTGTATGCGCCCCACTTCATCTCCACCATGGTCATCTGTGGTATGATCAAAATTTTCCTCAGCCCGTCCGGCGGTCTGCTGAACCTGATTTTGGGCACCAGCGTGGACTTCCTCTCGGAGAGCACTGCCTTCCGCACCATCTATGTGGCCTCCGGCATCTGGCAGGAGGCTGGCTGGGGCACGATCATTTATATGGCTTGTCTGGCTGCTGTGGACACCAGCCTGTACGAAGCCGCTAAGATCGATGGCGCGTCCATGTTCCAGCGCATCCTGCACATCGACATCCCGGAACTGGTACCCATGATCGTTTTGCAGCTCATTATGAGCGTAGGCAACCTGATGAACGTGGGCTTTGAAAAGGTGCTGCTGCTGCAGACCGAACTGAACAAGGCAACCAGCGATATCATTGCCGTGTATGTCTACGAACAGGGCATTATCAACGCCAAGTACAGTTATTCCACCGCTGTGGGTCTGTTCAATACGGTGGTCAACATCATCCTGCTCATCATCGTCAACCGCATCGCTAAAAAGGCGGCGGACGTCAGCTTTGTGTAAAGGGGGCGAGCCGTTATGGCAAAAAACATTGCAGCATCCCGTCAAAAACAGCCCGGCGGTCTGTCCGATAAGGTCAGCGACATCGTTCTGGTGGTCATCTGCGCCGCCGTCATGCTCATCGTGGCTTACCCGCTGTACTACGTTCTGGTGGCATCCTTCTCGGATCCCTACGATGTGTACGCCGGCAAGACCTTCCTGCTGCCCAGCCAGTTTACCCTGAAGGGCTATCAGGCTGTGTTTGCAGACAGTGCGCTGTTCTCCGGTTTTATGAACAGCATCAAGTACACCGTCATCGGTACCATCTACTCGGTGGTTATGATCTATCTTGTGGCTTACCCGCTGAGCGTGAAGGATCTGCCCGGGCGCAAGTACATCAGCCTGTTCTTCGTCATCACCATGTATTTCGGCGGCGGTCTGGTGCCTACCTACCTCATCGTCAAGCAGACCGGTCTGCTGGGCAGTATGTGGGCCCTGTTCCTGCCCGGTGTGGTGGCTGTGGGCAACGTGATCATCGTCCGCAACTTCTTTGAGAACAATATTCCCCGGGAGCTGCTGGAGGCCGCCGAGATCGACGGTGCCTCCAAGTGGACCGTCTTTGTAAAGATGGTCATCCCCCTGAGCCGTTCCATTATGGCCGTTATGGTGGTGTACAGCATGGTGGCCTACTGGAACGACTGGTTCACCGCTCTGATCTACCTGAGAGCCGATCAGGCTCCGCTGCCGCTGGTGCTGCGCAATATCCTGATCAAGAGCTCCACCAGCGCCAGCCAGTCCTCTATGGTAGCGGGCGGCTTTGCAGAACTGAATAAGCTGACCGAAATGATCAAGTTTGCTTCCATCATCGTGGCAGCTGCCCCCATGCTGATCGTTTACCCCTTTGTACAGAAGTATTTTGAAAAAGGCTTCATGGCCGGTGCGGTCAAAGGCTAAAATTGCGACCGCCGCCTGCGGCGGAAACAGGGAGCAATTTTTGGCGCAGCGGTCTGCAAGACGCGAGACCCGCCCAAGGGTCGAAGCGGATGCAGGGCACCGCAAGAGGGCGCTGAAGCCGTTGCCCGGAACAGAAAGCGACGGAGCTTGATGAACAGGGCGCAGAATCCGCTGTCCATTCCAGAAAACGAAAAGAATCTGATATAACATTACAGAAAAGGAGAACAACTATGAAAAAGATGATCTCTCGCCGCAATTTCCTGAAGGTTTGTGCCGTTGCCGGTTCTGCCGTGGCGCTGTCTGCCTGCGGCGGCAGCAAAAAGCCTGCTGCACCGGACCCCTCCAACACCGACCAGACCAGCTTTGATATCGTGGGCGGTCAGTCTGCCCTGAGCCCCGGCTACAACGACAACGAGGTGCTGAAGAAGCTGGCAGATAACGTGGGCGTCAAACTCAATTACGAGACCATGAGCGACTCCCTCAGCGAGCAGGTGAACATCCGCATTGCAGGCGACCAGCTGCCGGATGCCTTTATGGGTGTGGGCTTCTCCAACTACGATATCGCCAACTACGGTGCAGACGGCACGTTCCTGGACCTGACCCCCTATATCAACGCCGAGATCATGCCCAACCTGACCAAGATCCTGGACGAGCACCCCAACATCCGTGCAGCTATCACCATGAGCGACGGCTGCATCTACGGTCTGCCCGCTGCCGAGCAGATGGGCACTGCCGGTATCGGTGACGACGAGGATTACAGCATCTTCACCATTCCGCAGTTCTCCATGATCAACAAGCGCTGGCTGGACGAGCTGGGGCTGGCAGTGCCCACCACGCTGGACGAGCTGCACACCGCCCTGAAGGCCTTCAAGGACAACGATATGTCTGCCAAGGTCTACGGTAATGCACCCGGCAGCACCATCCCCATGTCCACCGGCTTTGACGAGTGGTGCTGGGGTCAGAACATCTTCTACGCAGGCTTCGGCTTCACCAACTGGCCTAACGATGTGTGCAACGATCTGGTTCTGCAGAAGGACGGCAAGTGCCGCTTTGTCTGCGCCGAGGACAACTACCGCAAGGCGGTCACCTACTTCCACGACTGGTACGCCGAGGGTCTGATGGACGTGGAGATGTTCAGTCAGGATGCCAACCAGCTGCTGGCTAAGGGCGCACAGGGCTATCTGGGCGTTTCCACCTGGTGGTACATCGAGGAACTGATGGGCGATTACGCCAAGGACTATGTGTTCCTGCCCGTGCTGGACGGCCCGGACGGCACCCACAACGTCACCGTACGTACCGGCGGCGGTACCAACAGCGGCAACCTGAATGTGACCAACAAGTGCCAGAGCCCTGCCAACCTGCTGAAGTTCTTTGACCAGTGGTATGACGGCGAGACCGTGATGCAGCTGCAGTACGGCCCCATTGGCGTGTTCTTCACCGAGCAGGACGCCAACGGCAAGTGGAAGTCCATCACCGAGGAGGAGGCCAAGGCAAAGTACAACAAGGGTGCCGGTGAGTTGAAGTCTACCTACGAGGTCTGGGGTCCCAAGCTGATCCTCAGCGAGTACTACGATGAGTATTTCTACATGGAGGACCGCGCCATCGAGCGTCTTACCGACCTTGAGAACTATTGGATGCCCTTTGTGGATGACGCCACTACCTACCCCATCGACTGCGTGTTCACCAGCGAAGAGTTGGACACCATCGACCGCTACCGTGCTGATTTTGAGAACGCAGTCTCTGAGCAGGAAGGTCTGTGGCTGAAGGACGGCGGCCCCTCCGACAACGAGTGGGCAGCTTATCTGGACACCCTGACCAATAGCTGCGGCATGGATAAGCTGCTGGCAGCTTACCAGAGCGCATACGACCGCTACAAGGCGAACGCCTGATTTTGTAATGCAAGGAGGCATCCGCGATGCCAAGTGAAATTTTGAACAAAGCCCGTGCCTACGAGGCCGAGCATGGCGCTGCCATTTCCCCGGCGGAACGCCCTGCCTACCACATGACTCCTTATGTGG
>CABQER010000036.1 GCA_902463235.1 uncultured Faecalibacterium sp. | reverse complement strand
AGCCGCAAAAAAGGCACCAGCCTGAGCTGATGCCTTTTGTTGGCGGAGATGGTGGATATTCTCCCGCGGGCTAGGCAACAGCCCGCAGGGCTGATTGCTTGCGGCCTGCGGGCCGCCGCCCTGTTCTCATCCGCACCATCTAGCCGCAAAAAAGGCACCAGCCTGAGCTGATGCCTTTTGTTGGCGGAGATGGTGGGATTCGAACCCACGTGCCCGATTAAGGACAAAACGATTTCGAGTCGTTCTCGTTACGACCGCTTCGATACATCTCCATATATTAGCCTTTACAGTATAGCAAAAAAGCGGTTTTCCGTCAACACTTTTCTCCCGTTACGGCACGGCTGCAAGCCATACGCAGCCGTGCCGTTTTGCGTTTTTGGGGCAGAAAGCGCGGTTTCTTTGCAAAAAGGCTGTTCTTTTGGGCGGGAGCCGAGTATAATAGGAACGATATTTTTCAAATTTGAAGTACAGAGGAGAGCATTCCAATGGCACAGGCAAAACAAGATATGGGCACCGGCAGCATCAAAAAGCTGATGCTGCAGCTCATGATCCCCGCCGTGGTGGCGCAGGTGGTGAACCTGCTGTATAACATCGTGGACCGCATTTACATCGGCCACATTGCGGGCATTGGCGCGGCAGCGCTGACCGGCGTGGGGCTGTTCACACCCATTCTGATGCTGCTGAACGCTTTTGCCATGCTGGTGGGCGCGGGCGGCGCGCCGCGCACCGCCATTGCTCTGGGGCAGGGGGACAGGCAGCAGGCCGAAAAGATCGTCTCCAACAGCTTTACCGTGCTGATGTTCTTTGCCGTGGTGCTGACCATCGGCTTCTATGCCGGGGCACCGGTGCTGCTGCGGCTGTTCGGTGCCAGCGATGCCACCCTGCCGTACGCCCTGAGCTACAGCCGCATCTACATTGCAGGCTCGGTGTTCGTGCTGGTAGTGCTGGGCATGAACCCTTTTATCACCACGCAGGGCTTTGCCAAGACCAGTATGCTTACCACCGTGATCGGCGCGGTGATCAACATTATCCTCGACCCCATCCTGATCTTCGGGTTCGGGCTGGGCGTGCGGGGCGCGGCCATTGCCACGGTGCTCAGTCAGGCCGTGGGCGCGGCATGGATCATCCGCTTTCTCACCGGCAAAAAGACCATCCTGCGCCTGCGCAGAGACTACCTGCGCCCGGAAAAGCAGATCATTCTGCCGGTGCTGGCGCTGGGCATCTCCTCGTTTGTGATGCTCTCCACCGAAAGCCTGCTTTCCATCAGCTTCAGCTCCAGTCTGGCGCGGTACGGCGGCGATGTGGCTGTGGGTGCCATGACCGTCATCACCAGCGCATCCCAGCTGTGCACGCTGCCCATTCAGGGCATCTGTCAGGGCGGACAGCCGGTGATGAGCTTCAACTTCGGCGCAGGCAAGAAGGCCCGCGTCAAGGAAGCCTTCCGTTTTCAGCTGACGCTGTGCGGGTCCTACACCTGCTTGTTCTGGCTGTTGATGATGCTGTTTCCCGGCGCGGTGGCGGGCATTTTCACCTCGGACACCGCACTGATCCAGTACACCACGTGGGCCATGCGCATTTACATGGCGGGCATTTTTGCCATGGGCTTCCAGATCGCCTGCCAGCAAAGCTTTATGGCGCTGGGGCAGGCTAAGGTCAGCCTGCTGCTGGCCTGCCTGCGCAAGATCATTCTGTTGATCCCCCTCATCTTCATTCTGCCGCATGTTCTGCCGGATGCAGTGTTCGGCGTGTTTCTGGCCGAGCCGGTCAGCGACATTCTGGCCGCCACCATCACCACCATCACCTTCTTTGCCCGGTTCGATAAGATCCTCGACCGCGGCGCCGCAAAGGTTTGATTTTTTTGTATGCAGAAAGGGCATCTGCCGTTGGCAGATGCCCTCGCTGTTTATTCGGGAAACCCTGACCGGCACTGAAAAATCAGTCCATGTTCAGAGCGCTCTTGAGGTTGTTTTTGTAGATATCGGCCTTGGCACCGTAGATGATCTGCACACCATCTGCGACCTGAACGACGCCGTTTGCACCCGTCTTCTGCTTCCAGTCAGTATCCGGCATAACGAGAGCCTTGTCTTTGACCTTGACGCGCAGTCGAGTAAAGCAGGCATCCACATGCTGGATATTGTCTGCACCACCCAGACCTTCAATGATGGTCGCCATCATCTCGTCGCTCATTTTCTTGTCCAGCTTCTTGACCTCCTGGCCATCATCTTCGCGGCCGGGAGTCTTGTAGTTGAACTTGGTGATCATGAAGCGGAAGGTGAAATAGTACAGGAAGAAGCAGGGAATGCCAATGATGAACACCCAGATCCAGTTAGAGCCTTTATCCGCCTGCATGATGCCATTGAAGATCGTGCTCAGGAAAGGGCCGCCGAAGGAACTGGGCCCCGGGATATTCACCTTGCAGATGTAAGTCAGCAGGTAGGCCAGACCTGCATAGCCAGCGTGCACCACGAACAGCAGCGGAGCCGCAAACAGGAAACTGTACTCAATGGGCTCGGTGATGCCAGTGAAGATGGAGGGGATGATGGCTGCGATCAGCAGCGCCTTGACCTGAGGCTTACGCTCCGGCTTTGCGCAATGGTACATGGCCAGAGCCGCACCGGGCAGACCAAACATAGCAAAAATAACCTTGCCGTTCATGATAAAGCGGGTAATGTTCACGTCAAACATGGCATCCGGAGAAGCCAGCATGGCGTTGTAAATGTTCACTGCGCCTTCATACAGCGTGCCATCAATGACCATGGAACCGCCAAGGTTTGTGAAGAAGAACGGAGTGTAAATAAAGTGATGCAGGCCAAAAGGCAGCAGCGCACGCTCTGCCAGACCATAGATCACACTGCCTGCCATGCCAGTGTCATAAATGATCTCGCCCATGAAGCCCAGACCGGTCTGAACGAAGGGCCACACCACAGACATTACCAGACCCAGCGCAGAGCAGGCCAGCAGCGAGATCATCGGCACGAATTTTGTGCCTGAGAAGATGCCCAGAACCGGCGGCAGCTGAATATTATAGTATTTGTTATGCAGCTTTGCAACCAGCAGACCCACCAGAATACCGCCGAATACACCGGTGTCAAGCGAAGCGATGCCCATGACCATGGACTGGCCGGTCTTCATCGCCGCAGGGTCCAGAATGCCCAGACTGGTCAGCAGGATATTCATCACATTGTTCATGGCGAGGAAACCGATCACGCTGGACAATGCCGCGATGCCCTTTTCCTTTTCTGCATAGCCGATGGCAACGGAAACAGCAAAAATGATTGGAAGATAGGAGTTAATGGTATTGCCCATGGCCTTGAGCAGATTAAAGAACAGCTTGACATAGGTATTGCCCAGAACCGGCCACAGTGCCACAATGTTCTTTGTCGTGAACGCAGAGCCAATGCCCACCAGAATACCTGCGATGGGCAGGATCATGACAGGCGTCATTAGAACTTTTCCCAGTTTCTGGAACTGTGAAAAGGTAACTTTCTTCTCTCTCTTCTCCATGATTTACCTCCTGAGGATCTCAGTGCAGTTCGGGCCAGTAGCCCTTATTGGCTTCGATCATCTTATCCAGGATCTTGCGTGCCACCTTGGCAGAGGGAACTGTCTTGTTCATCGTGAATGCTTCCAGTGCCTTCTGGTAGGAGTGTTCAAAATAAGCATCCACGATCAGCTTTTCCGAAGAGACCTGCTGCATCATCATGCCCAGCTGGAACTGGGGGATATTGCCGATGGTAACAGGCTCCGGGCCCCACTTGCGCAGGTAGCAGGGAACTTCCACCATGGCATCATACGGCATCTGCGGGATGCAGCCCTTGTTTTCCACAATGACCAGATAGCGGTCCGCATTGTTATAGGCAATGGAGCATGCCACATCCACAATAAAATCGCCAAAAGCATTGAACAGATTCAGGTTTGCTTCCTTCTTGCCGCCGCTCTCGCGGATCAGCTTTGCCTGCTCGATCATGTCCTTCTCACGGCCATCCATGACCATGTTGGCACGCGTGTAGTTGGGATCCATATCCTCGGCGCTTTCCTTGGCATACAGATAGTACTGCAGGTAGGTATTGGGCAGATACTCCGGGAAGTCGGTGAGGATTTCCTTAAAGTTTTCCCATGTGTGGCGCCAGGAAGGATCGGAGTGGTGCTTATCATGAGAAGCAGCCAGACCGAACTTCATGATCTTTTCCTTCAGTTCCGGCATACGGTCCACACCGCTCTTGTCGTACAGGTGGGTCCACCAGCCAAAGTGGTTCAAACCAAAGTAGACCGGGTCCACATCGTTGTATTTTTCCAGACCCAGCATCTTTGCGAAGGACAGCATGATGGCTACCGGCATATCGCAGATGTTCAGGATCTTATAGTTGTTGTACTTGCGGCGGGTGGCCTCAGCCACGATCGCAGCAGGGTTGGAGTAATTGATGATCCATGCCTCGGGTGCGTACTTGCGCACATCGTCGATCACCTGGAACACGCCGGGGATGGAACGCAGGCCGTATGCCATGCCGCCGGGGCCGCAGGTCTCCTGACCCACAACGCCAAACTCCAGCGAGATCTTCTCGTCCTTCTCCCGCATTTCCATGCCGCCCTGACGGATCTGAGCAAAGGCAAAGTCAATATCGGTGTAGGCCTTTTCCGGGTCCGTGGTGGTGAAGTAGACGCATTCCGGATCCAGCTTTGCGATCAGCGAGCCGCACAGGGTATCGACCAGCTCCAGACGATCCGGGTCAATATCGTACAGCACCAGCTTTTTCAGCGGGAAGCGGTCAAGATTTGCAATCAGGCTCTGGATAATGCCGGGGGTATGGCTGGAGCCGCCGCCGACAATAACAACTTTAAATCCTTCCATTTTTGAAACCTCACATTCGTTTTGCGATCATGTTTCTGATTTTACCCTTGCGCGCGCTTTGGAGAGTGACTATAATATAATCGATATGAACATTTTTTTAAAGGCGTTTTGAAAGTTTTGAACCAGTTTGCCCAAGTTGAAACAATTCCAGAGTCTGAAAATATTTTCACACCTGCTAACTTTCTTCAAAGCCTTCCCGCCGGAGGACATCATGGACTTTTTCACCCGCATTGCAGAACACACGCCCCAGCTGAACAAAAACGATAATGAACTTCTTTCTTACTGCATTCGCAACCACACCGAGATCGCCAATCTCAAGGTGACAGAACTTGCGGACCGGTTGTTCATCTCACCGGCTTCTGTCGTCCGCTTTTGCAAGAAGCTCGGTTTCAGTGGTTATTCCGATTTTAAGGCATCTTTGCGCATGGATCTGTTTGAGCCGGAGGAAATGCCGCGAAAGTCTCACCCGACCGACTTTTTCCGGGATATCCACAAAACCATCGAGATGGTTCCGGAGGAGACCGTAGAGCGTATCGTAGAGCTGATCCACTGCAGCCGCCGCATTGAGCTGTATGCCGTAGGTAGCAGCAGAATGCCCGGCTCCGAACTTGCAAAGCGGCTGCAGACCATCGGCAAGGCCGCCTTCTGTTACGATGACAGCACCCTGATGAATATCAGCGCCCGGCAGCTGACTTCCGATGATCTGGTTTTGGCCCTTTCCATTTCCGGCGAAACAAGTCTGATCATTGCCGCTGCAACGGTTGCCAAAAGCCGTGGTGCCGCATTGGTTTCTTTTACAAATCTCGGCAGCAATACCCTCAGCGGCATGGCAGATGAAAACCTGTATGTCAACGCCACAAACTTTGTGTGCTCCGGCCTTCCGGTGCAGTCCCGCGTACAGCTGCTGATGCTGTGCGAATACCTGTTCTTCCGCTACATAGAGACCTATGGGGACGAGCGCCAGCAAAGTATCGGTTGACACCATTTCACCGCAGCGCACAGCCAACGCTCTATTCCACCAACAAATCTCCCACGATAAAAAACAGGGCCGCCGCACATCGTTTGTGCGGCGGCCCTGTTGGCGTTCTGTTTTTATTTCCCCGCCAGCAGAATGGCCAGCACGGCTTTCTGCACGTGCAGGCGGTTCTCGGCTTCGTCAAAGATCTCCGGTGCGTGCTGCTCGAACACTGCCGAGGAGATCTCCTCGCCCCGGTGGGCAGGCAGGCAGTGCAGCACCATGACGTCGGGCTTGGCGCTTTCCAGCAGCTTGCTTGTGAGCTGATAGCCCACAAAATCCCGCAGGCGCTGCTCACTTTCCGGCGTGCCGGGCTTGGCGGTGTTCCATACAGCCGTTGCCACCACATCGGCGTCCTGAACGCCCTCGGCAGGGTCTGCAGTCAGGTGGAAAGCGCTGCCGTACTTGTGGGCGAACATCAGCACATCCGCCGCCGGGCGGTAGCTCTGCGGGCAGACGCAGGTGACCTGCATCCCGGCCAGCAGTCCGCCCACGATGAGGCTGTTTGCCATGCTGCTGCCGTCGCCGACAAAGCAGAGCTTCCGGCCCGCAAGGCTGCCCCGGCGCTCCCGAATGGTCATCAGGTCGGCCAGAACCTGGCAGGGATGGGCGTAATCCGTCAGGCCGTTGATCACCGGCACACCGGCCAGCTCGGCAAACTCTTCCAGATCGCTCTGGCGGTAGGTGCGCCACACCACGCAGTCGTAGTAGCGGCCCAGCACCCGGGCGGTGTCCTTGAGGGGCTCGCCGCGCCCGGCCTGCAGCTCGGCGGTGTTCATGTAGTTGCCCAGACCGCCCAGCTGGTACACACCCACCTCAAAGCTGGTGCGGGTGCGGGTGGACGCCTTGGAGAACATCAGGGCAACCGTCTTTCCTGCCAGCAGCGGGGCCGTGCCACCCAGCTTCTGCTGTGCCTTGAGTTGATCGGCCACATCCAGAATGTGGGTCAGCTCGGCAGGGGAGAGGTCGCTCATTTTCAGCAGATTTTTCATGCCTGCTCCTTCGGAGCCGTCGGCTCCATCTTGCCCAGCACATCGCTCAGGATCTCCAGCGCCATGTCCACATCGTGCTCGCTGAGGGTCAGCGGCGGCAGCAGGCGCAGGCGGGTCTTGGCTGTCAGCACCAGCAGGCCCGCTTCGCGGCAGGCGGCCAGCACATCTGCGGCCTTGAGGTCGTAGAACTCGATGCCCACCATCAGGCCGATGCCGGAAATGCTCTTGACATGGGGCAGCTTTGCGATGCCTGCGCGCAGCTGGACGGCGCGCTCGTTGACATTGGCAAGGAAGCTCTGGTCCATGCGGTCCACCACCACGTTGGCACCGGCGCAGACCACCGGGTTGCCGCCGAAGGTGGAGCCATGGGTGCCGGGGCCCATGCCCTCGGCTACCTTTTCGTTCATCAGCACTGCGCCGATGGGCAGGCCGCCGCCCAGACCCTTGGCCAGCGTGACCACGTCCGGCTTGAGGTTGTAGTGCTCGCAGCACAGGAAGGTGCCGGTGCGGCCCACGCCGGTCTGCACCTCGTCCACGATGAGCACAAGGTCTTTTTCGTCGCAGAGCTTGCGCACGGCCTGCACGTAGTCCGGGTCCAGCGCCATCACGCCGCCCTCGCCCTGAATGAGTTCCAGCATCACGGCGCAGGTGGTGCGGTCCACCAGCTCCTCCAGCGCTTCGATATCGCCTGCCGGAGCATACAGGAAGCCCTCGTTGAAGGGGCCGAAGTAGTTGTGGAACACCTCCTGACCGGTGGCGGTCAGGGTGGCGATGGTGCGGCCGTGGAAGCTGTTCACCAGCGTGATGACCGTGGTGCGGTCCTTGCGGTAGTGGTCCACGCTGTACTTGCGCGCGGCCTTAATGGCACCCTCGTTGGCCTCGGCACCGGAGTTGCCAAAGAACACCTTGCTCATGCCGGTGCGCTTGCACAGCTTTTTGGCCAGCTTGCCGCAGGGCGCGGTGTAGTAAAGGTTAGAGGTATGCTGCAGCTTGTGGGCCTGCTCCGAGACGGCCTCGGCCCAGTCCAGATCACAGTAGCCAAGGCTGTTCACGCCAATGCCGCTGGTAAAATCCAGATACTGCTGGCCCTCGGGGCCTGCGGCGCGCAGGCCGTGGCCTTTTTCCAGCACAATAGGGTTGCGGTTATAGGTGTGCAGGACGTATTCGTTGTCCCGCTTGATGACTTTTTCAGAATCCATAGGTGTACCCTCCTGTGAACAGAAACTGTGAACAGAAAACCCTCTCAGGCGCTTTCGCGCCAGAAAATGCTGGCAAAGGCTTGAGAGGGTCATTTTTCTTATTATACCGCCTGCACGGCACCTGCGCAATGCTTATTCGCGGTGGCTGCGGCGGTAAAAGCGGGTGCCGGAGCCGCGGTTGGAGAACAGCTCCAGCAGGATGGAGTGGGGCACGCGTCCATCGATGATGACCGCCTCGTGCACGCCCTGATAGATGGCATCGGCCATGCCGCCGATCTTGGGGATCATGCCGCCCGCAATGATGCCGGCGGACTTATAGCCCTCGATCTCGGACACCTCCACCTCGGGGATGAGGGTGCTCTCGTCGTCCTTATCCCGCAGCAGGCCCGCGATATCGGTCATGGATACCAGCTTCTCCGCTTTCAGCGCAATCGCGATCTGCGCAGCGGCGGTGTCGGCGTTCACGTTGTAGGCCTGACCCAGATCGTCCATGCCCACCGTAGCGATCACGGGGATGAAGCCGCCGTCCAGCAGGCTTGCGATCAGGGTAGCGTCCA
>CABQER010000035.1 GCA_902463235.1 uncultured Faecalibacterium sp. | reverse complement strand
TTGCGGCCACCGTCAAGAGCGGCAGTGTGGTGGGTACAGCCACCGTGTATCTGGATGGCGATGAAGTGGGCACGGTGGACCTTGTGACCCACCGGGAGTACGTCTCCGACTTCCGCACCGACACCAAAGCCACAGCACTTCTGCTGTGCGCACTGCTGTTCATCCTCGCTGCATTAACGGCGGTCACTCTTGCCGCGGGCGGTGGCTCGCTGAGCCTCAAAACGAGAAGGCGCAGAAGATAAAATGCCATGGCCGCAGATGCGGTAGATTGGAGCAGCAAAAAAGAATAAGAAAAGCGGCGCTCAGTGCCTTGCAACAGGCTCTGAGCGCCGCTTCTTTTGTGCTTATTGGTTGAGGAACTTGATAAAGTGGTAAGATTCCACGATCTGGAAATACTTGATGATGCGCGGGTACAGCGGTTCGGCCTTTTCGCCGAACTGCTGCTTCATGCAGTCAGCAAGCTGTGCAACGGTCTTCTGGCCGTCGATCAGCGGCCAGAGATAGCTGCCGGTCTCGTCCAGATGCACCTGTGTGGTGCGCGGTTTATGAAACACTTTTTGCGCGATCGTATTGAACACACCGGTGTTCTCCACCTCAAGGGTGATAAGGCCGGTGGCTTCGTCTGTGTGCCAGCGCAGGGTTTCCGCCCGCTGCGGAATGAGGTCCAGATAGTTGATGGACTGCTTTTTCTTACTCATCAGTTCTTCTTTTTCTTCATGGAGAAGGCCAGCAGGCATGCGATCATCACGATCATCAGGACCACGCCGCCAATGTTGCCCAGATCAATGCTCAGGGCAGTGCTGATGCCGAACACGGCAAACACAGCCAGCAGGATGCCCACAAGGCCCTCGCCTGCGATCATACCGGCACAGAACAGGGTGCCGCGGGTGGTCTGCTCTTCCTTGAGCTTCGCGTCAACATTCTTGCGGCTGTCCATGAACCAGCGCACAACACCGCCGATCATGATGGAGGTGTTCAGGTAGATGGGCAGATACAGGCCGATGGCGAACGGCATCACGGGGATGCGCAGGACCTCCAGAGCAATGGCAAGAAACACACCGGTGAACACCAGGTTCCAGGGCAGGTTGCCGCCCATGATGCCCTCGACGATCATCTTCATCAGGGTAGCCTGCGGTGCGGGGACCTCGGCACCGCCGTAGCCCCATGCGCTGTCCAGCAGGTACAGCACACCACCGATGGCCAGACCGGCGGCAATCACGCCGATCAG
This sequence comes from uncultured Faecalibacterium sp., assembly GCA_902463235.1. Lineage (GTDB taxonomy): Bacteria > Bacillota > Clostridia > Oscillospirales > Ruminococcaceae > Faecalibacterium. Next base: position 8,311 of record CABQER010000035.1, on the reverse strand, counting down.
CTCACCGATCTGCTGCTTGACCGGGGTCGCACCCAGCAGGTAGCCGGTCTTCAGGTCCTGAGAGGTATCCGCAGCAATGGCAGCGCAGATGCAGATGACAGAGGCGATGGCCATGGAGCCGATCATGCCCTCGATGCCAACGTTGCCGGTGGCCTTCAGGATCATGGTAGCGATCAGCAGGGTGGCAATGGTCATGCCGGAGACCGGGTTGTTGGAGCTGCCGATCATGCCGACCATACGTGCAGAGACGGTGGAGAAGAAGAAGCCGAAGATGACGATCAGCAGAGCACCCAGCGGGCTGACGGGGATGGCCGGAGCCAGCCAGATGATGAGGATGATGAGCAGGATGCCGCCCAGAATAAAGGGCATGGGCAGGTCCTTCTCGGTACGGGAGGTGCCGGAAGCACTGCCGCCCTTCATGCTCTTCATGGCATCACGGAAGGTGGATGCGATCAGAGGCAGGCTCTTGATCAGCGAGATGATACCGCCGGTAGCAATGGCACCTGCGCCGATATACTTGACGTAGTTGGACCAGATAGCGTCTGCACCGCCTGCTGCATACAGATCAGCAATGGTGGTGCCGGCTGCTGCCGGGTACAGGGAGATGTTTGCGCCGAACAGGCAGATCAGCGGGATAATGACCATCCAGCCCACCAGAGAACCGGTGAACATGTAGGAAGCGGTCTTGGGGCCGACGATGTAGCCCACGCCCAGCAGAGCGGGGTACACTTCCATGCCCAGAGCACCCTTGAAGGAGCTGAAGGCCACGGCAATGTCGGCGGGGATCATCTTCAGGCCATCGACGATGAACTTGAAGATGGCTGCCAGACCCATGCCGGAGAACACGGTGGAGGCGTTTGCACCGCCCTCTTCACCGGCCAGCAGAACGTCTGCACAGGCGGTGCCTTCCGGGTACAGCAGGGTGGCGTGTTCCTTGACGATCAGGGCGTTGCGCAGGGGCACCATGAACAGAACGCCCAGAATGCCGCCGCACAGGGCGATCAGGGTGATCTCCAGGATGCTGGGCTTGTCGCACAGACCCTCTTTTGCCCACAGGAACAGTGCGGGCATGGTGAAGATGGCACCGGCGGCCAGGCTCTCGCCTGCGGAACCAATGGTCTGCACCATGTTGCTCTCCAGAATGGAGTTCTTCTTGAGCAGGACGCGGATCACGCCCATAGAAATGACTGCTGCCGGGATGGAGGCAGAAACAGTCATGCCGACGCGCAGGCCCAGATAGGCATTTGCAGCGCCGAAGACCACAGACAGGATGATGCCCATGATCACAGAGGTCGCCGTCATTTCTGCGGTGATCTTTTCCGCAGGAATATACGGCTTGAAGGATTCTTGATCTTTCATGTTTGCTCTCCTTGCGACAGCACAAGCGCCTTGCTTTTTGGGGCAGGGCGCTTGTGCTGTCCGTTTTCCGATTTCCTAAACACGCGCATCCCATCCAAAAGGACACGCTGGCACGTACTCTATTATACTAAAGTATGACTGAATTGGCAACTGGAAATGTACACAAGAAATTTACAAAAAATTCGTTTATTCAAGCATTTTGCGGGAAATTCGGGCAAAAGCGTGCGAAAAATTTCCATATAATTCCAAAACTGTGCGCACATGAAGAACAGTTCTGCAGGAAAAGAATGCCTTTTAACAGCGTGCGCGCCTGTCCGGAGGAAGGATGGAAAAGCTTTCCTTTTCCCTGCTTTCGGCGGGCCTTGGACAAAGCTGAAAAAAGCCCCGGGTCTTTCCTCGACTGAACCAGCCGAGGAAAATTCCCGGGACGCTCATATATTATAAAGAGTGCTTTTACACGGCCCCATAGATGCCGTGCACCGATACTTCGCCGGTAAAAACGTGCACTTCGCCGCTGTCGGTGCGCACCACCAGACGGCCCTCTTCGTCCACATCGACGGCTTCGCCTGCACCCTGCCCGCCGTCCGGCAGGTCGAAGGTGACCCGGCGGCCCAGATTGACGCAGGCGGCTTTGTATTCCTCCCGGAAGGGGGCAAAGCCATCGCGGGCAAACACATACATGTTGCGGTCAAAGCCAAAGTCGGTCAGGCCCTCGGCCAGCCATGCGGGGTCGGTGGAAAGATCCACCTTTGCGCCCTGCAGCGCCAGCGAGGTGCCGTTGGGCAGACCGGCGGCATCAAAGTAGCTCTGCGGCTGGGCCAGATTGATGCCGATGCCGCACAAAATGCCCCGGCCCTGCTGCTGGTAGCCGTAGCTCACGCCCTCGCACAGGATGCCCACGATCTTTTTGCCATTGAGCAGAAGGTCGTTGGGCCACTTGATCTGGCAGTCCACGCCGTAGCGCAGCTTGAGCTGGGTGCGCACGGCAAGGCTTGCCAGCAGCGGCAGGGTGGCAGGCTGGGCCAGCGGTTCCCGGATGGCTACTGTATAATACAGGGCCTTGCCCTCGGCGTTCACCCAGCTGCGGCCCAGACGGCCCCGGCCTGCGGTCTGGTTCTCGGTATACACCGCACCCACCGGGCCAAACTCTTCAAAATGCTCCTTCACGTAAGCGTTGGTGCTGCCGCATTCCGGCAGATAGCGCACCTCATTGATGCTCATTGTTTGGGTACCTCTTTATGTTCATAGGCGGTCACTTTGCCTTCGTCCAGCGTCAGGATGCCGTAGGTGTCCGGCCCGGTGTAACACCGGCCGCAGGAGCCGGGGTTGAACAGGAACACCCCGCTGCGGGTCTCTGCATGGGGGATGTGGGTGTGACCGAACAGCGCCACCTCGGCACCCCGGGCAGATGCGGCATCTGCCAGCGTATCCAGATCGTATTTCACACCGTACATATGACCGTGAGTGTAAAAGATCACCACGCCGTCAAAGGCGGCAAGGCCGTCGGTGGGTTCCAGTGCGCCGTAATCGCAGTTGCCCGCCACCGAGTAGGCCCGCAGCTTGGGGTACAGCGTCAGAGCCAGTTCCAGATCCCGCAGGCCGTCGCCCAGAAAGATCAGGGCATCGATGCTTTTGCTCTCTTTCATCAGCACGCGCTCAATGGCGGCACGTCCGCCGTGGCTGTCGCTCAAAACCAGAAGCTTTGTCACAAAAGGGGTCCTCCTCTATTACCATTTACCTGAGATGCTGTCATTCACCAGCCTGCTGGCCCTGTTGCAATACCAGCAGCTGCTTGTACACTTCGCTTTTAGAATAAGGTGTGCCCTGTGCCGCCGCCTTGGCTGCGGCGGTGGGGCCAAAGCCCTGCCCGGTCAGCTCCAGCGCCCGCTGCGCTGCCTGCTCCAGCGTCAGCTCCTGCTCCGGGTCGGCGGTCTCCGGCGCACCGGCCATCACCAGCACGTATTCCCCCCGGGGCTCGTTGGTCTTGTAGTGCTCCACCGCCTCGCCGAGGGTAGTCTTCCAGATATCCTCGTGCAGCTTTGTCAGCTCCCGGCACAGGGTGATGCTGCGGTCTGCGCCAAAGGCATTGGCCAGATCGTCCAGCGTGGTGCGCAGCTTGTGGGGCGCTTCGTAAAAGATGGTGGTGCGCTTTTCCTGCAAAAGCTCAGCCAGCCGCTCTTTTTTCTGCTTGCGGTTCACGGGCAGAAAGCCCTCGAACACCCAGCGGGAGGTGTCCTGCCCGGACACGGCCAGCGCTGTGACGCAGGCGGAAGCCGCCGGTACTGGCACTACCTTGATGCCCCTGGCCAGTGCGTCCCGCACGATCACCTCGCCCGGGTCGGAGACGCAGGGCATGCCCGCATCACTGCACAGGGCACAGCTCTCGCCTGCTTCAATGCGGCGCAGGATGCCCTCGCCCTTCTGCAGGGCGTGCTCATAGTAGCTGACCATGGGCTTTTTCAGGCCCAGAAAGTTCAGCAGCTTCATGGTCACACGGGTGTCCTCGGCGGCAATAAAGTCTGCCGCGCCAAAGGTGGCTGCCACCCGGGGCGGCATATCGTCCAGATTGCCGATGGGCGTTGCCACGATATAAAGAGTTCCTGCCATAGTTTACCTCCCATATAACGCCGCACCGGCGCTGATCAACACATCCGGCTCCACCCGCAGGCCGGTCTTGCGGTTCTTCTGCGCTTCCACAAGGAAGAGCCATGGCGCGCCGTCCGCCTTGTTCTTTACAAAGGCCAGCCGCTTCGGCTCCAGCCGGTTGACCCGCAGCACCGCCAGCACCTCCGCCAGCCGTTCCGGCCGGTGGCACAGCGCAAAGCGCCCGCCGTCCTTCAAAAGGCGGAACGCACACTGGCACACATCGTCCAATGTGCAGGTGTTCTCGTGCCGGGCAAGGGCGTGGGCTGCGTTTTGGCTTTGGGGCCCATCCGTAAAATAGGGCGGATTGCACGCACACACGTCAAAACTGCCCTCGCCCTGCCGGAAAGCGCGCAGGTCGGCACAGACAGGCTCAATGTGCCCGATGTCCTGCTCCTGCACCGCAGCGGAAAGCAGAGCGCTGCCCTCGGGCTGCAGCTCCAGCCCCATGCAGGGGCCGCGGTGGCCGCGGTCGTGCCATTCCAGCGCCACGATGCCGCAGCCGGAGCACAGGTCTGCGGCCTTCTGGGCGCGCTTTGGCTCACAGAAACGGGCCAGCAGCAGCGCGTCGGAGCCAAAACGATGCTCCGGCGAGCAATAAACCATAGTTCTATTATACAAGACTTCGGTAGAATGTTCCATAGATAAGTGTGCCGTACCCTCTCAAAAAAATGCGTGGAATTGCTCGGGGAATTTGTGCGAATTACTGCAAAACAAAAAAGCAGCAGACCTGCTTTGGACAGGCCTGCTGCTTTTGATGCGTTTTTTGTGCAGCTGCTAAAATTATTCAGCAGTGATAGCACCGGTGGGGCAAGCACCCTCGCAAGCGCCGCAGTCGATGCAAGCGTCTGCGTTCACAGAAGCAACACCATCAACGGTGATAGCGCCAACCGGGCAAGCGCCCTCGCAAGCGCCGCAGCCAACACATGCGTCAGAAACCTTGTGTGCCATAATAAACTCTCCTTTTTATCTCCGTGCCCGAAGTATTGTATGAAGAGTCATGTATGGCACGGCTGTGCATGTCTCTCCGGAAATCATATCCTTGCCTGCATTTTAACAAAGCAGGTGAGAAAAGGCAAGACTAACCGTGACCCGAAAAACACAAAAGTCTGTTTTTTGTTGGGTTGCACAAAAGCACAGGCTAACTTATGGCCAAATTTGCAGGAGTTTTTTGGCAAAAATCACGAAGAACAGTTAGTTTTAGCAGACTAACCCCTCAGAACCTCCGGCGCGTCCCTCACTCCTTTTCGGCAGCGCGCTTCCGGGCGCAGCAGCCGCCCGCGCAGCGCTTTTCGCCATCGTCGGAGGAAGCCACCACCGGGGCCGGGTTGCGCACGCCGGAGTAATCGTCGTCCGGGTCCGGGCGGCGGGGCGCACGCTTGCCGCCGCTGATATATTCGCACACGCCCACCTTATAGTAACGGGGCGAAAGGCTCTCGGTGCCGCAGCGCACCCGCAGGTAGCCGGAAACCGGGTTCACCTCCAGCACGGTGCCAAGACCGTCCGGTGTGCGCACGGTGCTGCCTACCATGGGCATGATGCTGTTCAGGTACTCGTACGCGTTTTCCTCGTAGGCAAGGCAGCACATCAGCCGGCCGCAGGCACCGCTGATCTTGGTGGGGTTCAGCGAAAGGCCCTGCTCCTTGGCCATCTTGATGGAGACGGGCTGGAAGTCCTTTAAAAAGCGGCTGCAGCAGAAGGGCTGGCCGCAGATGCCAAGGCCGCCGATCATCTTGCTCTCGTCCCGCACGCCGATCTGGCGCAGCTCGATGCGGGTGTGGAAGATACCGGCCAGATCCTTGACCAGCTCGCGGAAGTCCACGCGGCCATCGGCGGTAAAGTAGAACATGATCTTGGAGCGGTCTAGGGTATACTCGGCCTCCACAAGCTTCATTTCCAGGCCATGGCGGGAAATGCACTCCTGACAGGTGCGGTAGGCGCGCTTTTCGTCCTCACGGTTCTGGCGCATCCGGCGGATATCCACGCTGTCGGCCATGCGGGTAATGGGCTTGAGGGCCTTGGGCACTGCCGCATCGGCGATCTCCCTCACGCCCTGCACCACCTCGCCGCACTCAATGCCGCGGGCGGTCTCCACGATCACGTATTCGCCGGTTTTGATGTCGGCTCCGGCGGGATCAAAATAATAGCTTTTGCCGTTCTCTTTGAAACGGACGGAAATGACTTTTTTCATAGTGTTCCTCGTTTTTATTGGTCGAATCTATAGGATAAGGCCCGAAAAAGAGCCTGCTAATCCATTCTGTACTCTAGTATAACATATTCAAATGCACATTTCCACGCAAAAAACAAAAAGCGGCTCTGGCGCTTTGGCAGAAAAATTTTAAAAAGGTGCAACAATCTGCCCTGCTGCTGCGTATCCATAAAGGAAGACTGACCGAATTTGGTCGCACCCGCAGCCGGAAAATGGAAAAACGGAACGGGAAATGTTAAAATCTTGCGAAAGTATCCAAAGAATCGCAAAAGAATCCCACCCCGCTCTTGCAAGGCGGGGGCTTGCGTGTATAATAAAAATGTTAAAGTGTAGCCTTTCCCGCAGGGAAAGCAGCTGTCCTGCTTTGCGGCAAGGCAGAGAAACGGTAGGAGAAAATGGAAAAATTCAGTGTCAAAAAGCCGTTTACGGTGCTGGTTGCAGTGGTCATGATCCTGATCCTGGGCTTTGTGGCGGTCACAAAGATGGATACGAACCTGCTGCCCAACGTGAACACACCGTATCTGATGGTGGTCACCGTGTATCCCGGCGCAAGCCCGGAGCGCGTGGAGAGCGAGGTCTCGGATGTGCTGCAGAACTCGCTCACAGTGCCGGGCGTGTCCAAGATCACCGCAACATCGGCAGAAAACTACAGCCTGCTGCTGATGGAGTTTACCGAGGATACGGATATGAACAGCGCGCTGGTCAAGGTGTCCAACAAGCTGGATCAGGCCAAAAGCGACCTGCCCAGCACCTGCCTGACCCCCTCCATCATTGAGTACAGCCTGAACATGAACGCTTTCATGACGGTGGCTGTCAGCCGCGAAGGTGCCGACCAGTACGAGCTTTCTGAGTTTATCCAGAACACCCTTGTGCCGGAAGTGCAGCGCAAGGGCGGTGTGTCCAGCGTTTCGTCCAGCGGTCTGGTGGAAAAGCTGGTGCAGGTGCAGCTCAATCAGGATAAGATCGACGAGATCAACGCAAAGCTGCTGGAACTGATCGATACCCAGCTGGCTGCAGCCCGCTCCCAGCTGGAAAGCGCCGAGGCACAGATCACCGCCGGACGCAGGGAATACGAAAAGCAGCTGAAAAACTTTGGCAGTACGGTGTCCAACTCGGTCATGAGCCAGATGAGCACCGAGGTGGGCGCCGCAGTGGAAACGGTGCGTGCGCAGGCGCAGGCTCTTCTGGAAAGTGTGAACAGCCTGATCGCTGTGGTCAAGGAGCCTGAGATCCAGCAGGCCCTGATCGAGGTGCGCGACGGTCTGCAGAAGGTCATGGACAAGTTCAACGAGACCGGTATGCGGGATATCGACTCTCTGATCGATATTGTGGCTGAGCTGCGCACCATTACCGATAAGCTCACTACTGCCCTGCAGAAGCTGCAGGAGCGCGTGAACACCGAGACCGGCTCCGAAGGCAGCACCGCAGAGGATCTTGCCAATGAGATGCAGCTGCAGGAAAGCCTGAATGTGGTCTATAACACGCTGGAAAGCACCATCAAGGCCATGGACAATGTGCCCCAGCTGATGACCGAGTTCTCCGGCGCACTGGGCAGCTTCTCCCAGCAGCAGCTCAACGCCTATATGCAGTTCACCGAAGCGCGTGAAATGCTGAACGAGTACGAAAAGCAGCTGGAGACTGCCAAGGCAGAGTACGAGACGGCCAAGACCAACGCTCTGGCACAGGCCGATGTGACAAAGCAGCTGGACATTGAAACGCTGGCGCAGCTCATCTATGCCCAGAACTTCTCCATGCCGGCCGGTTACGTGCAGGATAAGGACGGCGAGTCCTGGCTGCTGAAAGTCGGCGAAGAGTACAACAGTGTGAAGGATATCAGCGGTGCCCTGCTGCTGCATGTGGAGGGCTACGGCGACGTGCGCCTTTCTGATGTGGCGGATGTGGAGGTCATTGATAACTCCGCCGACAGCTACACCCGCCTGAACGGCGAAAAGGCATCCATCCTCAAAATCTATAAGAATGCGACTTCCAGTGCAGGCGAGGTCTCCGACAACTGCCTGACCGCATTTAAAGAGCTGGAAAAACAATACGACGGCCTGCACATGGTGGTGCTGTCCAATCAGGGCAACTACATCACCATCG
>CABQER010000034.1 GCA_902463235.1 uncultured Faecalibacterium sp. | reverse complement strand
ATCTGGGCGGCGGCACCTTCGATGTGTCCATCATCGAGATGGGCGACGGCGTTACCGAAGTTCTGGCCACCAACGGTGATACCCATCTGGGCGGCGATGACTTCGATGAGCGCATCATCAACTGGATGGCAGATGCCTTCCAGACCGAGAACGGCATCGACCTGCGCAAGGACAAGATGGCTGCGCAGCGTTTGAAGGAAGCTGCCGAGAAGGCAAAGATCGAACTGTCCAGCGCAATGAGCAGCCAGATCAACCTGCCCTTCATCACTGCCGATGCTACCGGCCCCAAGCACTTGGATATGACCCTGACCCGCGCAAAGTTCAACGAGCTGACCGCTGATCTGGTCGATCGCACCATGGGCCCCGTCCGCAAGGCTCTGCAGGATGCAGGCCTGCGTCCCTCTGACCTGAAGAAGGTCCTGATGGTCGGTGGTTCCACCCGTATCCCCGCTGTCTACGATGCAGTCAAGAAGGAACTGAACTGCGAGCCCTTCAAGGGCATCAACCCCGATGAGTGCGTGGCTGTGGGCGCTGCTATTCAGGGCGGCGTGCTGCAGGGCGATGTCAAGGGCCTGCTGCTGCTGGATGTCACCCCGCTGAGCCTGGGCATTGAAACTCTGGGCGGCGTGTGCACCAAGATCATTGACCGCAATACCACCATCCCCACCCACAAGAGTCAGGTGTTCTCCACCGCTGCAGACAACCAGCCCTCTGTTGAGGTCAACGTTCTGCAGGGCGAGCGTGAGTTCGCACGCGACAACAAGAGCCTGGGTGTCTTCCATCTGGACGGCATCGCTCCGGCTCCCCGTGGTGTGCCTCAGATCGAAGTTACCTTCGATATCGATGCAAACGGCATCGTGAAGGTCAGCGCAAAGGATCTGGGTACCGGCAAGGAGCAGAACATCACCATCACCGCTTCCACCAACATGTCCAAGGAGGACATCGACAAGGCTGTGAAGGAAGCTGAGCAGTTTGCTGCCGACGATAAGAAGAAGCGTGAAGAGGTCGATATCCGCAACGGTGCCGACCAGATGGTGTTCCAGACCGAGAAGATGCTGAAGGAGAACGGCGACAAGCTGCCCGCAGACGTGAAGAGCGATGCCGAGGCAAAGCTTGCTGACCTCAAGACCGCTGTCCAGTCCGGCAATGTGGACGACATCAAGGCAAAGCAGGAGGCCCTGAGTCAGGTGTTCGAGAAGATGTATCAGGCAGCCGCTGCCGCACAGCAGGCCGCCGGTGCACAGCCCGGCCCCGACGCAGGTGCAAACAACCAGCAGAAGCCGGGTGATGACGGCGTTGTGGATGCCGACTTCAAGGAAGTCTGATAAAAAACACAGCAGTGTGTGCCCGGCCAAACCGGCGGACGCACGCGTGGAATAGCAAAAGCCGCTCCGGTTTTGCCGGAGCGGCTCTTGCTGGTTATAGAGCGAGGAACCAACCGGGGCGTTTCCCGGATCAAACGTTCCCGGAGAGGTGAGTGGATATGGCACAGGAAAAGCGTGATTACTACGAAGTGCTGGGGGTATCCAAGACTGCGACCGATGCCGAGATCAAAAAGGCATACCGCAAGCTTGCAATGAAATACCACCCGGACTATAACCCCGGCGATAAGGATGCCGAGGAAAAGTTCAAGGAAGTAAACGAAGCAAACGAGGTGCTTTCGGACCCGAAGAAGCGCCAGCTGTACGACCAGTACGGCTTTGCAGGTGTTGACCCTGCCTATGCAGCACAGAACGGCGGCGGCCCCGGTGCGGGCGGCTTTGGCGGTTTTGGCGGCGACGGCGTGGATCTGGGTGACATTTTCGGCGATATCTTTGGCGGCGGCTTCGGCGGCTTTGGCGGTTCGTCCCGTCAGGCGAACCCCAACGCACCGCGCAAGGGTCAGGATATCCGCGTGCGCATCACCCTGAGCTTTGACGAGGCCGTGCACGGCTGCAAGAAGAACATCACCATCACCCGCCAGCAGGAGTGCACCGAGTGCCACGGCAGCGGCTGTGCCGCCGGTTCCAGCCCCGAGACCTGCCCGGACTGCGGCGGCCGCGGCTTCGTGATCCGTCAGCAGCGCACCCCCTTTGGCGTGATGCAGACCCAGCAGCCCTGCTCCCGCTGTGGCGGCAAGGGCAAGCTGGTCAAGAATCCCTGCAAGGTCTGCCATGGCAGCGGCAAGGTGGCTGCCAAAAAGACGCTGGAGGTGTCCATCCCCATGGGCATCGACGACGACCAGAGCTTTGCACTGCGCGGCATGGGCGATGCCGGTGCCAACGGCGGTCCTGCCGGTGATGTGATCGTCATGGTCACGGTGCGCCCCAGCGAGGTGTTCCAGCGCGACGGCTACGATGTGTGGGTCACCGTGCCCATCACTTACAGTCAGGCCGTGCTGGGCGACACCGTGCAGGTGCCCTCCATTGACGGCAAGGTGGAGTACACCGTGCCCGAGGGCACCCAGAGCGGCACCACCTTCCGCCTGCGCGGCAAGGGCATCCAGTACCTGAATGGCCGCGGCCGCGGTGATATGTACGTCAAGTGCGAGGTGGAGATCCCCAAGAAGCTGAACAAGACCCAGCGGGAGGCCCTGAAGAAGTTCGAGGGCACCCTGAAAGAAGAAAACTACGAAAAGCGCAAGGGCTTCTTCAAAAAGCTGAAGGACATGTTCAACAACTGAGACTGAAAACCGCATAACATAAAAAGCGGCGGCACTTCCCAAACGGGAGGTGCCGCCGCTTTTGCTTTTTCAGAACAGAGACCGGGACTTAGTTGCCGAAGATCAACAGGGCGTTGGGCACAAGGCCGATGATGGTTGCGCAGGAACCAATGAACCAGAAGCTGCAGCCGATGTCATGGATAGTGTTCGTGGGGCTTTTTTCAGCATGGGCAACCAGAGCGTTCATGCCGTTTTCCACCCAGTTGGAGTTGATATTTGCCTTGCGGTAATCGTGGATGGCAGAAACAGCCTTGTACCAGCCGTACAGCGGGAACCATGCCATGGCGGCTTCCACAACACCTACGCCGCCCTCGGTGTAGGTCATTTCTTCGCAGGACAAAACATTGTATGCAGCAGGATAAGTAATGGCGTTCGTCATAAAGCAAAACTCCTTTTTTAGGTTTGATAAAAAAAGCGGCGGCTCTTCCGTTGAAGAGCCGCCGCAAAAAGCCCTTTGGTGTACTCCTGAAAATTAGAAGTAGATGATGCCCAGAGACATAACGGCAGAAAGGCCAAAGCTGCTGATGGTCGATGCAGCATTCCAGAAGATCATGCCGGCATGGTAGAAGGTATTGGTCACATTGCCCTTGCAGTCGGCTTTGATATCGCTCCAGACGTTGGATACCCAGTTGTCGTGATCCTTCTTGCGTGCTTCACGGCAGGTGTTGATGCCGATAACCGTAGCGTAGCCGGGCCACAGCCATGCAGCGACAGCCTGACCGACGGTAGCACCGCCTTCGGTGTAGGTCATTTCTTCGCAGGACAGAACGTTGTAGGAAGCAGGCATCATGATTTTGTTTTCCATAATAACACTCCTTTGAATCAAAGCTATCCAGACAGTGCAAGATCGCACTGTTTAAAACCCAAAAATAAACCGGGATATGCGCTTGGAGATCGTTCTCATAAAGCAGGGCGCGCCGCCGCATGACGCGAGTAGTTGCTTGCAGGAAAAGGAAAGCAGTGCTGTTCTCTGCAGGCAAAAGACCGTTCAGACGGTATACAGTGCTCAGGCAGCCGATTTCTTATTTCTGCTTGATGAAAAGCCCGCGGCCCTCTCTGGCGGAAAAGGCCGCGGGTAAAGGGGTCTTTGGTCTCTCCGGACGGATCTTATGAGCAGGGTCAGAGCAGGACGATGGCAGCATTGACCAGAAAACCAACGCCGGTAGCGCTGGTCGCGGTGACCCAGACGATGCGTCCCAGATCACGCAGCATGTTCTGCGCACTGGAATCCATATCGCGGCTCAGAGCATCCAGACCGGTATCCAGCCAGTCGTTGGGGTGGCTCTTGCGGTAGTTGCGCATGGCGGTAACACCCATGTACCAGCCAATGGGCGGAATCCAGTTCAGCAGAGCTTCCGTAAAGGTAGCACCGCCCTCGGTGTAGGTCATCTCTTCGCAGGAAAGAACGTTGTAGGAAGCAGGCATCATGATCTTGTTTTCCATAATAACACTCCTTTGAATCAAAGATCGTATCAGCACATTCTATGCACTGTTCACACCAGATCGAACCATCGATGAAGAGCAACTGCTCTATATCGCCATTGTACAACACCCGTTGATTTTTTGCAAGGGGTGAATGGGCAGAGTGCGCAAAAACTGGAGAGACTTCCGAAAAGAACTGGAAAAATTTGTGAAAAAAGACTGCAATAATTTGACATAAAACAACAGCGCCCTTTCCTTTGCGGAAAAGGCGCTGCCATGTTTACCCGGCCACACCGGCACGGTAGAGGTACGGGTCGCTCTTGAAGCTGTCAAAGCTGTACAGCACCAGGATCTGGTTATAATCGTTATCCGCGATCAGCTGATCCAGACCGTAGTTGTAGTTGCGGAAGTCCACCACATCGATCTGGGCGTAGTTTGCCGTCAGATACGGTGCAAAGCAGTTGGCGTAGCTGTCCTTGATGACCAGAATGCGCCCGGTGCCGTCGCCCTCAATGCGGCTCAGGCCGTTGTTGCCATGCAGGAACATGGCGTACTTATCGTACACGTTCAGCTTGTCCGTGTCGTACAGGCCGGTGGTCTGGCCGTCTGCGGGCTGACCTGCAGCGGTGACATTATAGATGGTCAGGCTGTTCGGCAGGTCGTAGTAGGTGATAGTATCCGGCACGGCATTCCATGTGCGGGCCTTGGAGTAGTGGGTGCCGTAGAAATTTTCGGCGGTCAGAGCGGTGTGCGCGGCGGGGTCGAAGGGGGTCAGGCTCAGTGTACCGCACAGCTGCTGGTAGGCGTAGTATGCGCCAAGGCTCGTCCAGTGATGGTCGGTGCGGTAGTAGATATATTCGTCCTTGTGTTCGGCAAGGGTCTGCCGCACATCCACAAAGCGCCCTCCGGCGGCCTGTACGGCGGCGGAAAGCTGGTCGAGATAGGCATCCTCGTCCAGCAGCGGCGCGTTTGCAGGCACGTTTTCCGGGTAAATGACCGATGCTGCCGGGGCCAGCAGTACATCCACCTTACCCGGGTGGCGCTGGCACAGTGCTTCCACGGCGGCGGTGTTCTTGGGCAGGGTGCGGTTCTCGCTGTCCAGCAGGCTGAAGGTGCGGGGGAACATCATGTGCTCTTTGCCCAGCAGGATACCGCCGTTCTGCTCCTTCTGCAGCAGGGTGGTCTCCACTACGCTCTGCAGGCTGATCCACTCATCGCGGCCGAACACCTGATCCTTCACGTACTTGGTGTAGGCGGTAAAGTAGCTGTTCAGCCCCTTGGCGGAAAGCTGGGTCAGCGCCGGGCGCTGGGAAAGGGTGGTGTTTTCCATCTCGCTGTAGGCGCGGTCCGGTGTAATAAGGTCCAGTGCGAACAGACCAAGAAAGAACAGGCTGAACACCACCAGCACCGGGTAGTGCAGGAGCGAGGAAGATTTTTTGGAATGCTTGTCCATCTTCACGCCTCCTTAAAAGTTGAAATAGAGGAACGGGCTGTTGGTGCTGCCCACCACATAGGCGGTGGAGACCACCAGCAGCGCCAGAATGGCGGCACAGCGGGTGACGGCATTCTTTTTGAGCAGGTTCCAAATCTTCTCAATGAACGGGGTGCAGCAGAGGATGCTGACCACCAGCAGCACACCGTAGTTGCGCAGGAAGTACAGCGGCGAAACACCGCCGGAAGGAACGAACAGCTTGTGGAACAGCAGACCGAAGCTTACGCCCGTGTCGTTGCCCACGAACATGGCCCAGCCCACCACAACGAGGAACAGGGTGTAGATGTGGGGCCACACTCTGCCCTTTTGCAGGTGGGGCAGTAGGAACAGCTTTTCTACAGCCAGCAGCACAAAGTAGTACAGGCCCCAGCAGATAAAGTTCCAGTTCGCGCCGTGCCAGATGCCGGTGAGCAGCTCCACCACGAACAGGTTGAAGATCTGGCGCTTCAGGCCCTTGCGGTTGCCGCCGAGAGGGATATACACATACTCCCGGAACCAGCCGGAAAGGGTCATGTGCCAGCGCCGCCAGAACTCGGTGATGGATGCGGAGATATAAGGGTAGTTGAAGTTTGCGGGGAAGTCGAAGCCCAGCATCTTGCCCATGCCAATGCCCATCATGGAGTAGCCGGAAAAGTCAAAGTAGAGCTGCAGGCTGTAGGCGATGATGCCCAGCCACACCAGCGGGGTGGATGCATTGGCAAGGCCCACAAAGGTGGTGGAAGGGCTGTCCGCAACGCCGATGATGTCTGTCCACAAAGCACCGATGGCATCCGCCAGCAGCACCTTTTTGGCAAGGCCAAAGGTGAACAGGGTCATGCCCTCTTCGATCTGCTGCAGGCTGTAGCGGTGCCGGTATACGTGCAGCTGGTTCGAGACATCGCGGTATTTCACGATGGGGCCGGCGATCAGCTGAGGGAACATGACCACATAGGCACCAAAGTCGATGATATTACGCTCTGCCTTTACATCCCGGCGGTAAACATCGATGGAGTAGGAAAGGGTCTGGAAGGTGTAAAAGCTGATGCCCAGCGGCAGAGTGCCAATGCCTTGGATCTCGGCAAAGGCGGTGCCCAGCAGGGCGTTTGCGCTGCGCAGCACAAAGTTTGCGTATTTGAAGTAGAACAGCATCCCAAGGCTGCCAATGAGGGCCACCAGCAGAAATGTCCTGCGCAGGGCCGGCTTTTGGTCGAAGTGCTCGATGCACAGGCCGCTGATGTAGTTGATGAGGATGAGGGCCACCATGACCGGGAAAAACCGTACCTCGCCCCAGCAGTAGAACACCAGACTGCAGAGGAACAGCACGGTGTTCTTGAGCTTTGCGGGCGCAAGGTAATACAGCGCCAGCGTGATGGGCAGAAACCGGAACAGAAAGATGATGGTGCTGAAAACCAAAGCGTCAGCCTCCTTTTAGCCGAAAAAAGCCGATGCCGCAAATGGCACCGGCCTTGGGTGGATCCAGATTCAGTCTGCCAGTGCGCTGTCCACGGCGCTGTCCAGATCGGCAGTGCACTCGTTGGATGCGATCACCATGACAATGGTGTTGCCCTTGAAGGCGATGACAGCGTTCTCCACGTTATCCTGCGCCTGAGCAAACTCGGCGTAGTTGCCGTAGAAGGCCACCTGATCCTGCTGGTAGGAAGCCAGCTGGTTGGCTACGTCCTCGGCCTTGCCGTCGGCAGCTTCGAGCACCAGCACCAGACCGGCATCGCCGTTGTCGTTGCTCTTCACACCCTTGTAGCTCACCACGTCCTCAGCCTGCAGGCCGAAATCGTACTCAATGTTCATGGCTGCGATCTCGAACTGGTTGGAGATGGGGTCGGCTTCCAGCAGAGCATTGAAAACACCGTCCAGTGCATCAGAGCCGTTCTCGGCAGCATTGTCCACAACAGCGGATGTGGCGGCGCTGGAAGCGGGAGATTCCGCAGCAGCGGTGGAAACGGAGGAGGGAGCGGCCGAAGAGCTGGCGGAACCGCCGCAGCCGGTAAGAGCGACAGCAGCCAGCGCGCCGGTGAGAGCAATTGTAAAGATTTTTGTGCGATTTATCATAAAATATTCCTTCTTTTGTTCAAAACATTTTTGCAGCTGCCCAAAGCGGTCCTGCATCAGGGCAAACTATTGTTATCTTACCATAACTGTGTGCAAAATGCAACGAAAAGCCCCTCGGTTTTACGGATTTTTAACCGGTGATCTTCTCCCCTGCAGCAAGCTTCTGCAGCACGGCAACGGCATCCTCAAAGCACAGGCCGCTCTGCTGGATCAGGGCCGCATTTTCCGGCCCCACATAGCGCCAGTGCCACGGCTCGTAGGTGATCTCGGTAACGGCTTCTGCGTTTTTGGGGTACCGCAGGATGAAGCCGTATTCCACGGCATGGGCGCTCAGCCAGCGGAAGGCCTCGGTGTTTTCAAAGCCCTCGGTCAGGTCGGTGTGCTCCGGGCTGTTCAGGTCGGCAGCAAGGCCGCAGTTGTGTTCCGAGTAGCCCGGCGGGTTCACGATATTTGCCGCCTGCTTTTTCGCTTCGGCTTCGCTCAGGCCCTTATTGCGGAAATACTGGGTCTTTTGGTCGTAGAGGTTCTTCTGGTAGTCCACGCTGCGGTAGCCGCTCTGCATCCAGATGGTCACGCCGTCCTTTGCGGCGGCGGCCTGCATGGCGAGGAACGCATCGGCGGCTTCGGTCTGCAGGGTCTTGTTCACAGCGGTGGCCGAGCCGCACGCCTTGGTGGTAAAGGTATGATCGTCCGGCATTTTGTTCGTGTGGTTCACCAGCACCATGCGGGGATCATCCAGAATGGCCTGCGCCTGCCGGGCGGTCAGCAGACTGCTTTCTGCCTCTGATGCTGCCGAGGCGCTGGACGTGGAAGTTGCCGAGGCGGCAGGCACAGCGGAACGGCTGTGCAGCACGAACGAGGCCCCGCCCACGGCAATGCAGGCCACGACGGTAACGGTGAGCACGCGCCGCACGGCGGGCCGCAGATGGCGGCGGTGATGAGGATGGACAGACAGGTTCATCTGGAATACCTTCTTTCCGGTGGATGTGCATAGAGTTTGCTTCCTATGGGCAAGCTATGCCCGGAGGGGAAACAATATGAAAATGACAGCACAGGAATATGCGCGCCGGGTGCGGCGCATCGGGCCGCACTCGCCCTTGGGGCTGGACTGCCTGTGGGCTTTTGGCGTGGGCGGCGGCATCTGCCTGCTGGGCGAAGTGCTGCGCCAGAGCTATCTTGCCATGGGCGTGGAAGCCGACCTTGCCGGCACCCTGACCAGCTGCAGCCTGATCGTGCTCTCGGCGGTGCTTACCACGCTGGGCTGGTACCAGAAGCTGGCCGCAAAGGCCGGGGCCGGGTCGCTGGTGCCCATCACAGGCTTTGCCAATGCGGTGGTCAGCGCGGCCATCGAGTTCAAGGCCGAGGGCCGGGTGCTGGGTACCGGGGCCAAGATGTTCACCATTGCCGGGCCGGTGATCGTGTACGGCACGCTGGCGGCGGTGGTGTACGGCGCGGTGCTGTGGGTGCTGGGCATGGCGGGTGTGCCTGTGCTGTCATAAACACGGGCAAGTGTGCCATAAGATTGCAGCATGATGTTATTATACAATATTTTATGGAACGTTTTTCATCTATTTTCCACGAAGGAGAAATTTTGCCTATGACGGTCCGGTGCGGGGATACCCTGCTGTTCCAGACACTGCCGGTGATCGCTGCGGGTGCAGCGGTGGGCGGCAAAAAAGAGAGCGAAGGCCCGCTGGCGGCAGAGTTCGACGAGCTGAGCGCAGACAACCGCTTTGGCCAGTCCAGCTGGGAAGCTGCGGAAAAATACCTGCAGCTGCGCGCCGCGCGGCTGTGCCTGCAAAAGGCGGCGCTTCCGCAAGAAAAGGTGCAGCTGGCCCTTGCCGGGGATCTGCAGGCCCAGTGCACGGCATCCAGCTATGCCATGCGGGAGCTGGGCGTGCCCTTTGCCGGGCTGTTCGGGGCCTGCAGCACCATGG
>CABQER010000033.1 GCA_902463235.1 uncultured Faecalibacterium sp. | reverse complement strand
CGATCTCCGGGCGTTGTGCCAGACGGTCGGCAATGCGCAGGCCGGTGGTGCCGGAAGAGCCATCAATAAAAACTTTCACGCTCATGCGTTCTTTTCCTCCCACGCATCCAGCTGTGCGTTTGCCAGTGCGATCTGGTTGTTCACGCTGGCTTCGCTGGGTCCGCCGTAGCTGGTGCGGCCCTCGCAGCACTTGACCAGATCAATGGCATCGTAGATATCGTTCTCAAACAGAGCGCTGTAGCCCTTGAACTCATCGAGGGTCAGCTCTTCAAGGGTCTTGTCCTTTGCAATGCAGTCCGACACCATGCAGCCGGTCAGCTTGTAGGCATCGCGGAAGGGCATCCCCTTCTTGGTGAGGTAGTCGGCGCAGTCGGTGGCGTTGATAAAGCCCTTAGCGGCGGCGCGGCGCATGTTGGCCGGAATGGTCTTCATGGTGTCCAGCATGGGAGTGACCGTCTTCAGGCACAGCTCCAGCGTATCCACTGCGTCGAAGATGGCTTCCTTATCCTCCTGCATGTCCTTGTTGTAGGCGAGGGGAATGCCCTTCATCATCACCAGCAGGGTGTTCAGGTCGCCGTAGACGCGGCCGGTCTTGCCGCGGATCAGCTCGGTAACATCCGGGTTCTTCTTCTGCGGCATGATGGAAGAGCCGGTGGTAAAGGCATCGTCCAGCTCAATGAACTTGAACTCCCAGCTGCACCAGAGGATGATCTCCTCGGAAAGACGGGACAGGTGCATCATGCAGATGGAGATGGCATTGGCCAGCTCGATGCAGAAATCGCGGTCGGACACGCCGTCCAGACTGTTGGCACAGGGAGCCGCAAAGCCCAGCTTTTCGGCGGTGAACTGGCGGTCCAGCGGGTAGGTGGTGCCAGCCAGCGCGCCGCTGCCCAGCGGGCACTGTGCGTCCATGCGGGCGGTGGCATCCTCAAAGCGCTGCAGGTCGCGCAGCAGCATGAATGCATATGCCATCAGGGCGTGGCCAAAGGTGATGGGCTGGGCACGCTGCAGATGGGTGTAGCCGGGCATGACGGCGGTGGTGTTCTCACCGGCCTTTTTGCAGATGACCTTGATGAGCTCCACGATGTAGGCCTGCAGGGTGTGGCTGTAGTCCCGCAGGGTCAGGCGGATATCCAGCGCCACCTGATCGTTGCGGCTGCGGCCGGTGTGCAGCCGCTTGCCCGCATCGCCGATGCGGGCGGTGAGGGTCTGCTCCACAAAGGTGTGCACATCCTCGGCATTGGGGTCGATCTCCAGCCTGCCGGCTGCCAGATCGTCGGCGATGGATGCCAGACCGTTGAGGATGTCCTCACAATCCTTTTCAGAGATGATGCCCTGCTTTGCCAGCATGGCGGCGTGCACGCCGCTGCCGCGCATATCCTGCGCGATCATGCGCTGGTCGAACCGGATGGAGGAGTTGAAGTCGTTCACGCGGGAATCCACGGCCTTGGAAAAACGGCCCTTCCAGAGTTGTTCTGCCATAAAATTGTCCTCTTTTTATTTACCTCTAAAAACGGCAAAGCCGCCGCAGGGGAAAACGCTCCTGCGGCGGTGCCGCCGGCAACGATGCCGGTGTGAGAACCCGCGTGTGAAAGTGTGAAAACACACGCAGTCGAAAATGTTGCGATTACTTGACCTCCGGCCAGTTCTTGGACAGCTTTGCGCGCTCCTTGATGGACAGGCCGAACAGGTTGATGAAGCCTGTTGCATCAGCCTGATTGTAGTCCTCGTCCTCACCGAAGGAAGCGGTCTGCTCGTCGTACAGGGTGTAGGGAGAGGTGACGCCGGCGTTGATCATGTTGCCCTTGTAGAGCTTGAGCTTCACATCGCCGGTGACGGTCTTTTCCAGACTGTCGGCAAAGGCATCCAGAGCCTCGCGCAGCGGGGTGAACCACTGGCCGTTGTAAACGATATCAGCATACTTCTGGGCCAGCTGAGCCTTGAAGTGAGAGCTTTCCTTATCCAGAGTGATCGTCTCCAGCACATTGATGGCCTTGTACAGGATGGCACCGCCGGGGGTCTCGTACACGCCGCGGCTCTTCATGCCCACCAGACGGTTCTCCACGATATCCAGCAGGCCAATGCCGTTCTCGCCGCCCAGCTTGTTCAGGTGCTCCACCAGCTCCACAGCGCCCATCTCCTTGCCGTCCACGGCGGTGGGGATGCCCTTTTCAAAGTGGATAGTCACATAGGTGGGCTTATCGGGAGCCTGCTCGGGGCTGATGCCCAGCTCCAGGAAACCGGGCTTGTTGTACTGGGGCTCGTTGGCGGGGCTTTCCAGATCGAGGCCCTCATGGCTCAGATGCCACAGGTTCTTGTCCTTGGAATAGTTGGTCTCGCGGTTGATCTTCAGGGGGATGTGGTGAGCCTCGGCGTAGTCGATCTCCTCGTCACGGCTCTTGATATCCCACTCACGCCACGGAGCAATAATGGCCATATCCGGGCACAGGGCCTTGAGGGTCAGCTCAAAACGCACCTGATCGTTGCCCTTACCGGTGCAGCCGTGGCAGATGGCATCTGCGCCTTCCTTGATGGCGATATCCGCCAGAGCCTTGGCGATGCAGGGACGTGCAAAGCTGGTGCCCAGCAGGTAGTCCTCGTACTTTGCGCCGAACTTCAGGGTGGGGAAGATGTAGTTCTCCACAAAGTCCTTCTTCAGGTCCAGCACATACAGCTTGGATGCGCCGGTAGCCTTGGCCTTTTCTTCCAGACCGTCCAGCTCGGTGCCCTGACCCACATCACCGGAAACAGCAACGACCTCGCAGTTGTTGTAGTTTTCCTTCAGCCAGGGAATGATGATGGAGGTATCCAGACCGCCGGAGTATGCCAGAACAACTTTTTTGATGTTTTCCTTTTTCATGATGATTGCTCCTTTTAAAAATACACTTTTGTTTTCTGATGCGTACTTTCCCTTCGCATCCTCTTCCGTTGCGTTTCGGTTGATGCTTTTATTATACGCCGCGCTGTTTTTTCGTCAATAACAAAACCATACAAACCTTTTTTGCTTCCGGCACCCGTTTTTCGTTCATGTTGCATCTTTATGCGTTATTTGCAGAATATATTCATATTTTATGCATTTACACAGTATATATTCGGGGCACATGCATCCCGCCCGGGGCATGTGCGGACTACAGCACACGGAAAGAATTCACACCGCAAAAACAAAAAGCCCGGGACCCTTTTGTGAGCCGTCTGGCCCTGAAAGAGTCCCGGGTTTCGTTTTCGCTTTATGCGCCGGAAAATGGCCCGCCCGCCGCCGTCCATGCGGTGCACAGCAGTTCCTTTTGGGCCTTGGGCAGCTGCTTGAGGGCATACTCCCGCCGCAGGGCGGCGCGCTTATCCGCGCACAGTTCCAGATAGGCAAAACCCCCGGCCCCTCTGGCACGGGTGTACTTTGCGCCGCGTCCGCTCTGGTGGGCGCGCAGGCGGGCGGCAGGGTCGGTGGTCCAGCCGGTGTACAGCGTACCGCCGGTACACCGCACCATATACACAAAGGCGGGCTTTGGCCGGGCGCACGGCTCAGATGCGGCCATTGTTCTTTAACACCTGACGGCAGGCGGCAAGGGCAGTTTCCTTATCCTTGGCGGTGATGAGGAAGCGGCTGGCGTGGCAGAAGCTGATGCCCGGGATGCCGCTCTTCTGCTCAATGACCTCCTGCGGCTGGCCGGCCCAGCTCTGGGGGAAGGGGAGCTTGGGGCGCTTGGTCTTGTGGTCGGTGACGCACTGGGCGCTCCAGCCGCCGCGCTGGCTGGGGTAGACCACGAACAACGCGTCCGTCTTGTACAGACCGTTCTTCCACGGCAGATAGCAGGGCAGCACCACGATGCCGTCCCGGGAGTTTTTGTAAGCCTGCTGCACCTTTTCGTCGGCGCGGTTCACGGCGTTGGCGCTGGCGATCTGATTTTCCAAGATCTGCTTTGCCACGGCCACCGCCTTGAAAAAGCAGGTGTCCTGATCTTCTTTGGAGTCCCACACCGGGTTAAAAAAGCCAATGGCATCGCACAGGCTGTTCTGCTCGCCGGTGTTATCGTTGAGGTCCAGCGGCTGGATGAAGTTCTCGTCAATGAGCCGGGCCTGACGCTCACCCACAAGGCCGGGGCCGAGCACCCGCCACAGCAGGCCGAGGGCCGCATAGGGCACGCCATTGGGGCGGCACTCCCGCGGCTCCTGATGATGGTCGAACATACCAAAGCCCACATCGTACACGATGCCGTCAAAATCATCCGGCACCACAAAGCCGCGGGTGATCTTAATGTCCGGGCGCAAAATTTGCAGCAGGGCAGTGGCAAACACATCGTCGGCGTGGAACTTGCCGGCATGGGTGAAGCCGTTTGCAGGAATTTTCATAGATGTACCTCGTTCCCAATAAAATGTCTGGCAACAGTATAGCACACTTTGCAGAAAGGGACAACGAAAAGCCCCGGAACGGGCACGCCATTCCGGGGCTTTTTGAGCGTATGCTTACTTTTTCTTTGTGGTGCGTGCCTTTTTAGCGGCAGGAGCGGCGGGCTTTTCCGCCGGGGTGGTCTCCGGCTCGCCCAGAGCCAGAATGCTGCTCAGTTCCTTCTGAGCTGCGGCATTCGTGGCATCGGTGGTGGCCAGCACGTCGGCGTAGAACTGCTCCATGCCCTCGCGGGTGGAGAAGGTGGCAACGTACATCTGGTTGCCCATGGCGCCGCTCAGCGCGTCCGGCATGCGGTCCACCATGCGCATGTTCTGCTGGTACTTCTGCATGATCTGCTCGTGGCTGTACACAAAGTGCTTGCCGTCGCGGCGGCCTGCAAACGGGCAGTAGAAGTGCTCACCCACCGGCATATCGGTGCCGCCAAAGGCGATCATGTCCGCCCAGATCTTGTAGACGTTGGTGGAGCGGGCAAAGTTGATCATATCCGGGGTAAAGCCGCCGCAGGGGCGCATGTTGACTTCCAGTGCCACGATCTGGCCCTTTTTGCCCATGCCGGCCTGATTCTCGGTCATGCGGAAGAACTCAAAGTGGATGAAGCGGCTCTTCACGCCAAAGCTCTTGACGGCGGCACGGCCTGCAGCGCGGGTGTCCTCGGGCAGGTCCTTGATGATGTAGTAGATGGAGTTGTCGTTGTCGTTGACGATATCCATGATGGACATGGGGCTGACGTTGCCGGCCTCAAAGATGGGGTTGCCGTTGGCATCGATGATGGCATCGTAGCTGTTCACCTCTGCCCGGACGAACTCCTCCATGATGTACTCCACATCCGGGTGATGGGCCGTCTTCTGCACGAGGAACTTTTTCAGGTCCTCGTCGCTGGACAGCTTGTGGGTATCGGATGCGCCCACGCCGTTATCCGGCTTTACCACCACCGGGTAGCCCACCTCGTCGATGAACTTCCGGCAGCCCTCGTAATCGTCCACCATGTGGTAGCGTGCGGTGGCGATGCCGGCCTTCTGGTAATACTCCTTCATCTTGCTCTTGTACTTGATGCGGGGCATATCGGAGGTCTGGAAGCCGGAGGTGATGTGGAAATCGGTGCGCAGGGCTGCGTCCCGCTCCAGCCAGTATTCATTGTTGGACTCCAGCCAGTCGATGCGGCCATACTTGAAGGCAAAGAAGGCCACGGCGCGGTAGACCTCGTCGTAGTTTTCCAGACTGCCCACCTTGTAGTACTCGTTCAGGCTGTCCTTCAGCTCCGGCTTCAGCTCATCGTAGGGCTGGTCGCCGATGCCCAGCACGTTCATGCCGTTGTTTTTCAGCTCACGGCAGAACTGCCAGTAGTTGGTGGGGAAGTTGGGCGAAATAAAAATGAAATTCTGCATGGTTTTACGATTCCTCTTTCCTCTATGAACCTCTATAAAAACTCCCTCCGTCACGGCTTCGCCGTGCCAGCTCCCTCCGGGAGGGAGGCGTCCCTCTCAGTCATCGCTGCGCGATGCCAGCTCCCCCGAAAGGGGGAGCTTATTTGCTACAAACCGTCAGATGCATCAAAGCTCGCCCTTCGGGAGAGCTGGCGCGTCAGCGCCTGAGAGGGTTTGTTTTACTGCTCGCCCAGAATATACGGCATGTAATATGCAGTCTGCTTATACCACCAGTTCCAGTCGTGGTTCACATCGTGGCCCCACAGGTCTACCCAGATGGGGATGTTCTTGGCCTCGAAGATGCGCTTGAGGAACCATGTGGTGTCCGGCTGCTCCCAGTCGCCCTGACCGCAGCAGATGACCGCCTTCTGGCTGCGGAACAGCTGCATGTAGGGGTGATCCTCCGGGAAGTTCTTCATGTAGTCCACGGGCGAGTTCATGTACACCAGCTCGTCCATATAATTGCCGAAGCCATAGTGGGCCGTGTAGATGCCGCTGAGGGCCAGACAGCCGCAGAACACATCCGGGCGGCGCAGGTACAGGTTGACCGCATGGGTGGCGCCCAGACTGCAGCCAAAGGCAATGACACCGGGCAGGTCGTCCCAGCCATTGCGCTCCTTGGCCAGATACTGGATCTTGGGCACAGCCTCCTCCACGATATAGCGCAGCCACTGCTCATAGCGGCGAATGCGCCAATAGGGGTCGCCCTGCGTGTCGGACCAGGTCTCCTTGTCCATGGTATCAATGGAGATCACCATGATCTTACCAGCATCGATCCATGGGGCAAGGGTGTCGGCCATGTGGAAGTTCTCAAAATCGAAGAAGCGGCCATCCTGACAGGGGATGTACAGCATCGGGCGGCCTGCGTGGCCGTAAATTTTGCACTCCATGTCGCGGCCCAGCGCCGGGCTGTAGTCCTTAAAATACTGCATTTCCATGGTGTTTCCTCCTTTTAGGGTTTACTCCTCCACCTCATACATCAGAGTATGGAACATAAAGGGCAGCTGTTTTTCCCAGCTGGCTTCGCTGTGGGTGCCGCCGGGCACGATGCGGCTGGTAAGGTGGATGCCCCGGGTCATGACCTTTGCGCACATCTCTGCAAAGCCGCAGCGCATCCCGTCGTGGTTGCCCATCTCGCGGGAGCCGTAGTCCATGTACAGCACGGTGCCCGGCTCCAGCTTTGCGCGGCCCACAAGGCCGGAAAGCTTTTCCGGCGACACCCAGATGGACGGCGACAGCGCCGCCGCACGGCTGAAAGTGTCGTTGTACTGCAAAAGGGCGTACAGGCTCATCAGGCCGCCCATGCTGCTGCCGCCGATAAAGGTGTGCTCCCGGTCGGGCAGGGTGCGGAAGTTGCGGTCGATGAAGGGTTTGAACCGGTGGATATACCAGCTCATGGTAGCCTGACCCGTGCCGTCGAAGTGGCCGAACTGCGGGTCGTCGAACCGGTAGGGCGAATACTCCACCAGCCGTTCGTTGTTGGCTCCGGCGTTGCACTCCACCGCCGCCACGATCAGCGGGGTGTCGGTGTAGTCCAGATAATCGGCCACGCCCCAGCTTTTGCCAAAGGTGGCATCCTCGTCAAAAAAGACGTTCTGGCCGTCGAACATATACAGCACCGGATACCGGCGGTCGGGGTCAGCTTCATACATCGTGGGCAGATAAACATATACTCTGCGCTGCTCGGTGCCGTTGACGGCAGGGTAGCTCACGCTCCATTTTTTGACCATGGGTCCATTCCTCTCAATCTTTCCCGCACGCCTGCCGCAATGCAGGCCGCTGTTCTGTTTTCAGTTTAGCACTGCAGGGCACAGAAAGCAATTGCGCCGGGAAATTTTGGAGGTTTGACGGAGAGGGCGAGGACGTTATCCTAATATACGGCAAACGCCGCCGAGCGGAGGCCTGGCGGCGTTTGCTGCTATTCTGAATAAAAAGGTTCTCTCCGGAGAATCGGGATCAATTCTTTTTCTCAACAGGCACGATCCAGCCCTTGGTATCGGGGATCTTGCCCCACTGCATACCGGTCATGGTGTCGTACAGCTTCTGGGTGACAGGGCCGATCTTGCCGTCGCCGATGTAGGCGTGCTCGCCCTTCCAGACCAGCTCCTTGACGGGGGAGACGACAGCGGCGGTGCCGGTGCCGAAGACCTCTTCCAGCTTGCCGTCGCGGGCCGCCTGCATGATGTCGGCGATGGCCAGCTTGCCCTCGACGACCTCATAGCCCCAGTCCTTCAGCAGCTCGATGCAGCTGCGGCGGGTGACGCCGGGCAGAACGGTGCCGACGGTAGCAGCGGTGTACACCTTGCCGTCGATCTTGAACATGATGTTCATGCTGCCAACTTCCTCGACGTACTTCTTCTCCACGCCGTCCAGCCACAGCACCTGTGCGTAGCCCTGCTCCTCGGCCAGCTCGCCGGCCTTGATGGAAGCAGCGTAGTTGCCGCCGCACTTGGTGAAGCCGGTCAGGCCGGGAGCGGCACGGATGTACTCGTCTTCCACGTAGATGCGCACGGGGTTGATGCCCTCGGCATAGTAAGCGCCCGAGGGAGCGCAGATGATGCAGAAGATGTAGTGCTTGGAAGCGTGCACGCCCAGACCCACATCATTGGCAAAGATGAAGGGACGGATGTACAGGGAAGCACCGTCGGAATGGGGCACCCAGTCACGGTCCACATCCACCAGCGTCTCAACGGCCTGAATGTAGTCCTCCACAGGGATCTTGGGGATGCACAGACGGTCGGCGGAGTCCTGGAAACGCTTTGCGTTGCAGTCCGGGCGGAACAGCTGGACGGTATCATCGGCCGTGCGGTATGCCTTCATGCCCTCAAAGATCTCCTGAGCGTAGTGGAACACGACAGTAGCCGGGTCCAGTTCAAAGGGGCCGTAGGGGACAATGCGGGCATCGTGCCAGCCTTCGCCCTCGGTGTAATCCATCACGAACATATGGTCGGTGAACTTCTTGCCAAAACCCAGATTGCTCTCGTCAGGCTTTGCCTTCGGAGCAGTGGTACGGGTGATCTTGATATCCAACATGATTTATTTTCCCTCTTTCCTGATCTCGGGCGCAGCGAGTAAAAATGCGCCCGCAAACACCGAATGTTGTTTTCTATTATAATAATATGAATGTGATTTACAAGGAAACGAAAAATCTTTCATCTTTGGATAGGTTAAGTTGCGCTAAATTGCCTGCTTTTCCATGTGCAAACTGCCCAAAATATGATACAATGAGGGCATAAGCCGGATCTTACAGGCTCAGAAAGGAGCTTTTGCACAATGATAAAAGGTGTTATTTTTGATATGGACGGGCTGATGTTCGACACCGAGCGCATCTGGGCCACCCTGTGGAAGCCCGCACTGGCCACACTGGGCCTTCCTTATAAGGAAGGGCTGGACGCTGCCGCGCGCGGCTCGGCAGGCGATTCCATGCGGGCCGTGCTGCGCCGCTTCTACGGCCCGGACTGCGACACCGATGCCATCATGGATGCCCTGCACGCGCAGGCGGAGACGGCCTTTCAGGCACCGCCGCCCAAAAAGCCGGGTCTGGATGAACTGATTGCCTATCTGGAAGCGCAGCACATTCCCATGGTGGTGGCTTCCTCCAGCCGGATGGCATCCATCCTGCGGCACCTCAACAACTGGCACATGACCGATCACTTCAAGGCCCTTATTTCCGGCGAGCAGTTCACCTCGTCAAAGCCCGACCCGGAGATCTTCCTCACCGCGGCCAAGGCGCTGGGCACCACCCCGGCTGAAACGCTGGTGCTGGAGGACAGCTACAACGGCGTGCGGGCCGGTGCGCGGGGCGGCTTTTTCACCGTGATGGTGCCGGACCTTGCCCCCGCCGACGACGAGATGCGCCGTCTGTACACCGCCGAGTGCAAAGACCTGCGCGAGGTGAAAAAGATGCTGGAGGAGGGGAAGCTTCTTTCCGAAGCCTGAAATATACAGTTGGTCTTTTACATTTTCACGCTAAAAAAAGCGGAGAACATCCTCAAGGAAGTCTTTGCCCGCCTTATCCAGCAGTCCTCCCGTGTGGAGCTGGGCAAGAAGTTTGAAAGCGGCTTCTAT
>CABQER010000032.1 GCA_902463235.1 uncultured Faecalibacterium sp. | reverse complement strand
GCACCGTTATGAAGAGCAGCCACCGTTTCCCGCTGCGGCGGCAGATCGTGTGGGGGATGCGCTTTTTTACCATCCTTACCTCGTTGGCTGTGGGCGCAGCACTGTTCATCCTCTCCAACCAATATGTGCGCGCCAACTCCCTGCAGGCGGCAGAGTTCAACCTGCGGCTGGTGGCCACCTCCATCGAGACCAGTCTGAAAAGCGCCGATGCTCTTTTGAACTGGGCTTCCATCGACAGCACCGTGCGGCGGTACATTTCGCAGGAAAATATCAACGGCACCCAGACCATTGCCGCCTACGAAGCCGTGCAGGAAAAATACTATTCCAGCACCCTGTACAGCCATATCCTCCGCTTCTTTATTACCAATGAGAACGACCGGCATTTGCAGTTCGGCACGCTGAACTCCTCGGCGGCGCTCAACCGCACCAGCATGAATCAGTTTCTCACCAAGGGGTACGGGATGCAGTTCACCACCGACCCGCTGCTGCCCGGCAGTCCGGACTGCATCGCCCTCAGCCAGCCTGTCCGCTGCGGCAAGGGCACCTTGCACCGGGGCAGCACCTACCTTGCGCTGGACACCGCCACCATCACCGACCCGGCTGCGGGCTACAGCCTGACCGACGGCAGCGCGTTGTACTGGGAGATGGGCAGCCGCCTGTGGCAGATCGAAAACGGCAGCCTGACCGAGATTGAAAATCCGCTGCGGGAGGTGGACTACACCCTGCGCACCGGCAGCAATAACGGCGTGACAGAGCAGACCGCATGGCAGGGCAAGGTGCAGCTGGACGGCCAGAAGTATTATATAGTCAAGGTAACACTGAACGGCCGCAGCGCGGCACTGGTACAGCTTTTGCCCGCAAATACCTTTTTGCTGCACTACGGCGTGTACCTGTGGCTGGTCGCCCTTGGCATTGCCATCATCTGGGGACTGAGCTTTTTGATGCAGCACTGGCTGGAGTGGGTCATCACCCGCCCGGTGGAGGCGCTGCAAAAGCGCATCGAGACCGTGGGCAGCGGCAACTTTGCCCCAGACCGCACGGTGGAGTGGAACAACGAGCTGGGCGACATCGGCCGGGGCATCAACCAGCTGGCAGAGAACGTGGACAGCCTGATGACCCGCCGGGTGGAGGACGAGCGCCGCAAGCAGGAGCTGGAATACCGGATGCTGCAAAACGAGGTGAACCCGCACTTTATCTACAACACCCTCAACAGCATCCGCTGGATGGCCACCATCCAGCACGCGCCCGGCATTGCCGAGATGGTCACCGCCTTTGCGCGGCTGACCAAGAGCATCTCCAAAGGCACCCAGAAGCTGGTGCCTCTGCAGGAGGAGTTGGCGCTGCTCAACGATTACTTTACCATCCAGCAGTACCGCTACGGCGGCGACCTGGAAATTGAGGTCTCCCGCATTGAAAGCGAGACACTTTGCCGGGACTGCATGATCCCCCGGTTCACCCTGCAGCCGCTGGTGGAAAATGCCATCTTCCACGGGCTGGAACCCAAGGGCGGCCACGGCAGCGTGCTGCTGGACATCTCCACCGACCCGGACACCGGGGATGTCTTGCTGCGCATCACCGATGACGGCGTGGGGATGCCGCCGGAGCTGGTGGCGCACCTTCTGGACGAGCCCGCCGAGGGTGCTGAAATGGCCGAAAAGTTCCGTCATGTCGGCCTGTGGAACGTGAACCGCCGCATCCAGTATTCCTTCGGCGAGGCTTACGGCCTGACTATTGAAAGCGAAGAGGACGTGGGTACCGAGGTCACCATCCGGCTGCCCTATCAACAGAAAGGAGACACCCATGCTGCGGATACTGCTTGTGGATGACGAGCCGCTGGTGCTCATCGGCCTGCAAGGGATGCTGGAATGGGAAAAGCTGGGCTACACCGTCTGCGGCACGGCCCGCAACGGCAAGCTTGCGCTGGAGCTCATCGAGCGGGAAAAACCGGATATCGTCATCGCAGACGTAAAAATGCCGGTGATGGACGGCCTTACCCTTGCCCACACCTGCCGGGAGCGCAGCGCCCTGCCTGCCTTTATCATGCTGACCAGCTTTGAGGAATTCGATTACATCAAGCAGGCCATGGGAGCCGGGGTGGTGGATTATCTGGTCAAGCTGGATCTGACCCCCGAGAACCTGAAAAACGCTCTTGCT
The DNA here is from genome assembly GCA_902463235.1 of uncultured Faecalibacterium sp. Classification (GTDB taxonomy): domain Bacteria; phylum Bacillota; class Clostridia; order Oscillospirales; family Ruminococcaceae; genus Faecalibacterium. The sequence continues at coordinate 7,914 of CABQER010000032.1, read as the reverse complement.
CGCGCCGCCGAAAAGGTAAAAAAGGAGCGCGCCCTGCTGGGCGAGGTGCCGGTACAGGAAAATCTTGCCGAGAGCGTGCGCAGCTATCGGGAACGTTTTTTCGTGCGGCTGTACGCCGGGCTGTTCCCGGATGAGCGTTCCTTGGAGCAGCCCTTGCAGCACATGGATCTGGGCCTTGCAAGCGACACCTACCTTGTAGCCAGCTGCGAGATCATTGCCAATACAGAGCTGACCCCCGCCCAGCAGCTGAAGCTGAGCTTTTCCTGCGGGCGGATGCTTGAGACCACCCTGCAAAACTACCTGCCCTGCTATGTGGCCGGGGCGGATGCACTGCGGGGCAATGTGTTGTTCTGCCTGACGGCGCAGCAGGCGCAAAGCTACCGGGCAGTGCTGCGCCCGCTGCTGGAACGTGCCAGCCAGATCTTATACAACTATTTCACAGTACGGCTGCTCTGGGCGGTGGGACGCCCCACCGGCTCGCTGCTGGGGCTGGCGCGCTGCTGCCGAGAAAACGCCCACCTGCAGCCCCTGCTCACGGTGGAGCAGCCCATCCAGTTCGTGGAGGTCAACGAGGGCGATGCCACCGCCGGAAAGATGCAGGTGGTGGCACAGGTGCAGGAGTATATCAAGAATCACCTTTCGGAAAAACTGACACTGGCCGATGTGGCGGCGGTGTTCAACTTTTCGCCCAACTACCTCAGCCAGCTTTTCGGAAAATACGGCGACAGCGGCTTTGTGGAGTACATCACCGAGACCCGCATTGCCGCCGCCAAGGAGATGCTGGAGCAGGGCGACCTGAAGGTGTACGAGATCGCGGAAAAGCTGGGCTACGAAAGCTCGTTCTATTTTTCCAAGGTGTTCAAAAAGGTCACGGGTCTCAGCCCGCGGGAATATCAGCAAGGTATTTGAAGTCGGAGGCTTTTATGATACAGGAACAGCTTGCCTTTCTGCCGGGATCTCTTCCCGATTACCAGCCCTTTCCCCCTGCCAAAGAGCGCGCTGCATGGCAGGGGCTGCCCCTGCGGGTAAAGCAGCGCTTTTTGCAGGCCGGAGAAACTGCGCTGCAAACGTCCCTTGCGCCCCTGCCGCTGACCCTCTGGCTGGATTTTACCCGCACCGGGCGGCGTACCGCATGGGAAACAGCTTATTTCTCCCGCCGGGCACGGCTGTGTGCACTGGTATGTGCCGAGTGCGTGGAGCACAAAGGGCGCTTTCTGGACGCCATTGCCGATACCGTATGGACACTCTGCGAGGAAAGTGCATGGCAGCTGCCCGCCCACAACAGCTATGTGCGGGACACCCCGCAGCTGCCCCTGCCGGACACCACCCGCCCCATTGTGGAGCTGTTTTCCGCCGAGACCGGCGCGCTGCTGGCGCTGACCCGCTGCCTGCTGCTGGACGAGCTGGATGCTGCCGCGCCGGGCATCACGGCGCGGATGGAGCGGGAGCTGAACGTCCGCATCCTGACGCCCTATTTTACAAGCCACTTCTGGTGGATGGGCAACGGCGCAGAGCCCATGTGCAACTGGACGAGCTGGTGCACCCAGAACGTACTGCTCACCGTTTTTCTGCTGCCCACCACCCAGCAGCAGCGGAAAGCCGCCGTGAAACAGGCGGCCTACAGCCTCGACTGCTTTTTGAAAGACTACGGCGCGGACGGCTGCTGCAACGAGGGTGCGCAGTATTACCGCCATGCCGGGTTGACCCTGTGGGGCTGCCTTGAGATTTTGTCTGCCGCTGCACCGGACGCCTTCTCTCCCCTGTTCCATGAACCTAAAATCAAAAATATTGCAGAGTATATCTGCAACGTCCACGTGGACGGCCCCTATTACCTGAACTTCGGGGATTGCAGCCCCCTTGCCGGGCGGTGCGGTGCGCGGGAATACCGCTTCGGGCAGGCCGTAGGCAGCGATGCCCTGCAAGCGCTGGCGGCGGCAGACTTCCGCGCCGATGCCGACCCCGACCGGCTGCAAAATCAGGATGCCAGCACCCACATCAACCTGTGGTACCGGCTGACCACCGCCTTTGCGGAACAGGAACTGATGGGACACGCTGCAATGCCCCGGCATCTGTCCACTGTGTGGTACCCCAGTGTGGGCATCTACGCCGCACGGCAGGGCAGCTGGGTGCTGGGCGCAAAGTTTGGCTCCAACGGCGACAGCCACAACCATAACGATACCGGCAGCGTCACGGTGTATAAGGACGGCAGGCCGTTCCTTATCGACATCGGGGTGGAGAGCTACACCCAAAAGACCTTCAGCCCCCAGCGGTACGAGATCTGGACCATGCAGAGCGCGTGGCACAACCTGCCCACCTTTGACGGCGTGCAGCAGCTGCCCGGCGCGGAATACGCTGCCCGGGAGGTGTGCACCGAGGAAAACAGCATCACCGGCGAACTGGCGGGCGCGTACCCGCCCATCCCGGGGCTTACTACCTACCGCCGCAGTGTATCGGTCCGTGAACAGGGCATCACCCTGCGGGACGAAACGGATCATCCCGGCACGGTGGAGCTGACCCTGCTCACCGAGCAGCAGCCCGTCCCCGCCGCAGATGGCTTTGTGGTGGGTACGCTGGGCGGCATCCGCTTTGACCCGGATGCCGTGACGGCTGCTGTTGCGCCTGTGTCCATCACCGACCCGCGCCTGCGCACCGCATGGCCGGAAACGATTTATAAGATCACCCTGCATTTCCAGAAAATGCTGAACCTCGAACTTTACTAAGGAGAACTGTCATGGAGACCATCAAGCTGAAAATTCTGGACGAAGTCGGCCACACTCTGATGACCTGCGACGCCGACACCGCTGTATCCCTTGTTTACACCAACTGCTACAAGCCCGGCGACCGGGTGGCACTGGAGATCGACCATCCCGGGCAGTACTGCGTCATCCAGTTCGAGGACACCATGCCCGAAGCCCTTGTGTATGTGGTCAAGCGGGAGATCAATTTCCACATTCCCTTCGGGGAGCAGGCCATCACCTACTCGCCCAAGAGCTTTGCGGGCAGCCGTCACGTTATCCGGGCACGGCTGGCACTGCCGGAAGAGATTGCCGCCCGGCGGAATCTGGCCTTCAACTGCTATGACGAGCATGGCGACACCGGTTTTTATCCCCACGCCAGCGCCAACGTAGAAACGCGCGGCGAGGCGGTGTTTGCCGCCCGCAACGCCATCGACGGCATTTTTGAGAACAGCGCCCACGGCGAATATCCATACCAGAGCTGGGGCATCAACCGCGACCCGAACGCTGCCCTGACGCTGGATTTTGGCCGGGAGGTATTGCTGGATGAACTGCGCATCACCGAGCGGGCAGATTTTCCCCACGACAACTACTGGGTCAAAGCCACGGTGGAATTTTCCGATGGCAGCCAGCTGGACATTCCGCTGGTGAAAAGCGCCAAGCCCCAGAGCGTGACCTTTGAGCCCAAGCGGGTGCGCAGCCTTGTGCTGAAGGATCTGATTCAGGCCGAGGGGACTTCCCCCTTCCCGGCGCTGACCCAAATCGAAGCCTTTGGCACCGAGGTGAAGTAAAATGAGCATCTACAATGCCCTTTATGGGCGGGACGGCCACGGCGTAGGCCCAAACGAGCCGGAGAAAAAAGGCTTTGCACGCTTTTGCCAGATGGTCGGCCGCGACCTCGGCCAGCTGCTGGGCACGAACCTGATGGTCTGCGTGCTCTGCCTGCCTGCCGCACTGGGGGTCTCGCTGGGCGTGACCCTGCTCTCCCTGCCGCTGACGGTGGTGTGCAGTGCGGTCACCGGTCTGCTGACCGGCCCTGCCATGGTGCTGCTGGCAGACTGCGCTCTGCGCAGCTTGCAGAACGACCCCTCCCAGTGGCTGCCCCGGGCAAAGCAGACCCTAGCCGCCCATTGGAAAGCCGCCTGCGGCTTTGGCTGCATTGGCACGCTGGTGCTGGGGCTGCTGTGCTTTGTATCGGCCTTTGTGTTTGAAGCCGCCGCGCAGCAGGGGTATTACCCCGGGCTTGCCATTCTCGTTTTTCTGGCGCTGGATTTTCTGGTGCTGGCGGTTTTGGCTACGCTTTGCGCCGCCGTGCTGCCGCTGCAACTGCCCGCCCCGGACAGCCTGCTGCGCCGGGCAGGCAGGCTGCTGGCCGCCGCCCCGGCACGCTGCGTACTGGCAGGCGTTATCCTGCTGGCGAGCATCGGTGGCATGATCTTGCTGTTCCCGGTCAGCATCTTCTGGGCGGTGCTGTTCGGCTTCTGGCTGCCGGGGCTGGCGGCGATGCAGACCCTGTTCCCCGTTTTGCGGCAGGAGTACAGCGTGCAGGTGCGCACCATCCCGCGCCCGACAGCGCCGGATAAGCCCCTGACCGCACAGGAGCAGAAAAAGCGCTCCCGCGCCAACTGGTGGTATTACAACTGGGGCATCGTGGCGGTGGCGGCAATGGTCATTGTGGGCGTAGCGTATGTGGCGCACGGCCTGCTGACTACCGTAGACCCGGACTACACCGTGGCGGTAGTCACGGCGGAGGCCCTGCCGGACGAGGCCGTGCAGCGCCTGCAGACTGCGCTGGCAGACTATGCGGAGGACGCCAACGGCGACGGGACTGTGGTGGTGCAGGTGAACAACTACACATGGAGCGCCGATGCCGCCCTGACCGACATGAACGGTCAGATGGCCGGTGCCACCCAGATGAACACCGACCTTTCTAGCGGCGAGAGCAAAATCTGGATCTTGGATGACCCGGAGGGCTTCGAACAGGCCTATGGGGCACTGAGCGAAAAGCTGGGCGCGGACTGGCAGACAAAGCTCATCCCGTGGAGCAGCCAGCCTGCCCTTTCCGAACTGGAACTGGGCAGCTACAATACCGCCGCTGATGGTAGCCAGACCGTGGATGTTCAACGCCGATTTGCCGGGTACAGCGTGGCGGTATTCGAGCCGTCGGATGCGTTGTGGCAGGCGCTCAATTCGTAAACAAAAATGACCGTCCGTTCTCTTTTTGTCTATGTGGTATTCTATCCACAGAAAAATAGACGGAGGCATACCGCCATGAATCCCCATACCACGCTGAATCTTGCCAAGATTGCTCTGTGCGCGGTGGAAACCGTACTGAGGAATACTTCGCCCGATGCAGAGGACTATCCCCCAGCCAGTTGAATAAAATAACAACGCTGCAAGTGCTTATCGTCAGGCTGTTACAGATGCAGCAGCATAAAACGGACATCTCTTCAATAAAAAAGTCAAGTAGACTTCAATTTGAGCCAAATAGTAAGACTTCTTATGCTTTACCGTCATAAATTTTTCAAAATCATCTTGACGCACCTTGCGAAACATGATATTCTCTGTCACAAATCTCACTGATTTTGTGGATTGGTTTGAAACCATCCACAAGATGTGGTCGTGTTCATTTTGAACACTGCCTCTCCGTGGATCATCCCTGAAAGATCAACCGCCCCGCAACACAACCCGATTTATTTTGCCGCCGATTCACCCGACAAAATCATCGCTGCGCTGCGTAGGCGGTATTTTTCTTTTTCACAAATAAAATCTTATGTAGTTGTTCAATCTTCTAAAATTCGTTTTTAGTTGTTGACTACACAACTATAAAGTGCTATTCTTGTGCTTGAAAGAAGCAGGTTGTAGTGTCCGCACTGCGTCCGGCTTTCTTCATACTGTACCTTGAATCTTGCATAAGCCGTCTGAACGTGATACTGCGCCATGACCTCACACTTTGTGTGGGCGAGCCGGACAACGCCGCTGCAAAACAGGGGCAGGAACTTCGTTCGGAGCAAACGGTGATCAACATACACGAGCAGTGGAACTCTCTACTTATTTTTGTGCCTTAACAATTCGGAAACATTTGTTGATGAAGCGTTTTGAGCGCAGCGGTAGAGGGCAAGAACCGTCCCGTGGCCACAAATTTTCAATTCTTGAAAATTTCCTGTCCATCCGGGACTTCACTTCTCAAACTCTTGCGAGTTTTCCAAGTGATCTTGTTGGGGCGTGCCTGCCCCAAACCCTGCCGAGTAACAATAAAGTTCATAATTGTTCCATGGACTGAGTATAACACATCCTTCGACGATACACTACTCCTCTTTTTTGCAAAAATCCAATTATCTTCGGTGACCTGTCGTGAGATGCAATTATTTCATGTCGTTTCACCAATCACTTGACTTGGTTTGAAAAAACACAGAGCATATGATACAATAGAACAAATAATGTTGTCTACCGAGAAAGGAAGTGTCTTTCCATGAAAAAAATCCATAAGTTCTTTTCTAAAGATTTGCTCCATATTCTTGGTGCTGTTGGGATTTTTGTTGCTTTTCTGATTTCTATCGCCTATAAGCAAGTTGGAATCGGGGCACTCATAGCTGCGTGGCTTATTGCTATGGCAATTATCGGGGTAGCATGGATTACAGACATCCGCAAAGCAGACCTGCTGAAAAACGGAAAGATTGTTTCCGGAAAAGTTAATGCAGTAAAAAGGGTTCACATAAAATTCCACATGAGTACCTATCACCTTGCTGATGAAGATGTAATTTATCCTTGGGTGATTCGGTACCAATACAAGATTGGAAAAGATACTTATTATGGACAGTCCCATTGGTTTTGGTTCAACCCTCTCGTGAGCAAGGGAACACCTATAAAGGTGACTATTGACCCTCAAAACCCAGAAAGAAGCATTGTTGCTGCATGGGAAAGTTAATAGATTGTTTCTTTCCTCTATGATGACGGAAATTTCAAAGGAGCGTAATCTCCTTTGGCACACGACTTTGGAACAAAGTCTAGTGTGTTACACCTCGATAGAGGTGTGCCGCTCCCAGACACAAAAAGTCCCATGGCCAACACCTCGGCGGTGTGGTCATGGGACTTAATGCTTTTTAGGCCTAGCGGAGTGAACAGTAACCAATCCTGACATCCAGTTGCCGTGTCATTTGTTGAATACTGTTTTACGAACAGTCTGCGGACGTGAAGACCCACCATTATATCATCAGCTTCGACCCGAAGGACGCAGTAGAGAACGGCCTGACCATGGAGCGGGCGCAAGCCCTTGGCTTGCAGTTCTGCAAGGACAACTTTCCCGGTCACCCTGCCATCGTCTGCACTCACCCGGATGGGCATAACCATTCGGGAAACATCCATGTCCACATCGTGATCGGCAGCATCCGAACACGGGAAGTGGAACGTAAGCCCTATATGCAAAAGCCCCGCGACTGGCGGGAAGGCATGAAGCACTCCAGCACAGCCCAGACCATGCGGCACTTGCGTGTCGAGGTCATGGAGCTGTGCGAGGGTGCCGGACTGTACCAGATCGACCTGCTCAACGGCTCGAAAGAGCGCGTGAGCGAAGCTGAGTATTGGGCGCGTAGGCGCGGCCAGTTGAAACTTGATCATGAAAACGCAGTCCTCACCGCAGCTGGACAGCAGCCCCGGCAGAAGAAGTTTGAAACCGTGAAAGACACTTTACGGAAACAGATTTCTTCAGTGTTGTACCGTGCCACGAGCTTTGAAGATTTTTCCGACAGGCTCTTGCAGCAGTACGGCATTGCCGTCAAGGAAAGTCGCGGATGCCTAAGTTATCTGCCTGCTGGAAGAACAAAGTTCATCCGAGCGAAACATCTCGGTGACAAGTTCGATAAGGCGGCAGTGCTTGCCACGTTGCAGGCAAACGCCGAACGCAAACCTAAGGTGCAGTTCAAGCAGGATGCCATCGGGAAACTGATCGACATCCAGTCGAGGATGATCGAGGACAAGGGCATCGGCTATAAGCGTTGGCTCACGAAACACAATCTCAAAATTATGGCACAGACCGTGAAGCTTCTGCAGGAAAAGGGCTTGACCGACGAGGACACCTTGAACCAGCGCATCGCTGAACTGGAAACCAAGTATCACGACTCGCTAGCGGTGGTGAAAGACCTCGAAGGTCGCATGAAAGCCAACAATGAGCTGCGCTATC
>CABQER010000031.1 GCA_902463235.1 uncultured Faecalibacterium sp. | reverse complement strand
AGCTGCACCAGCCGGAAAAGCTGGCCGAGCATCTGGGCAAGCTGGAAAGCTCCGGTCAGCTGCTGCTGGGCATCATCAATGATATTCTGGATATGAGCCGCATCGAGAGCGGCAAGACCACCCTGAATGTGGAAAAAATGAACCTGCCCCAGCAGGTCAGCCAGCTGGACAGCATCATCCGTCAGCAGGCAGGCCAGCGCCGCCAGACCTTTACGGTAAACACCCATCTGCAGCACGAAAACGTACTGGCGGACCCCAACCGCCTGAATCAGGTGCTGATGAACATCCTCTCCAACGCGGTCAAATATACGCCCAGGGGCGGGCATATCCGGTTGGAGGTGGAGGAGCTGCCCCGGAACGAGCACTTCGCCCGGTACCGCTTTGTGGTGCAGGATGACGGCATCGGCATGAGCGAGGAGTTCCAAAAGACCCTTTTTGACCCCTTTACCCGCGAGGAAAAATCCGGCACCAACAAGGTGCAGGGCACCGGCCTTGGCATGGCCATCACCAAGAGCATCGTGGACCTGATGGGCGGCTCTATCAATGTGGAAAGCGCCACCGGCAAGGGCACCCGCTTTGAGGTGGTGCTGGAATTTCCCATTGACGCCGAGGCAGACCATGCGCAGCAGGTGCAGGCCCTGCCGGAGGAAGCGGAAGAAACTTCGCCCCTGTCCGGCATGAAGTTCCTCTGCGCCGAGGATAACGCCATCAACGCCGAAATCCTGGAAATGCTGCTGGAATCCAAGGGCGCAAGCTGCACCGTCTGCTCCAACGGTCAGGAGATCGTGGATGCCTTTGCCAGCGTCAAGCCCGGCGAGTACGACATGATTTTAATGGACGTGCAGATGCCGGTGATGGACGGCCTGGAGGCCACCCGCCGCATCCGCAATGGCGAAAATCCGCTGGGCAGGATCATCCCCATCCTTGCCATGACTGCCAACGCCTTCCTTGAGGATATGCAAAAGAGCAAGGAAGCCGGCATGGATGAACATCTCTCCAAGCCCGTGGACATTGCAGCACTGGAACAGACCGTAAAACGCTTCCGCGTTACCCCTCCCCATTAAAAAATAGCGGAAAAGCACGTTTCCGCAGATGAAACACACAAATGATGTAGATGATGTAGAAGAGGGTCAGAACGTGAATACACTTTCCGAGATCGAGGAATATTACAAAGCGCGTGAGCAGCAGCTGTTGAAAAAACTTCATCAACAGGGAGCCGCTCTTGCCGCATCGGAGCAGGCGCTGAAACAACTGACCGAAAATCAGAAAGTATCGGAGGACGAAACAGCCCGACAGCGCGCTGCACGGGAGCAGCAGCTCAAAGACGAGCTTTATCGGGATCCGCTGACAGGAATTTACAACCGCCGCTATTACGAAGAAGTTGTCCGTAAATCCACCGGCCCGGCGGGTGTCGCGCTGATGGATGTGGACGATTTCAAGATCTGCAACGACACCTATGGACATTACGCCGGGGATATGGCACTGAAAACGGTGGCAAACGCTATCCAGTCCTGCATCCGGAAGTCGGACCTGCTCATCCGCTACGGCGGAGACGAATTTCTGCTGGTGTTACCCGGCATTCCGGGAGATTGTTTGCAGACCAAACTGGAACAGATCTGCACCGCCGCGCAGATGGCATCTGTACCCGGCTATTCGCATTTCCGTATCTCGCTGAGCATTGGCGGAACGATACAGTCCCTCGCCGACCCGATGGATAACATCGTTCGCCGGGCAGACCGGCTGATGTATCAGGCAAAGTGCCGCAAGAATGCCGTCATGGTGGAGGTTCCGGGGCATGACATGGCGGCTTTGGAAAAACTTTTGCAGAACAAGTCACAGATCTTACTTGTGGATGACTCCGCAATGAACCGCATGATGCTGACAGAGATCCTGAGGGACAGTTACCATGTCCTGGAAGCAGAAAACGGACGGGAATGCATGGAAAAATTGCAGGCAGAAGCCGGAAACATTGCACTGGTGCTGCTGGACATCAATATGCCCGTTATGGACGGCTTTGAAGTGCTGAAAGCCATGAATGCCAACCACACCATCGAGGATATCCCGGTCATTATGATCTCCAGCGAGGACTCCGATGCGACGATCCGGCGTTCCTATGAGCTGGGCGCAAGTGATTATGTCAATCGCCCCTTCGATGCTCGTATCGTGTACCGCCGTGTGACCAACACCATCAAGCTGTACGCCAAGCAGCGGCGGCTGGTGCAGATGGTCTCTGAGCAGATCCGCGCCCGTGAGAATAACACGGATATGCTGGTGGGTGTACTGAGCCATATCGTAGAATTCCGCAACGGCGAAAGCGGCGCCCATGTGCGGCACATCCGTATCATCACCGAGCTGCTGCTCCGCCGTCTGTTGGAGAGCAGCAGATACTCGATTTCTGCGGAACAGCAGGATATGATCCCGCTGGCTTCCGCCCTGCACGACATCGGAAAAATCGGCATTGACGAAAAGATCCTCAATAAGCCCGGCAGACTGACCCCGGAGGAATTCGAGGTCATGAAGACCCACAGCATGCTGGGAGCCAAGATGCTGCATGATCTGGATAATTTTGCAGAGCAGCCGCTGCTGCAAACGGCCTACGAGATCGCCCGCTGGCACCACGAACGCTGGGATGGGCGCGGCTACCCGGATGGGCTGAAGGGCGACGAGATCCCCATCAGCGCACAACTGGTCTCGCTGGCTGATGTGTACGATGCACTGACCAGCGAACGCTGCTACAAAAAAGCCTTCTCCCACGAAAAAGCCGTGCAGATGATCCTGAACGGCGAGTGCGGAGCGTTCAACCCGCTGCTGCTGCAGTGCCTGACGGATATTCAGGCTGACCTGAAAGAAGAATTACAGCAGCACAACTGAGCAATGGATGCAATAAAACAGGAGAACAAAAAGCCCAAATGAAACACAGAATCTCACGCCGTGCATTTCTGCGCGGCTGCACCCTGCTGGCGGCATCTGCTGCCGTCGGCAGTCTGACTTCCTGCGGCGGAACGAACGCGAAGGACAGCAGTCTTCCGCAGCTCATTGTGGGAAGCGATACCTATCCGCCCTATATTTATCTGAACAATGACGGCGTACCCGCCGGGATCGACGTGGAGATCGCCACCGAAGCCTTCCGCCGCATGGGATATGCTGCCCGGTTTGAACCGATCGATTGGGAGCAAAAAACAGCTCTGGTGGAAAGCGGTACCATCGACTGCATCTGGGGCTGCTTTTCCATGGATGGGCGCGAGGAGGTATACCGCTGGGCGGGACCCTACATGGTGAGCCGTCAGGTGGCCGCGGTGGATGCCGACAGCAGCATCCGGACACTCGGCGACCTTGCCGGAAAGACCATCGCCGTGCAGAGCACCGGCAAGCCGGAGGAGATCTTTCTCAGCGGCTCCGACCCGCGCATCCCGCAGACCGTCGAGGTGTTCAGCACCGAAGACCGCAGCGTGCAGTATGCGATGCTGGCCTGCGGCTATGTGGATGCCATCGCTGCCCATGAGACGGCCATCCTGCAATACATGAAGGACAATTCCGTGGAGTTCCGCATCCTCGAGGAACCGCTGCTGGTCACCGGGCTGGGCATCGCCTTTGCCAAAAACGACAGCCGCGGGCTGGACATCCAGCTGAACGCTGTTCTTGCGCAGATGCGCACAGACGGCACACTGGAGCAGATCCTTGGCAAGTATCTTGAACACGCTTCGCAGTATCTGGAGGTGGACACCATTGGCATGTAAAAACAGAACCATCTCAGATACATGGAGATGGGGGCTCTATCTGGTCATCGGCGTGCTTTTTATGGCCGGCGTCGTTTTTTTCTCGAGTTGGCAGGCACTGCGCGCAACGGAGGCTCGTTTCTGCCAGATCCTTGATTTTGTCAAATCCCAGTCCACCAGCTTTGAAAAGCACAACGATACGGTCGTGGCCAAAGCGCTCCGCCGCACGGCGGTATCGGTGCATCAGCTGGCACAGGACCCTGCGCTCGACCTTTCTGACCCGCAGTGCCTGAACAGGCAGACAGAGCTGCTCTGGCTCACAGGCATTTCGGTTCTGGCCCCGGACGGTACGCTCCTGTGCGAATCCACAACCAACGGCATCGGCTATGCCCGGTTTGGAGAACCGCTCAAGAATGATGCCGTTCTGGACGTTTTCTCTTACCCGCAAAAGACCTATCTGAAGCGGATCCTGCTGGAGGATGGGTCTGCCGTGGATGTTGCGGCACACCGGGCAGAAAGCAAAGAGGTCATCCTGCTTGCCTACCGCTATACCCCGGCAGAATTTGTAGAGGGAACGGCCTTGTCCATCCAGAGCGTACTGGACGGCTACTCGGTCGAGACCAGCGGCACATTGTTCATCGTGCAGAACAATCAGGTCATTGCCTCCAACCGCCCGGAGCTCATCGGGCAGGATGCTGCGGACAGTCTGCCGGTGCGGGAGATCCGCAAAGCCGGGGCTGCCGAAACGCTGACCCATACCCACGATTGGAACGGCTCCGGCTGCTATGTTGGAATGTACTGCCACGGAAGGTCTTTCGATCTCTACGCGTATACGGATGAAAGATCCGTCTTCCGTGAATCGTTTCCGCTGATTTTGATGGCGCTGGCCGGTTACATCCTGCTTGTAATGGTCCTTCGGGTGCTGCGCAGACGCTCCGTGCAGGAGATGGAGCAGCAGAAGAAAGAGCAGGAGAAGAAGTATCAGGCTCAGCTGGAGGAACAGAACCGCAAGCTGGAGATCGCACTCCAGCACGAGGGTGCGGCAAACCGTGCCAAGCGGGAGTTCCTGTTCAATATGAGCCACGATATCCGCACCCCCATGAACGCCATCATCGGCTTCACCTCGCTGGCTGCGACCCATATTGATAATAAGGAGCAGGTGCTGGATTACCTGAAAAAGATCTCTACCTCCAGCCAGCATCTGCTTTCCCTCATCAATGATGTGCTGGATATGAGCCGTATCGAGAGCGGAAAAGTAAAAATTGAAGAGAAAGCGGTGCATCTGCCGGACCTCGTCCACGATGTGCGCTCCATCATCCAACCCGATGTTTCGGCAAAGCGGCTGTCGCTTTTCATCGATACCATGGACGTGGAGAACGAGGACATCATCACCGACCCGCTGCGGCTGAACCAGATCCTGCTGAACATTTTGTCCAACGCCATCAAGTTCACTCCCACAGGCGGTACGATCAGCATCCGCATCGCCCAGAAGAACGGTGCGCCCAAGGGCCGTGGCTGCTATGAGTTCCGCATCAAGGACAATGGCATCGGTATGAGCGAAGCGTTCCAGAAGCACATCTTTGAGGCGTTCAGCCGGGAGGAAAGCTCCACCGTCAGCGGCATTCAGGGTACCGGCCTGGGCATGTCCATCACCAAGAACATTGTGGATATGATGGGCGGCACCATCGCGATCGAAAGTGAACCGGGCAAGGGCAGCGAATTCATCGTAGATCTCTGCTTCGCACTCAGCGGACAAAAGGTGGAGCCCAAGCAGCTCCCGCAGCTGGAAGGGCTGCGCGCATTGGTAGCAGACGACGATACCGACACCTGCCTGAGCGTCAGCACCATGCTGTCCAAGATCGGGATGCGGCCGGAGTGGACGATCTCCGGCCGGGAAGCGGTGATCCGCACCCGATACGCCATGGAGCAGGGCGACGAATTCAGCGTCTACATCATCGACTGGCTCATCCCCGATATGAACGGCATCGAGGTCGTGCGGCAGATCCGCAAGCTGATCGGGAAAAGCTGCCCTATCATCATTCTGACGGCCTACGATTGGACGGATATTGAAGAGGAGGCCCGCGCTGCCGGAGTGACCGCCTTCTGCGAAAAGCCGCTGTTCCTTTCCGAACTGCGCAGAGTGCTGGCGGAACCGTACGGTGCAGAGCCTGCCTGTAAGCCAGCGCAGCCAGATGCCTCCGAGCTCAAGGGAAAGAAGCTTTTGCTGGTGGAGGACAATGCCTTGAACCGCGAGCTCGCGCTGGAGATCCTGAAGGAAGCGGGCTTTGCGGTAGACACTGCTGAGGATGGCGAGATCGCTGTCCAGAAGATGAAGCAGGCGGCCCCCGGGCAGTACGATTTGATCTTAATGGACATCCAGATGCCCAAGATGGACGGTTACGAGGCAACGCGGCAGATCCGCGCTCTGCCGGATGCTGCAAAGGCAGGCATCCCCATCTTTGCAATGACGGCAAACGCCTTTGAAGAAGACCGTCAGAATGCATTGAAGGCCGGTATGGACGGCCACATTGCAAAGCCGCTGGATATTCCGCATCTGCTGCAGGTCCTCGCAGATGTACTGAAATCATAACGGCTGCCAGCCGACAAAAACAAAAGCACCCGCAGCAGGCTTTGCAGAGGCTCTTGACCTCTGGAAGCGAATGCTGCGGGTGCTTTATTTCTTTTCTGTCTGACAGGCGTTTGGCTCACAAAATTTTGCGCAGCTCCTGCACGAGGTCGCCGATCACGATGGGCTTGGACAAAAAGCCGTTCATGCCGCTTTCCAGGGCGTTGCGGCGGTCCTCGTCGAAGGCGTTGGCGGTCATGGCAAGGATGGGGAGCTTTGCCCGGGCAGGGTCATCCAGTGCGCGGATCTTCCGGGTGGCGGTGTAGCCGTCCATCACCGGCATCTGCACATCCATCAGCACCAGATCGTAGCTGCCCGGCGCTGCGGTGCTCACCTTTTCCACCGCCACTTCACCGTTTTCCGCCGTATCGACCCGGAAGCCGTACTCGCGCAGGATCTCCTGCGCGATCTCGCGGTTCAGCTCGTTGTCCTCTACCAGCAGGATGTGTCTGTCCTTGAAGTCGGCGTTCTTTTCCGGCAGAAGCTCCTGCGATGCATCTGTCAGCTTCTGGCCGAGGGCGCTCATCAGGGTCTCGCGCAGGTCGGACATGAACATGGGCTTTTCGCAGAAGGCGGTCACACCGGCGGCCTTTGCCTCCACCTCAATGTCAGACCAGTCGTAGGCCGTCAGGATGATGATGGGGGTATCGTCATTCAGGCTGCGTATCTGGCGGGTGACCTCGATGCCGTTCATATCCGGCAGCCGCCAGTCGATGATATAGGCGTGGTAGGCATCGCTCATCTCGATGGACTGCCGCGCGCGCAGCACCGCTTCCTTGCCGGAAAGGGTCCACTCCGCGCGCATTCCCACCTTGACCAGCATCTTTGTCACGCTGTCGCAGGTGTTGAAATCGTCGTCCACCACCAGTGCCTTCAGGCCTTCCAGTTCGGTGATCTTTTCCACCGGACGGTGCTCTGCCTGCGCACGCATGGGCACGCGGATGATAAACTCGGTGCCCTTGCCCTGCGCTGTCTGCACCTCGATGGTGCCGCCCATCATATCCACGATGTTTTTGGTGATGGCCATGCCAAGGCCGGTGCCCTGGATCCGGCTGACCGTGGAGGTGCGCTCCCGCTCGAAAGGCTCAAAGATCCTTTTGGCAAATTCCGGGCTCATGCCGATGCCGTTGTCCTTGATGCGGAACTCGTACTGCCCGCAGCCGCGCACCTGCCCGGCAAGCTGGCGCACCCGCACCGAGACCGTGCCGCCCGCTGGGGTAAACTTGATGGCGTTGGACAGCAGGTTCAGCAGGATCTGGTTCAGCCGGGTCTTATCGCAGTAGACATCCTCGTCGGTCACATCCATCGCGTCCATATAAAGCTCCAGCTGTTTTGCGTAGATCTGCCCGCTGACGATGGTTTTCAGATCGTGCAGCACCTCCGAAAGGTTGACTTCCACCTCTTCCAGATGGAGCTTTCCGCTTTCGATGCGGCTCATATCCAGCACATCGTTGATGAGGGAGAGCAGATGGCTGCTGGAAGCAAGGGTCTTGGCCAGATAATCCTTCACCCGCTCCTTGTCGTCGATATTGCTGATCGCCAGTGTGGTAAAGCCGATGATGGCGTTCATGGGGGTGCGGATGTCGTGGGACATATTGGAAAGGAAGGTGCTCTTGGCGCGGTTGGCAGTCTCGGCGGCGGCAACGGCATCCGAAAGCGCCTGATTCACCTGTTTGTCGGCGGTGCGGTCGGACATGACAAGGATGTATTTGGTCCTGCCCTCCACCTCGCTGCCTATGGCGATGTTATGGAACCAGCGGCGCTCTTTGGTTTCCAGATGCTCAAACTCGAGATCCCATTCCCGCTGCTGCCCGCTGAGAAGCCCATCCAGAAAGCTTTCGCCGTTCTCCGGGGCGCCCAGCTTGTCCAGAGCGAAGGCATTTTGCCGGACTTCTCTCCACGGGATGCCCAGCAGCCGCTCAATGTTCGGGCTGACATAATCCACCTTGGAGGTCTCTGCGTCCAGCATCAGGAAAACGTCGTCCACATTCAGCGAGAGCTTCTGGAATAGTTCGTCCCGGTACGAGATTTCGGTATTCTTCCGGCGCAGGGTCGTATGGCTTCTGCGCACAATGAGCAGAATGACCAGCACCGCAAGACCTGCGGCGATGCCCGCTGCGATCTGTATCGTATGGAACCACAGCTTATCCAGATTGGCATTGACGATTTTGACGGGGACAAGTCCCAGCATCGTCCAGCTCTGGACCGCCGTGTCCTCGTAGACCAGATAATAACTGGTGTCGCCCAGCTTTACCTTCATGTTTCCGCTGCTGCCCTGTGCAAAGGCATTGGACAGATCCAGGATCTGCGCCTCGGAAAGGTCGGAATGGTCGCGCAGCATCGCAATGAAGTTGTAGATCGTTTCCGTGCGGTTTACGGAATTGTCGATGACTACCCGCCCATCCGGGTAGATGACATAGTTGCTGGCATTGCCCTCAAAGGCAGAGCTGTCCAGCAATCTCAGCACCGCATCATTATAATAAGAGATGGCAACGGCATCGTAGGCAAAGCCCCGGTAGCTGCCCTGCGTTTCGGGACAGATGAACGCCAGCATCTGGGTTTTGCCGGGCAGAGCCGTATTCATCACAATATCGTTACCGCTGGCAAGCTCTTCGTCCAGATTGGTCTGCAGGCCAAGGTAGCCGGTCTCCCCGGTCACGGTCATATAGTTGCCGTCATAGGTAAGAAAGTAGAAGTCTGCAAATCCGGTCGCCTGCTGCGCCGCCCCGATATACGCCTGAATCTCCGCCTCATCCGAGGTAGTTTCCAGAAAGCCGTTGTACAGATGCAGGTAGGTCAGGTTCTTGCGCACCATCTCTTTCAGCATATTATTGGATTTATGCAGCACCTCTTCCAGATGCGAGGTGCTTTCCTGATAGATGGTCTGGGACACAAACGAGATGTACCGAACGCTGAAACCTGCTATCAGCAAGACCAGAAGAAGGATGGCCGCAACAGGGAGCCACTTTTGCCGGGGATGGCAGTTTCGTTTGGATCCGTGCTTTTCGTCTTCCATCCCGCTTACCTCAGTGTCATGTAGTTTTCAGGCTCTGCAAGCGCTGCGCCGCCGCCGGAGAGATGATCGCGCCATCTGTTTTTTACCCATGTATCTCCCTCCAAAGACCTGCCGCTTTCGCTCGCAAGCAGCGCTTCCATCTGATTTTCCGCTGCCAGACAGGTCACGGTAACGGTGTCGTCGTCCCCCAGCGGCTGTCCGTTCCGGGTGATGCCGGTCAGGGTATAGCTGCCGCCTGCCTCTTTGACCTCCACGGCAATGCCGCTGACCACCGGCAGAGAGCCGCGGTTGAAGGGCACAAACCCGCCCTCGCAGCCCTCCACAAAGGCGCGGACGGTCTCCTTCAGCTCTGCGCCGGTCATAGTGCGCTGGCGGGACATCAGACCGTTGGGCATGATCATGGAAGCGGCCATTTTCTTGTTATAATCTGCCTGCAGCACACTGCCGGTAAAGCTGTTTGCGGTGGCAAGCAGCACATCGGTGCCATAAACGCCCCGCAGCGTGTTCGCCATAACGGAGAAGGAGGCGCTGCCGCCGTTTGCGTGGAAGACATTGGAGCAACTCTTCCCGGAGGTCAGCACGATCTCGTCATCGGCAGGCGTTTCTTCGGCAAGAAGCTGGGCATTGAACGCACGATAAGCCTGCTGTGCCGTGTACTCGCCCACGATCATTTTGGAGACAACGTCCTTGGAGACGGCAAAGAAATCGTTGGAGGCGATGCGGATATACATGTGGTTTTCTTCCACCA
>CABQER010000030.1 GCA_902463235.1 uncultured Faecalibacterium sp. | reverse complement strand
GCCCCGGTCTATGGCGACTATGCCGCTCAGCAGGGTCTTGAGGACAAGGCGGAAATCGACGAAGCCATTACCAAGATCCTGACTTCCACGGACGAGGCCGAGCGTCAGGAGCTGTATAAGTCGGTCCTGACCAACCTGCACGAGGATGCAATGTATCTGCCGCTGACCTATGAGTGCAACAAGGCTCTGTACACCTCTGCTCTGCACGGCGTCCACTTTGGCACCGACCAGTACGATGTACCCTTTGCGGATATGTACTTTGAATAAGAATTGACAGGAAAAGCCGCTTCGGGTATGGAGCGGCTTTTCTTGAAGAAAGGACTGCCCATGAAACGCTATGTTGTACGCAGACTGTTGATGGCGATCCCGCTGCTGCTGGCCATTTCGTTCGTCTGCTTCTGCTTTATCAATCTGATCCCCTCCAACCCGGCGGAGGTCGCACTGCGCGTCCAGCAGACCCCCGTGATCACGGAGGAGATCATCGCTGCGATGGAAGAGCAGCTTGGTCTGAACAAACCCTTCTTTGTCCGTTATTTTGATTGGGTGCTGGGCTGTCTCCACGGCGACTTTGGCATCAGCTATGTCAACCCGAAACGCACCGTGGCGGGCGAGCTGCTGCGCTGCCTGCCTGCGACCCTTCAGCTGGCAGGAACTTCTTTTGTCATCGTGGCGGTGCTCAGCATCCCCATCGGCTTCCTCTGTGCAGTCTATAAGGACGGCTGGTTTGACAGGATCATGCGCGGACTGGTCTTTGTGACGACTGCCATGCCTGCCTACTGGGTGGGTCTGCTGCTGATGTGGGGCATTGGCGTCAAATTGAACTGGCTTCCCACCAACGGCAACGGAACATGGCGGCATCTGATCCTGCCGTCCTTCACGGTGGCATTGAGCTATATTTCAACGTATATCCGCCTGATCCGCAACAATATGCTGGAAAACATGAAACAGGACTATGTGCTTTACGCCAATGTGCGCGGGCTGCCGCAGAAGTCGATCCTGGTCAGGCATATCCTGAAAAACTCCATGCACACCTGCATCGTGGCGATGGGTATGAGCATCCCCCAGCTAATCTCCGGCACCATCGTGGTCGAAAATGTTTTTTCGTGGCCGGGGCTCGGTACGCTCTGCATCAGCTCCATCTTCAATCGGGATTACCCGGTCATCCAGACCTATGTTTTGCTGATCGGGGTGCTGTTTGTCCTGTTCAATCTGCTGTTTGATATTTTGCAGACCGTCTCCGATCCCCGTCTGCGCAAGGAGGACTGACCATGAAAGAACGATTCTTCCGCAACCGCACGGCAGTGTTTACCGTTGTATTTATATTGCTGGTGGGTCTTGTGGGCATTCTGGCTCCTGTCATTGCGCCCAACGACCCCTATGAGACCAATATCCTGAACAAATTTGCATCCTACAGCCTGCAATATCCGCTGGGCACCGACCAGCTGGGCCGCTGTGTCCTTTCCCGCATGATCTATGGCATCCGTCCTACCCTCGGCCTTGCCCTGCTGACCATGTTCGGCACCATCAGTCTGGGGGCCATCCTTGGCATCATGGCGGGTTATTTCCGGGGCATCGTAGAAGAAGTTATCATGCGAGTGGTGGATGTGATGCTCTCTTTTCCCAGCCAGATCATGGTGTTCGCTGTGGTGGCACTGCTGGGTGTCAGCGTCCAGAACGTCATCATTGCAAATGTTTTCATCAAGTGGGCGTGGTATGCCCGGATGATCCGCACGGGCGTCATGCAGTACCGCGACCGCAACTTTGTCCAGTTCTCCCGCTGCGTGGGAATGCCGGAGCGGTTCATCCTGTTCCGTCATCTGCTGCCCTCCATCACTTCCGACCTGGTGGTTCTGGCTTCGCTGGATGTGGGCTGGGCGATCATCAACATTTCCACGCTGTCTTTTCTGGGACTGGGCGTGCAGGCCCCCACACCGGAATGGGGCGCAATGCTCAATGAGGCAAAAAATGTGATGACGTCGAACCCGGTGCAGATGATCGCTCCCGGTATCGCCATTGTGGTGCTGGTCTGTGTGTTCAACCTGATGGGCGATGCCCTGCGGGATGTGCTGGACCCCAAGGAGGTGCAGAAATGAACCCTGTTTTTGAATTGAACGATCTGCACGTTTCTTTGCAGAGCCGCCATAAGGAGATCGAGCTGGTGCGCGGGGTGTCCTTCGCGGTTGCTCCCGGCGAGTGCCTCGGCATTCTGGGGGAAAGCGGCTCCGGAAAGTCTATGTCGATGAAAGCGGCGATGGGTCTGCTGGACCACAGCTTCCATGTTAAGGGCAGCGCACAGTTTCAGGGGGAAGAGCTTCTGGGCAAGAGTGCCGAGGAACTGCGCCGTCTGCGCGGCGGAAAGGTTGGCATCATTCTTCAGAACCCGATGACCTGTTTTGACCCGCTGTACCGCATTGGGCAGCAGATCGCTGAGACGTTTTCGGCGCATAATAACTGGACAGCAGAGGAAATTCATGCCCGCTCACTGGAGCTGCTGGAAAAAATGCGAATCCGAAACCCGGAGGAAGTGCTGGAAAAATATCCGCATCAGCTTTCCGGCGGGATGCTCCAGCGCATCATGATCGGCATTGCAACAGCCATGAAACCGGCTCTTCTGATTGCAGACGAGCCAACCACGGCCATTGATGCCATCACCCAGTATGAAATTCTCAACGAACTTCTGCATATCAAAGAAAATCACAACACGGCCATGATCTTCATTTCACATGACCTTAACGCCATTTCCCGCGTGGCGGACCGTATCGTGGTGCTGAATCACGGGGCTGTGGTGGACCGCGGCGATTTCCGGCATATCCTGCATCATGCACAAGACCCCTATACGAAACTGCTGGTAGAGAAGCGTGCGGATGTTATGCGCAGGTATACCGCTGTTTTGAACGGCAAAAAGGAGGCTGCCCATGCTTGAACTCAAAAACATCAATGTGAGCTTCCGCAGTGAGCGGCAGGATAAAATTTTTGGTCATACCCGGCAGCAGGTGTTGTTTGATGTGTCACTTGCCGTAAAAGAGGGCACCTGTCTGGGCATTCTGGGGGAAAGCGGCTCCGGCAAATCCACGATGGGCCGTGTGCTCTGCGGGCTGCTCAAACCGGACAGCGGTGAAGCCGTTCTGGATGGGGTTTCGGTCTACGCTTCCCGTGCCGGACGGCGAAATCTGCAAAATAAACTCAGCATCGTGTTTCAGGATTACACAACCTCCGCAAATCCCCGGTTCCGCATCCGGGATATTATTGGAGAGGGGCTGACCGTACAGGAACGCAGAGAGGGCAAAAAACTGGATCGGAAAGCAGAAACGAGCCGTTTGCTGGAACTGGTCGGTCTGCCTGCCGATTTTGCAGACCGGTTTCCCCATGAGCTTTCCGGCGGACAGCTGCAGCGTGTCTGCATCGCCCGCGCGGTGGCCTGCAAGCCGGAGATCATTCTGTTTGATGAAGCGATCTCCTCGCTGGATGCGCACACGCAGGTACAGGTCATGGACTTGCTGCGGGAACTGAAAGACCGCCTTGGTCTGACGTACATCTTTATCACCCATGACCTGACCTCCATTACCTATCTCTGCGATGATGTGCTGTTTTTGTATCAGGGCCGGGTAACAGAGAACCTGCCGGTCGAGCGCATCAGTGAAACGAAGGACGAGTATGCCCGTAAACTGCTGGGCTCCATTGTCGTCTTTGATACGGAGGAATCGGCATGACGCTGTGCGGCTTTGAGATCGCCCCCGGCGAAAAACGGCAGGTAAAACTGCCTGTTCCCGGCGGTGAACCGCTGGAAGCGTGGCTGCTGTGCGGGGCGCACCCCGGAAAGACGCTGGTGGTCACAGCTGGGGTGCATGGCTGTGAGTACGTCGGCATTCTGGCTCTGCAAAAATTAGTGAAAACTCTGGACTGTGCTACTCTCTATGGACAGGTCATTTTGCTGCCGCTGGTCAATTCCAAAGGTTTTTTTGCAGGGGTAAAACAACTGAATCCGGCAGATGGCAGGAACCTGAACCGGGAATTTCCCGGTAAGGCGGACGGAACGGAAACCCAGCGGATGGCATGGACAATCGAAAAACTCCTTTACCCGGAGGCGGATTTTCTTCTGGACCTTCACGGCGGAGACTGGAATGAAGAACTGGCCCCGTTGGTATTCTTTCCCTGTGGAGCCGGGCAAACAGTGGAGCGGGAGACCCGCAGGGCGGCACAGGCTCTTTCGGTTTCCATGCGGGTCTGTTCAACGACCCGAAATGGAGCGTACAGCTGGGCGGCACAAAAAGGGATCCCGGCTTTGCTGTTGGAGCGAGGCGGAAATGGCCGCTGGACTTCCGAAGAGGTGGATGCAGATCGCGAGGATGTACTCCGTCTGATGGACCATCTGGGAATAAGAAAAGGAGAGTTCGATGCCGTTTTGCAAACAGAGATCGCAAAAGCCGTCTACGAAGAAGCACCGGCGGATGGGTACTGGTTCCCGGAAGTCCGCGCCGGGCAGGAAGTATTAAAAGATGAACTGCTGGGCAGGTGGAAAAGCTCCGATGGAACGCAGAGCTGCGAAGTCCGTGCACGGTTTGCGGGGCGGGTTTTGTATGAGACCACGGCACTGGGCGTTCGCAGAAGTGACCCGCTCGTTGCATATGGAACAGCATGAGTTTCCATAAAAACAAAAACAGGGTGCGGTTCAGAACATGAGGTCGCATTTAAGGTGATCCGGCGGCTGCATGGGGGATGTCTGTAGACAAGATCCTGGTATTTCGCAGAGAGCGGGGATAAAAATCAGGCAGCTGTTATAGAATAGCAGCTGCCTGATTTTTTTGAATGCTCTACGCCCGCTGTTCTACTGTTGTTTGATATGCTATAATAGAGACACTGATTTTTCGGAACGCACAGTTTATGATATGCGCTGGCTCGCCGTACGGGTGCGTACAAGCACAGACCGCACAGGCCGCACAAATTTCTTCCGGGAAAAAATGCGCGTTTTACGGGCGGCTGGATCAGGAAAAACTATTGTTATTTTTTGCGAAGAATGATATTATCATTAGCATAAAAGGATGTTTTTCTTAAAAATATGCACCGCCAGCCTTTGAACTTTTGAACCTTTGAAGAAAGGCCGGACGGGCAGAAACGGTACATGCAATGGAGATTTTACTCACAGGTTTTACAGCGTTCCTGACGCAGGAGTGGATCGAGACGGCATTCCCGGATGATCATGTGCTGACTACCCGCGCAAAAGGGAAGGCGCTGCCGGACACCCGGATCAAGACGGTGACGCTGGAAAGCAGGCAGCTGTTGGATCAGCTTGCAGAGACCTATCAGTTTGACCGCGTCGTCTATTTTTCTGAATATCTTCTGCCGCACGGGAATCAGGAGGGTGAACTGGACCGCCTGCGCCGGGTCCTGCAATCCTGCCGCGAGCGGGAGGTGGAGCTGCTGTACCTCTCAGGGCCGGAGGCAGCATTTGTGCCGTCCTCCGGCAAAACGCTGCTGGCCAATGCGGCGGAGGAACTTTGCTTCCATTACGCCAGAACCAGCAAACTTCAGGTCAAGGTGTTCCGCCTGCCCTACCTGTATGCTGTCTCGGCCAGCGGCGCAGATCAGTTTGCGCGGCTATTCGAACAGATGCCTACTGGTACGGTTCAAATGGAGGAACAGGCCGCGCAGCCGCTGCTGGCGCTCTGTGCAGAAGAACTGGCCGATCTCGTTGCCCGGGTGTTCGATACATGGACACCGGAGCCGGAGCGATTTACGCTGCCGGATGTGTTCGGGAGCACACAGGGGCAGCTGGGTGAGGTGCTGCAAAAGCTTCAGCCCGGGCTGAAGGTGCTGTACGGAACCGATACGATCCAGACCTACCCCGCAGCAGATAATGCTGTCCGCCGCAGGTACGGCTGGTTCCAACGGTACAGCATTCTGGATGATCTTCCGGCGATCTATCATGCGTGGTGCGCCCGGAAGACAGAGAAAAAAAGCTCTATACGCAAAATGGTGGATAAGATCCGCCGGAGCCCGCTCCTGCTGCGGCTTGCGGAGATCGCTGCCGCGTGGCTGGCCACGGAACTGCTGGTGCGTATTACAGGCACGGACGCGCAGTTCCGGATGATCGATTTCCGGCTGATGTTCGTTGTGCTGATCGGCACGGTCTACGGCCTCAATGCAGGCGTGCTGTCTGCTGTGCTGGCGTCTGTTTCTCTGGCAGCGGGCTATCTGCGGCAGGGTACCACCCTGATGCTGCTGTTTTATGCGCCTGCCAACTGGTTGGCGTTCATTGTATATTTTGTGGTGGGAGCGTCCTGCGGCTATGTGCAGCTGCGTAATACAGAGACCGCCCGTTTCGTGCAGGAAGAAAACAAGCTGCTGTGTAAGCGGCTTGAATTTACCCGGAAACTGTATCAGGATACGTTGGAGGATAAACAGATGTTCCGCCGCCAGATTCTTGGCCGCCGGGACAGCTTTGGCAAGATCTATGCTGTGACCCAGCAGCTGGATATGCTGCAGCCGCAGGAGATCTACCGCAAGACGGTGCAGGTGATGGAGGACGTGCTGGAAAACCACAGTCTCACCATCTACCGGATGGAAAAGAACCATGGCTTTGCCCGCCTTACCGCTGCCAGTGCCGGAATGACGCCGGAGCCGGCGCACTCGCTGGAGGTGGAGCAGTGGCTGGATGTGCTCCGCGCCATCGAACAGGAAGGGCTGTGGGTGAATCGCGGCTTCCTCCCCGGACGTCCGATGTATGCCGCAGGCGTGCGGCAGAACGGCAGCCTTGTGGTACTGATCGGGCTGCATACTGCCAGCGAAGAGCAGATGACCCTGTATTACCAGAATCTGTTCCGCATCCTCTGCGGACTGGTGGAAACAGCACTGGTGCGGGCCTTTGAGTACGAGAGCGTTGTGCGAGAAAACTGGTATCTGCCCGGCACCTGCCTGCTGCGTCCGGCTGTGTTTGCGGAGCAGCTGGCTACAGCCTGCACCCTGCAGGAAGACAAAATGGCCCATCATCTGCTGCTGCAGGTGACGGGAACGTTCAAAAACCGGGCCGAAATCAACGACCGGGTGAGGCGCTCCATCCGCAGTACCGATGCAGCAGGCGTTGGAACAAACAACGCCATTTACCTGCTGATGAATCAGACCGATGAAGAAAATCTGCCGCTGCTGACCCAGCGGCTGGGTGAAAAAGGGCTTCATGTCACTGCAGTGCCGCTGGATGAGCAGCTGCGGCTGATCAGCGCTGCAAAACAGGAGGCATCGCATGCATAACGGGTTCTGGCTTGGTCTTGTGCTGCTGGCAGTACATCTGGCCGTATGCGGGGGGATCTGGCTGCTGGCCAGGACCCGGGTACTGGAGGTGGAGGGATATTTTGCCCCGGTGATGCTTCTTGTGCCGCTGTGGGGGCCGCTGTGTGTGCTGCTGCTCCACACTTCCAACCGCCTTACAGGCGGATGCCTGCGGGAACAGACACTTGAAAAGCTGCACATCAACGAAGAAATACACAAAAGCATCCTTGTGGCGGATGACGAAGGCGAGGATACGGTCGTTCCGCTGGAGGAAGCGCTGCTGGTTGACAGTCCCGCGCAGAAACGCAAGCTCATCCTCTCGGTGCTGACGGATGACCCCGCAGGCTATTATGACCTGCTTCAGCAGGCCCGCATGGACAACGACAGCGAAGTGGTACACTACGCTTCCACGGCGCTGTCGCAGATCACCAAGGAGGCGGACCTGAAATTGCAGAAGCTGGAGCAGCGCTATGCCGCTGCCCCGGACGATGCCGCCGTGCTGGAAGAATACTGCGATTATCTGGAAAGCTACCTGAAAGACGGTTTCGTACAGGGCAGAGCCGCAGAGATCCAGCGCCATCAGCTGGAGCAGCTGCTGAAAAAGCGGCTGGAAGATCTTGACGGACGCCGCAGCTGCATGCTGGAATGCAGGCTGGCAGAGGTGCAGCTCCGGCTTGCTGAGTATGACCGCGCAGAGAAAACGCTGGAAGAGCTTACGGCGCGCTGGCCCCAGCGCGAGGCACCGTGGGTGCTCTGCCTGCGGCTGGCAGCAGCGCTGCGAGATGGGGAGGCTATCCAAAAAACACTGGGTCAAATCGAGGAAAAGGAGGTCTACCTCAGCGCAAGGGGCCGCGAGATCGTGCGGTTCTGGCAGGGGAAACAGCAATGATAAAGGAGATCCTTTCCCGGCTGCGGACGTTCCGCTGGCAAAAGCTGCTGATCATCTGGGCCGTGTTCGTGGCGATGGCCGCTATCCTGTTTGCGGAGCGCAGCGGCATTCAATACAAAGCAGCGAAATTCAAGCTCAATTATCTCCCCCGGACAGAGGTCGAGCCTGCACAGACCGCCATGTTCGGCCAGCCTGTCACCTGCCTGCTGCTCTACGATTCCGGGCAGCATGGTACAGACCTTGCAAAAGAGCAGTTCGATCAGATCTTGCTGGATATGAAGGTGAGCACGCGGGCTGTGGATGTACACACGACCTCGCTTGAAGGGATCCCGGAGTTTGACCGGTATAAAACCGTTGTGGTCCTCATGAGCGATCTGGATGCGTTGGGCAGCCGCCTGATCGACCTGATGAACTGGGTGCGGGACGGCGGCAGCGTCCTGTTTGCCATGACGCCCCAGAAAACGACGTATTTTGATGCCATTTCGCCCAAACTCGGCGTCCTGTCCTCTTCGTGGGAGTATAAGACCGCAGAAAGCATCGTTCCCACAGAGGAGTTTATGCTGGGCGGCGGGCAGCGGTATGAGTTCAGTGACCCATTTGAATCCTCTCTCAGTGTCAGTCTCCGGGAGGAAGCCACAGTCTATGCCCGCACGGGGGACGAAGGCGTTCCGCTGGTGTGGGGCACAAAGTCCGGTGCCGGCAGGGTGGTGGTGGACAACATCGGCATCTACGATAAGATCATGCGCGGCATCTATGCAGCGTCCTTCAGCCTTCTGTGCGATGCCGCTGCCTACCCGGTGATCAACAGCGCGGTGTTCTATCTGGACGATTTTCCGTCTCCGGTGCCCGGCGGCGATGGTAGTTATATCCGCAGGGATTACGGGATGAGCATAGCGGACTTTTATTCCAAGGTCTGGTGGCCGGATCTCGTAAAGCTTGCACAGCAATACTCTATCCGTTTTACCGGTGTCATGATCGAAAACTATGAGGACGATACCCAAAGCACGCCGGTCCGTCAGCCGGACACCCAGCAGTTCCGATACTATGGCAGCCTGCTGCTGCAGCAGGGCGGGGAAGTGGGCTTCCACGGCTACAACCATCAGCCGCTGGTGCTGCCCGATACGGATTACAAGGATCTTTACAGCTACCGTCAGTGGCCCAGCGAGGATGCCATTGTGGCAGCGATGAACGAACTGATCGATTTTCAGAAGACCGTGCTGCCCAACACCGAGGGCAGCGTCTATGTGCCGCCCTCCAACATCCTTTCCGCTGCCGGGCGGAAGGTGCTGGGCAGCAAGGTGACCCAGATCCGCACCATTGCCAGCACATACTTTGCGGATAGCACAGCCCTGCCCTATGTGCAGGAATTCGGTGTGGCCAGCGATGGTGTCGTGGAGCAGCCCCGCATCGTATCCGGCGGTATGGTGGGAGATACCTATATGCGGCTGGCCGCGATGAGCGAGTTGAATATGCATTACGTCAGCACCCACTTTATGCACCCGGACGATCTGCTGGATGTGGACCGCGGCGCGGCAGAAGGCTGGGAAACCTATAAGGGCGGTCTGAAAGATTACCTCAAGTGGCTCAGTGCCGCAGCACCGGATCTGCGCAGGCAGACCGGCACCGAGTGCTCTGCTGCCATCCAGCGGTATGCACAGCTGACGGTCACTCTGGACAGCACCGACACCGCGTGGATACTTCACCTTGGCAATTTTGCCGATGAAGCGTGGCTTTTCTTCCGCGCCAATGAGGGGACTCCCGGCAAGGTGACGGGCGGCGAATTGACCCGCCTGACCGGAGAGCTTTATCTGCTCAAGGCCAATGCCGACACAGTCCGCATTGAAAAGAAGGGGGCGTGACCATGCGCATCTGTCTGGTGCTGGAGGGGTCTTACCCCTATGTCCACGGCGGCGTATCCACATGGATGCACGCTTATATTCAGGCTATGCCTCAGCAGGAGTTCTCCCTCTGGGTCATCGGTGCCAAAGCGCAGGACCGGGGAAAGTTTGTGTATGAGCTGCCGCCCAACGTGAAAGAGGTGGAGG
>CABQER010000029.1 GCA_902463235.1 uncultured Faecalibacterium sp. | reverse complement strand
CGCCGGGGCCCAGAGCAGACAGACGGCGCTTGTGGGTCAGCTCAGCCAGAGGGTTGTTCTGGTCCATGAACTGAGACAGCGGAGAGGAGCCGAAGAACTCCTTGATGGCCGCCACCACAGGACGGATGTTGATCAGTGCCTGCGGAGTGATGACGCTCTGATCCTGGCTCTGCAGGGTCATGCGCTCACGGATAACGCGCTCCATACGGGAGAAGCCGATGCGGAACTGGTTCTGCAGCAGCTCGCCCACGCTGCGGATACGGCGGTTGCCCAGATGGTCGATATCATCGGTGGTGCCGATGCCGTAGCCCAGACCATTCAGGTAGTTGATGGAGGACAGGATATCGTCAATGGTGACGGTACGGCCGATGAGCAGGTCGTGATCCTTCTTCAGGCTCTCCATGACCTCCTCGGCGCTGGAAGCGTTATCAAGGATCTTGCGCAGCTCCTTGAGGCAGCAGCGCTCGTTGATGCCACACTCCTTGACATCCACACCCTTGAATGCGGGGTAGTAGTTGTCAATGATGGCCTGTGCGTCCACGCAGCCGTTGGTGATGACCTTGACATTGTGGGGCTGGTCCTTCATGGGATCATCGATCTTCAGCACGACAAGATCTACGCCGGCAGCATCGATCTGCTCGGCCAGCTTGCGGTCGATCTTCTTGTCGGCCTCGACAAGGATCTCGCCGGTGAAGGGGTCCACCACGTTCTCTGCAGCCACATGGTTCATGATGCGGCGTGCCAGAGACAGCTTTTTGTTCATCTTATAGCGGCCGAAACGGGACAGGTCGTACCGGCGCGGATCGAAGAACAGCATATCGATCTGGCTGGTAGCGGACTCCACCGTGGGAGGCTCGCCGGGGCGCAGCTTGCGGTAGACCTCCAGCAGGCCCTCCTCGCGGTTCTTGGTGGTATCCTTTTCCAGCGTGGCCAGAATGCGCTCGTCCTCGCCGAAATAGTTCAGGATATCCTCGTTAGAGGACAGGCCCAGTGCACGGCACAGCACGGTGACAGGCAGCTTGCGGTTCTTGTCGATACGAACATAGAACACGTTGGCAGCATCGGTCTCGTACTCCAGCCATGCACCGCGGTTGGGGTTCATGGTGGCGCTGTACAGGTCGTTACCAACTTTATCCTTGGCATGGCCGTAGAACACACCGGGAGAACGGACCAGCTGGCTGACGATCGCACGCTCAGCACCGTTGATGACAAAGGTGCCCGCGTCGGTCATCAGGGGGAAGTCGCCCATGAAGATCTCCTGGTCCTTCACCTCGCCGGTCTCCTTGTTCAGCAGACGGGCGGTGACGCGCAGGGGTGCTGCATAGGTCACGTCGCGTTCCTTGCACTCCTTGATGCTGTACTTCGGCTCCTTATCCAGGCGGAAGTCCACAAAGCTCAGTGCCAGATTGCCGGTGTAGTCCTCAATGGTGCCGATATCGTGGAAGACCTCTTTCAGGCCCTCGTCCAGGAACCACTGATAAGAGTTCTTCTGGACCTCGATCAGGTTCGGCATACTGATGACTTCGTCGATGTGGGAGAAGCTCATGCGCTCGGTTTTGCCGAGCTTTACGGGCTTGACTTTCATCATAAAATCAACCACTCCTTACTTTTATACTCTACGGGATGTCGTATACACGGGTCAAATTTGAGCAGACACACATAATTCGACCCGCGTCTTGTGAAACGTTCCGGCATTTTGCACAAACTTTTCGGGGCAAGCCCTCAAGCGGCAGCCATCGCAGTTCCTTTTTTGGCGCACTAGTCCATTATGTGATACTAATGCAGTATACACCCGAAAACCCCTGTTGTCAAGCCATTTTTCAGTTTTTTGCCGAAATAAATTTAATTTTCGATTCGTTTTCGAACGCCCGGCAGCGTGTAGTTGTTTGCTTTCCAAGTACTTGATTTTTTTATTTTGCACGTTCCTGTTCATAACACCCTTGTGCAATTTGTCTATCTTTACTCTTGTGCCCGGAAGTGTGACTTTTGCACTTCCCTGCCGCAAAAAAAGACCGCTGCACAGAATGCCGTGCAGCGGCCTTGTCCTCTTATATGGAATGCTCACTCATCCAGATAATCCCGCAGCAGCTTTGCGCGGCTGGGGTGGCGCAGCTTGCGCAGTGCCTTTGCTTCGATCTGCCGCACCCGTTCCCGGGTCACGTTGAACTCCTTGCCCAGCTCTTCCAGTGTGCGGGCACGGCCGTCCTCCAGACCAAAGCGCAGGGTGATGACCCGCTCCTCCCGGGGCGTCAGGCTTTTAAGGACATGCAGCAACTCCCGCCGCAGCAGCTGACGCCCGGCTTCATCTACCGGGACACCGGCATCCTCGTCCTGAATGAAGTCCTCCAGATGGGCGTCCTCTTCCTCCCCCACCGGTGTTTCCAGACTGATGGGTTCTTGCGACAGTTGCAGCAGCTCCCGCACCTTGTCCGGCTCCATATCCAGTGCGGCGGCGATTTCCTCCACAGTGGGCTCCCGCCCATTCTTGTGCAGCAGGTCACCCGCCGTTTTCTTGACCCGGTTGATGCTCTCCACCAGATGCACCGGGATGCGGATGGTGCGTCCCTGATCTGCAATGGCGCGGGTAATAGACTGGCGAATCCACCAGGTTGCATAGGTAGAGAACTTGAAGCCCCGCTCCGGCTCAAACTTTTCCGCCGCTTTCATCAGGCCGAGGTTGCCCTCTTGAATCAGGTCCAAAAAAGGCAGTCCCCGCCCGGCGTAGCGCTTGGCGACCGAGACCACCAGCCGCAGGTTCGCCTCGCTCAAAGCGCGGCGGGCATCTGCATTCCCTGCCCTAGCGGCCTTTGCCAGCGCCATCTCCTGCCCGGCGGTCAGCAGCGGCACCCGGCCGATCTCCTTTAAATAGGTCTTGACCGGGTCATCCAGCGCCACACCCTCCGAGGACAGCTCATTCTCTAACCTGCCGATCTGGGCATCATCCAGTACAGGCAGTTCGGTAGGCTCCCCCTCTGCCAGATGGACGCCCCGCTGCTCCAGCGCCGCGTAAAGCTCGTCCAGCTGTGCAATATCAAAATCTGCTTCTTCCATGGCACGGCTGATCTGCTCCGGTGTCAGGGTGTGACGGTGAGCCTTTGCGGCAAGGCTGCGGGCAAGTTCTTCCGTTTGCGACAATTTCTGCATGATTCCTGCTCCTTTTCTCTCCAGCTCCAGCCGGAGGGAAAACAGGGATCAGTCTTGTTCGGGCAGCGTCCCCTGCTTTTTTTCGCGCATCGACTGAAGATACTGTGTGATCTCATCGCCGGACATTGCAGCAGCTTTGCTTGCAACCGGCATTCCCCGGGCGATTCTGTCCAGATACAAATGGATATCCTCCGGGGTGCAGTTCACATCGCTGTATTGTGCCGCAAGTCGGCTCAGTTCATTCAATGCTTCTTCGCTTGCAAATGCCCGCAGTGCCGTCAGGCTGAGCTCCACGCCCTCCCGGCTGCAATTGAGCATCGCTTCGTATAGTTCCTTCTGCTGCGGCTGGATGAATTGCTCCGCCGTCAGCTGCTGTTTGGCCAGTTCCAGATAGCGCGGCTCCCGCAGGATAGCTGCCAGCAGCCGTTGCTGGGCACTGGCAATGCCCAGTGCCTGACTGCCGCCTGCGCTGTATGGCACCTTGATCTGATCCATCTCGCCGGAGCGCAGCAGCTCGCGGTTTTTCTCCCGGCGGTACTTGCCACCCGCCCGCTTTGCTGCGGTGCCCAGCTGCGCCAGAATGGCGGTTTTGGAGATGTTGGTTTCCTCTGCCAGCCGTCCGGCGTACACCTCCTGCTCAGTAGGGTTAGAGCGCTCGGCCAGCATCTCCACAGCATCCTTTATATATTGCAGACGCTGCGCGTCCTGCGAGAGATCATACTGATCCCGCAGGCGCTTGAGCCGGAAGTCCAGCGCGTTGCCCACTCCATCCAGAAGCGCCTGAAAGCGCTCCGGACCGTATTTCTTGATATACTCGTCCGGGTCTTTTGCACCGGGGATCTGCAACACGCCCACCTTTACCGGACTGTTGCGGAACAGTTCCAGCGAGCGCAGGGTCGCCTTCTGTCCGGCCTCGTCCGAGTCGTAGCTCAGAATGACCTCATCGGCATACTCACTGATGATGCGCACCTGCCCGGGGGTCAGCGCGGTGCCGCAAGCGCAGACGGCGGTATCGATACCCGCCTGCTGCATACTGATGACGTCCATATAGCCCTCACACAACACGAACCGCCGGGAAGCGCTGCGTTTTGCAATTTGCATGGCAAACACCGTCTCGGATTTGTGGTAGACCAGCGTTTCCGGGCTGTTGACGTATTTGGGCTTGGAGTCGTCCATCACACGCCCACCAAAAGCAATGATATTGCCGCGCAGGTCAAAGATGGGGGTCATGACGCGCTTCCAGAACAGGCAGTAGATACGGCCGGACTGACTGCGCTTGAACAGGCCGCTGGCGTCCAGCTCCTGCTGGTTGTAGCCCTTATCCCGCAGGTACTGGTACAGTGCCTGCCCATCGTTGGGGGCATAGCCCAGCCCGAACCGGACGATGGTCTTATCGTCCAGCCCGCGCCGCCGCCAGTAGGCACGCGCCTGCCGTGCCTCCTCCACGGTAGAGTTCAGGCAGGCGTGGAAGAAGCGGGCGGCTTCCTTGTTCATGGAAAGCACCCGGCTGCGCAGACGTCCGGTCTTGTCGTCCTCCTGCGGCTCCGGCATCCCGGCGCGGGAAGCCAGCATCTTGATGGCCTCCCCGCTGCTGATATTGTTGATCTTCTTGACAAAGCTGATGGCATCTCCGGCTGCCTGACAGCCAAAACAGTAAAAGCTTTGGGTGTCCGGGTACACATAGAAGGACGGCGTTTTTTCGCTGTGAAAAGGGCACAGACCGCCGTACAGCCGTCCCTTGCGCTTGAGCTGCACATAGCTGCCCACCAGCTCCACGATGTCGGTGCGGCGGGTGAGCTCCTCGATGTATTCGTGTGGGATCATGTTGTTTTAAACGACCTCTCCAGTTTTAAAGGACGTGCCATTTCTGGGGCACGAACAGTTCTTCAAAGGTGCGGATGGCAAACTCATCGCTCATACCGCTGATGTAGTCGGTGACGGCACGCTCCCGCCCCTCCTGATAAGCCAGCTGCACATAAAAGTTAGACATCTGATCCACATGGGTCAGGTAGTACTCGTACAGCTCGGCAATGAGCTTGTCCACCTTCTGCTCCTCGCGCTTGGCGTTTTTGTCCACATACACGGTGGCGTACATGAAATCCCGCAGGGCGAGGAACGCCTCGTATTCCTCCGTGCCCATGCGGACATCCCCCTCGCTGTGGGTGAGGATGCTGTTGATCATGGTGGTGATGCGGGCAGATTTGGTCTGCCCCAGCACCGCTGTGCAGTCCTTGGGCAGGGTGGCAGCGTCCAGCACACCGGCGCGCACGGCGTCCTCGATATCATGGTTGACAAAGGCGATCTGATCTGCCAAGCGCACGATGCGCCCTTCCGGGGTGGCGGCCCATGTGCCCTTGGTGTGGGTAATGATGCCGTTGCGCACCTCCCATGTCAGGTTTAATCCCTCGCCGTCCTTTTCCAGCCGGTCCACCACTCGCAGGCTCTGCATATAATGGTGGAAACCTTCCGGGCAAAGATCGTTCAGCGCCTTTTCTCCCGCGTGACCGAAGGGGGTGTGGCCCAGATCATGCGCAAGGCTGATAGCCTCGGTCAGATCCTCGTTCAGGCGCAGACCCCGGGCGATGGTGCGGGCGATCTGCGAGACTTCCAGCGTATGGGTCAGCCGGGTGCGGTACAGGTCGCCTTCCGGCGAAAGGAACACCTGCGTTTTCTGCTTGAGACGCCGAAAGGCCTTGCAGTGCAGCACCCGGTCGCGGTCCCGTTGAAACACCGGGCGCAGCGGGTCCTGCGGCTCCGGCACAGCGCGGCCACGGCTTGCATCGCTGAAAGTCGCCCACGGCGCAAAGGTAAGGTGCTCGATTTCCTCGGTTCTCCGGCGCACATCCATACAGATCCTCCTTTTGTTTTTTGGGCTTCTCCCCTCCCCTCTGCGCGCAACCGATCCCAATTGCTGCGCTGCAGCAATTGTAGCACATCGGCCGTGTCGAAGGGGGAAGTTCGGTGTCGGTTTGCAAAAAAGACTTTGTTTTTTAAAATGGTGCGTAGAACGGGTCAGACACCGTTACCTGAGCGCTGCCCCGGGTCAGTTCCCGCAGCTGCTCCAGCAACGGCGCTTCGGTGTGCTCCGGCATCTGCCAGCGCAGGGTGACGCGATCCGTAAACTCCGGCGGTGCCTGCTTTGCCCCGGCGGCATCAATGAGCAGGGACGCACGTTCGTAGAGGGCGTAGTCCACAGCCACCTGTAATTCCACCACGCTGCGCACCGTGACGACCTCGGCGTTTTCCAGTGCGCGGGCGGTGGCGGTGGTGTAGGCACGCACCAAGCCGCCGGTGCCCAGCAGCACCCCGCCAAAGTAGCGGGTGATCACCACGATCAGGTCGGTCAGGCCGCTGTGCTGCAGCACCTCCAGCGCGGGCGTACCGGCGGTCTTGGCCGGCTCGCCGTCATCGGAATAGCGCTCGCGGTTGCCCGCCCGCAGGCGGTAGGCGTAAACATTGTGCCGCGCGGTGCGGTTGGCTGCCCGCACCTGCTCCAGAAAGGCAACGGCAGCTTCTTCACTGTCAGCAAAGGAGAGCTGCGCGATAAAGCGGCTCTTTTTCTCTTCATATTCGCCGGTGGCCGTGCCCCGGACGGTGCGGTAATCCTCCACGTTAGATCCTCCTGATAATAACTCAAAATAAGTATAACACAAACGGGCGCAAATAAAAAGACTGACGAAGCCTTGCGGCCCCGCCAGTCTTTTTATAAGAAGAAAGCAGTTGATCACTTGGTAAAGATCTGGATCCACTGATGGCCCCAAGTGCTGTTGCTGTTGTAGTAGTAGCCAACACTCATCTTACGAGCCTCAGGATTCAAGATGTTAGCACGATGACCTTCGGAGTTCATCCATGCGTTGACGACCTCTTCAGGAGAGACGCTGCCCCATGCGGCATTCTCGCCGGTGGGGGTATCGGTGACGCCGTAGTCCTTCAGGACGGTGAAGCACTTGGAACCATCGGGACGGACGTGGGAGTTCACAACGGCGATCTCCTCGGCGCGGGTCTGTGCAGCGGCGGTCAAAGCGTCATCACCCATTTCCAGAGCAGTCAGACCGTACTTTGCGCGCTGGGCATTGACCAGATTCAGAACTTCCTGACGGTAGTCCTCAGTGTGAGAATTTTCGGGGTAAGAGAAGATCAGCACCCAGTAGTTATTGTAGATGCCGCCTTCGTAGTAGCCAACGCTCACGGTGGTAGCATCGGCGTTCAGGATACGCTCGCGGGTAAAATCGGTAGCCATCCACTGATCCATTGCAGCGTCGGGAGTGGAGCAGCCAGCCATGTAGTTCTCGCCGATGGATACATCGCTGATGCCGTTCTCTGCCAGAACGGTGAAATCGCGCTGACCGTTGGGACGAACGTAGGAGTAAGAAACTGCCAGCTCCTCGGCACGCTCCATTGCAGCGGCGTTGTGGCTGCTGTCGCCCAGAGCAACGGGAGCCAGACCGGCCTGTGCGCGCTCGTTATTGACCAAAGTCAGGAAGCTACGCTGGTAGGCGTCTTCCTCAAAGTAAGAGTTTTCTTCTTCCACAGATGCGGTAGCAGGAACGGCAACCTGTGCGGCGTTTGCGGTGACGGGCTTGAAGCCTGCAAAGCCAAAAACCACAGCCAGCGTCATAGCAGCTGCTGCGATATTCTTTACGGTACTCATTGCACGCTTCATAAGATTGCCTCCGGTCTGTTGCCTTATGCAGTGTGATGTTGGATTTTGCAACTTGTTTGCAACTCTGTTGTATCACATCTGCAACTCTTGTGTCACAAGAGTATCACAAAAACGTACAGACGTCAAGAGGTTCAGAGGCCATTTTGCAGAAAAAATACAGATATTTTAAAAATTTCCCGCACTTTTATCGCAACCCAAGCGTAACAAACAGTCCGAAAACGTTACAGTTGTGTTGCGCTTCTTCCCAAAATCAGCCGAGTGCAACAGTTTGCACACGCTTCTGAGAACGCTCAGGTGCGTTTTGCTTTGCATATCTATGTATTTATATGCATTATTTTGCATATCACGGTTTCTATGTACGCTTTTGTGGCGCTTCGCCGTGTTCCCTTCTTCATTTCCTTCCCGTGAGAGACAAAATTGGAGCTGCTGTACAGCTTCCGGCACAACAGCTCCATCATTAAAAAGCATAAAAAGAGGCCGCTGCACAAAAATGTGCAACGGCCTCTCACAATTCAGGCTATGCTATTGAACGATGCTCAGGAACAGGCGATCACAGAGCAGCCTTTGCTGCCTCGATCTGCTTGATGAGTTCGGGCACGACCTTGAACAGATCGCCCACAATGCCGTAGTCAGCAACACCGAAGATGGGAGCACCCTCGTTCTTGTTGACAGCGATGATGCACTCAGAATCCTGCATACCGGCGGTGTGCTGGATGGCACCGGAAATGCCCAGAGCCACATAGATCTTGGGGTGCACGGTCTTACCGGTCTGACCGACCTGATGGTCAGCGGTCATCCAGCCTGCATCGGTGACGGCACGGGATGCGCCCACGACGCCGCCGCCCAGAGCGGCTGCCAGCTGCTCGGCCAGCTCGATGCCCTTGTTGACATCCTTGCTGATGCCACGGCCAACGGAGACGATGACGTCTGCGCCGATCAGGTCAACCAGCTTCTCAGCGGCCTTCTCCACGCTCAGAACTTCGGTCTTGATGTCCTCAGCGGTCAGGCTGAAGGCGGGCTTGACGATCTGGCAGGCATCAGCCTTGGCCTGATCGAAGGGAGCCTTCTTCATAACGCCGGGACGCACGGTGGACATCTGCGGACGGAAGCGGGGGCAGATGATGGTAGCCATCAGATGGCCGCCGAATGCGGGACGGGTCATCTTCAGGTTGCGGTCTTCCATATCGAACTTCTGCTTGGACAGGTCGATGGTGGAGCTCTCCTTCAGGAAGTCGATGTACTTTGCAGTGTCGATATCCAGATGGGTAGCATCAGCGGTCAGGCCGGTGTGCAGACGGGCTGCGCAGCGGGGGCCGAGGTCACGGCCAATGTTGGTAGCGCCAATCAGCAGCACCTCAGGCTTGTACTCGTTGACCATATCGCACACGACCTTAGCGTATGCGTCGGTGGTGTAATCCTTCAACAGCGGGCTGTCGCAGACCAGAACCTTGTCAGCACCGTAGCCGCCCAGCTCCTTGGCAATGCCCTCCACGTTGTCGCCCAGCAGCAGGCCGGTGACCTCGCAGCCCAGCTCGTCGGCCAGCTTACGGGCCTCGCTCACCAGCTCGAAGTCAGTGGACATCAGTGCGCCCTGGCGCTGCTCGCAAAAGACCCATACGCCCTTGTATTCGTTAAAATCAGCCATTGTAATCCTATGCTCCTTTCATCAGATCAGGTGCTTCTTGGCCAGGATACCAGCCAGCTGTGCGGCAGTATCGTCGCCCTTCAGCATGGTGCCTGCGCCCTTCTGCGGAGGAGTGAAGGACTTAAAGACGTTCGTCGGAGAACCCTTCAGACCGATGGTATCAACCTCGATCAGCGGATCGTCCTTCAGTGCGTTGTAATCAAACACTTCCATCGGCTTGTCGTAGCAGGTGAAGATGCCGTTCACGCTCATGTAACGGGGCTGGTTCAGCTCCTTGATGCAGGTCAGCAGGCAGGGAGTCTGCACCTTGACCATCATGTAGCCGTCCTCCAGCATACGCTTCACGGTCAGGGTGTTGCCATCCTTCTGGATGTCGGCAACGTAGGTGACCTGCGGCAGATGCAGCTTTTCAGCGATCTGGGGGCCGACCTGTGCGGTATCGCCATCGATTGCCTGACGGCCGCAGAACACAACATCCTCGGGGCCAACGCCAATCTTGTTGACGGCAGCAGCCAGGATCTGGCTGGTTGCAAAGGTATCGGAACCGCCGAACT
Source organism: uncultured Faecalibacterium sp. (assembly GCA_902463235.1). Classification (GTDB taxonomy): domain Bacteria; phylum Bacillota; class Clostridia; order Oscillospirales; family Ruminococcaceae; genus Faecalibacterium. The sequence continues at coordinate 234 of CABQER010000029.1, read as the reverse complement.
CACGGCCGGAGACCAGAACAGCCTTATCAGCGCCGCGGGCCAGCAGCTCACGCAGCATACCCTCTGCCGGCGGGGGACCCATGGTGACAACAACGACCTCGCAGCCGGTGGCGTCCTTCAGTTTCAGGGCGGCCTCCAGAGCGTTCAGGTCATCGGGGTTGGTGATGGTTGCCATGGATGCACGATCCAGAGTGCCATCGGGCTTGACGGACACCTTGCCGGAGGTATCAGGAA
>CABQER010000028.1 GCA_902463235.1 uncultured Faecalibacterium sp. | reverse complement strand
GCAGAAGGTCATTCATTACATCGAGCAGAACGGTTATGTGGAAAGCAAAGCGGTGCTGATGAAACCACCCTTTGACCAACCCATTCTGTTTACCCGCCTGTTTGATGGCAAAACAGGGAGTGAACTGATGGATACGATCAATTCGGTGAAAGAGAATGCCACCCATGTGACGGCATAAAGTAGTGGAATGTACTGATAAAAACCGGTATAATTCAGGACTATCGAAAAATGAATATCCTGCAACGCAGGATGGCAAGTCAGGGAATTTTGAACGATACGCAAACGACTCTGGCTGATTACCTGATGAGCATCGCACAAATTTCCGTGGAGGATGCCGGAGCGATTTATATCGAGTTGAGCAGCATCCGCGGAAATTTTATGGCAAACATCATTCTGCGCATGATTGAAAATTATCACTTCCTGCCCGATATGGCGCAGAAACTGAAAAACAAACAAGCACTGGTGGAAAGCGTAATTGCAAATGAACAGCTGGAGCCTTCCATTACGTCGCCCATCAAAGATGTGTATGATGACCTTGTCAACAGCAAACTGGATATGATCGAGGGCTTCGTGCCGATCTCTGCCATCCAGTATGATGCTAAGATGCAGGAAGCAGAAAGACTTTAAGGGGAGTGCGGCTTGTAGTATTGCTTTAAATTATCGAGTTAATCCGCAGGCTGAATAGATTCACTCGAATCGAACAAAAACGAAAAAATGCCCGCTCACCGTGGAGATCCGGCTCCATCGGTGGGCGGGCATATCCAATAAAACACCAGGATACTATTATGCTTTTCGTACTTCAGCTGGGATCTTGTTCTGGCTCAGATATCCCACAGGGAGGGCGCAGAGGTGGAAACTGCGGCGGCACCTGCGCGCATGGCGGCCATGACGTCGGCTTTGTCCCGCAGCAGGCCGCCTGCAATGACAGGCACCTGTGTGCGGGCGCTGATCTCGGCGATGACCCGGGGCATGATGCCGGGAAGGATCTCGACAAAATCCGGCTTGCCCTGCTCCAGCTGACCGGACAGGCTGGTCAGCGAGAGGGAATCCAGGATGAATGCCCGCTGAACGGTCAGCAGGCCGCGGTGGCGCGCCCGGCGGATCAGGGTCGGGCGGGTGGAGATGATGCCGTCCGGGTGGCACAGGGCGTTGAGGGAGTCCACCGCGATCTCCCGCGACGAAAGGCCGTCCACAAGGTCGATGTGAACCACGGCCAGTTTTCCGGCATCATGTATGCGGTGCACCAGACCGTCTACGGTGAGCAGGGTGCTCGCCAGCAGAAAAACGGCGCTGCAGGGCGAAGCCAGCGCAGCAGTCAGGGCTTCGTCCGTTTTCACAGCGGCGATCACCGGTTCGTCCAGCAGGGTTTCGGCAAGAGGATGCATTGGGTAAGACTCCTTTTTTATCAATTACTTGATTTATATTATTCTACAAAAAAGCCGCCATGTAAATAAGTTACACGGCGGCTGTAATGTAAAATCTAGGTTTTATCAGAATGTGGTTGCAATCAGCTCACCGCCGCCCAGAATGGTAGTAGTATTGGAACAGCTGATCATTACAATAAACATTGCATTTATCAGACCTGCAATGTACGGATTGCGGGTGCGTTTGTAGATGATGCGGGACATGATGGGCGTGACAAACAGAAGAACCATACAGGGGAACAGCCAAATGGGACCAATGCGCTGGCCTTCGGTCAAACCATAAAGCTGATAACCCGTTGCATAGAAGTAGATATATTGACTTGCAACCACAAAAATAGCACCAAGCGCATTAAAGAATGCAAAAATCAAGATGTTGCCATTTTTTCCGCCAATGGTGTTGTAGTTGAAGCAATTTGCCGAGATCGAGTTCATAACGTAGAACAGCAGGAAGAATGGCAGATAGCGAAGTGCGATCAGCACTTTATCAGCGCCGAAGGTTTTGAACGCAACGACATACATCCGATAATCAACTTGGAAGAAATAGTGTGCTGCAAAAACAAGGCCGAACGAAACAACGATCACGATAACAGCGAGGGCAATGGTCTTCCACAGCTGCTCCAGATTCAAATACAGACCCGCTCTTCGAGCACTCCAACCGTGTTTTTTTCCATAAGCACCGTAAAAAACAGCAGAGCAGAATATTGCAAAGATGCCGCAAAGAGCAGCCCATGTACCGATCGTCAGGGGGCCGGTCTGCACAAAGAAGTTTGTTGTCTTTGAGTAAACGGTATTCATGCAGAACAAAAAGCTTGAACCGGAAAAAACTGCACCGATAATCAGCAGAACCCAGTACCATGCCTTGGCTCCGCTGTCCTGCACAGGGGCTGGCTGTACAATTTCACCACTGCGGAGAGCGGAAAATACGGGAGTATCAAGCAGAACCAGCGTGAAACTGACCATGAAGATCAAAAGACCGATCACGCCGAGGCTGTTGAACACCGCTTTAATGGGCCAGATCTGATCGCTGGCAGGCAGGGGCTTTGGAGCGCCGAGCGTTGTATCAAAAAAATCAACGGCATAGCCGACACAAGTAGTAGAAAAAGCAACGAGAGGATGGATCATGTTCGGCCGATAAATCACGCGATAAGCGGTCTTTCCATCAAAATCGCGCGTATAATATTTGCCGCCTTCTGCGATACCGGCAAAGCCGTCCTCATTAAAATTCAGGAATTTTTTAGCACCATCTGTTTCCATGAAGGCTACCGGATTGGTCAGCATATTTCCAGCGTCATCATAGGTTCCAAAGTAAAAGTCATCATGGGTACTGGCAATAATGCCTACACTGCGTGAGCCGTAATCTCCGCTATGATCACCGCCGGTGTCATCCTGCCAGTCACCAGCCTGCTGCAGAACAGCAGCAATCAAAGGAGTTTCCCGGGAATTATCGATCTCTACCGCCATATTAGCAGCTGTACCGCCGCTGGAATGGCCTGTAACGCCAATACGAGCTGTGTCAACGTACGGAAGGCTTGCAATAAGCTGAACTGCACCATCGACGCCCACAGCACCATCGTAAAGTTCTGCAATCGACAGGCTTTCCGAGTCGCCATGACTGTGCAGATCAAGTGCCAGCACCACATATCCCCGGCGAGCCAGCTCAATACTATACAAGTCCTGCATTTCTTTGTTGTTATACCATCCTTCGATTGTAACAACACCCGGCGCCGGTGTGTCTTTGGTTGCATTCTGTGGAATGTAAAGGTATGCGGCCAGCTGGTGTCCAGAGGGACTTTCCCAGCTCATTTCCTTGATCCTGATCCCACCAGAAGTTTGTACAGCGGACGCTACGATGGCACTTACAAGGCAAAGAATCAGTGACAGGCACAACCAGAATTTGCTGTTTTTCAACCTACCTTTTTGATGCGACATGCTTGGGACCTCCTTTTTGAATCTGATTTTTCCGTAATAAAAATGGGGACACACTGCATCTGGACGATACAGTGCATCCCCATCTCACTTCTCTTGGGATGCTTCTAGTATAGCGTTTTGTAACAAAATGTCAATAGAAACTAAACAATTAAAAAATATTTTGTGCGTGAACCATAAAGTCGGGCGAAAACTATCAATGCTCTGCCCAGTCGCAGCTTCGGCCAACAGCCTTGTGCCAGCCGGAGAGCAGACGGGTGCGCTCGGCCTCGTCCATCTGCGGGGCAAAGGTCATATTGCAATGCCACAGGCTGCGGATCTCGTCCCGGTCCTTCCATACGCCGGTGGCAAGGCCCGCCAGATAGGCAGCGCCCAGAGCGGTCGTCTCCCGGATGGCCGGGCGCAGCACGGTCTTGTTCAGGATATCGGCCTGGAACTGCATCAGGAACTGGTCGCGGGATGCACCGCCGTCCACCTTCAGCGAGGTGATGGGCACGCCGGTGTCCTTTTCCATAGCAGCCACGAGGTCTGCGCTCTGGTAGGCAATGGACTCCTCTGCCGCACGGATGATGTGGTTCTGGGTGGTGCCGCGGGTGATGCCCACAATGGCACCGCGGGCGTACATATCCCAGTACGGTGCACCCAGACCAGTAAAGGCCGGCACAATGTAAATGCCGCCGTTATCCGGCACCTTCTGGGCGTAGTATTCCGCATCGCGGCTCTCCTGGATCATGCGCAGGCCGTCGCGCACCCACTGGATGACGGCACCGCCCACAAAGACGCTGCCCTCCAGCGCGTACTCCACCTTACCGTTCAGGCTGATGGCGATGGTAGAGATCAGGCCGTTCCGGCTGCGGCAGATGGTATCGCCGGTGTTCATCAGCAAAAAGCAGCCGGTGCCGTAGGTGTTCTTGGCCTCGCCCTTGCCAAAGCAGCTCTGTCCGAACAGCGCAGCCTGCTGGTCACCGGCAATGCCGGCCACCGGGATCTGCACACCGCACAGGTCGGTGGTGCCGTAGACCTCGCTGGAATCCGTCACGCGGGGCAGGATGCAGCGCGGGATATCCAGCGCTTTGAGCAGGGTGTCGTCCCAGTCCAGCGTGCGGATGTTATACAGCATGGTGCGGCTGGCGTTGGTGCGGTCGGTGACATGCACTCTGCCGCCGGTCAGCTTCCAGACCAGCCATGTGTCCACAGTGCCGAACAGGATCTCCCCTGCCTCGGCCCGCTCCCGCGCACCGGGCACATTGTCCAGGATCCACTTGATCTTCGTTGCGGAGAAATAGGCATCAGGCATCAGGCCGGTATTCTCCCGGATGTAGTCTGCCATGCCGGGCTGCTGCAGCAGTTCATCCACCAGCGGTGCCGTGCGGCGGCACTGCCAGACGATGGCATTGTAGATGGGGCGGCCGGTGGCCTTTTCCCACAGGATGGTGGTCTCCCGCTGGTTGGTGATGCCAATGGCGGCGATATCGTGGGCATCGACACCGCTTTGGGCCACCACCTCGTTCATGACTCCATACTGGGTGGACCAGATCTCCATGGGGTTGTGCTCCACCCAGCCCTGCTGCGGATAGATCTGCTCAAACTCGCGCTGCTGCACCGCAATGATATTCTGCTCATTGTCGAACAGGATGGCACGGCTGCTGGTGGTTCCCTGATCCAACGCCAGAACATATTTTGTACTCATGCTTTTGCTCCCTCCGTATCGTTTCAGGAGTGTGTATCACAGATTTCGCGTCGCCACAACGTCCACGCCGGTGCCGCACACATCTGCCAGCACCACCTGTCCGGTGCGGACGGGTGCGTGCAGGGTGACGCGGTCCAGCGCAGCCATGACCTCGGTCATCTTCTCTTTGGGCACGGCCTGCGCAGTTTTTACCGGGCAGCGCGGGTACAGCCCACCCTCTACCCGCACGGTGCTGGTGAGGATGCGGGTGGGGTGGGTCAGCTCTTCCCTGCCGTAGGCGGCACCGTTGGGGCAGGCGTTTCCAGTTACATTATAATCATTTTCCGGGTCTACCTGCAAGTGGCAGCCGCAGGGACAGCAGATGCAAATGACTTCTTTGATGCTGCTCATTCTGCAATAACCTCCTCTACCGCAACGGTCAGCGGGCCGTCTGCTTTTTCCAGCAGGACTTTTGGAAGTGCGATGTGTTCCATCTCACCGGGTGCCATGCGCTGGCGCTTGAACCGGGCCAGCTGCCTGCCGCCGCAGGTCACGGTGATCTGGCTGGGGCCGTAGTTCTGCCGCACACGGAAGGAGATGTTCACGCTCCTGTCCACATCAGCGGGGCGCACCCGCTGCGGCACGGTGTAGCCCAAGCCATTGCCCGGAACAAGGTCAAGCACAACCGTATCGGAGGCTTCGCCCTTCAAAACATAGGCCGCCGCAGAAGCACCGGCAAGGTCGCTCTCGCCCGAAACGAAGTCCACCAGATCATGCACGTGCACCACATTGCCGCAGGCGAACACGCCGGGGATGCCGGTCTCCATATTCTCGTAGACCACAGCGCCCTTGGTGTGAGGGTCCATGGGGATGCCCGCCTGCCGGGTCAGCTCATTTTCCGGGATCAGGCCGACGCTGAGCAGGATGGTGTCCACATCAAATTCCATCTCGGTGCCCGGGATGGGGCGGCGGTTTTCGTCCACCTTGGCAACGGTGGCCTTTTCCACGCGGGCCTTGCCCTGAATATCCACGATGGTATGGGACAGATACAGGGGGATGTCGAAGTCCTGCAGGCACTGCACGATGTTGCGGGTCAGGCCGCCGGAATACGGCATGACCTCCACGCAGGCCAGTACTTTGGCACCTTCCAGCGTCATGCGGCGGGCCATGATCAGGCCGATGTCGCCGCTGCCGAGGATGAGCACCCGCTTGCCTACCAGATAGCCCTCCATGTTGACATAGCGCTGGGCAGCACCGGCGGTGTAGATGCCGGCGGGGCGGGTACCCGGGATGCCAATGGCACCGCGGGTGCGTTCCCGGCAGCCCATGCAGAGGATGATGCTTCTGGCTTCCAAAATCTGATAGCCCTTTTCCCGGCTGACGCAGTGGATCTTTTTGTCCGGGGTGACGTCCAGCACCATCGTGCCCAGCTCCACCCGGACACCGGTGGAGCGCAGCAGTTCAATGCAGCGGCCTGCGTATTCCGGGCCGGTGAGCTGCTCGCCAAAGCGGTGCAGGCCGAAGCCGTTGTGGATGCACTGGTTCAGGATGCCGCCCAGCTCGTTGTCGCGCTCTAAGATAAGGATATCGCGCAGACCATGCTGCCATGCGCTGTAAGCTGCGGCAAGGCCTGCAGGGCCGCCGCCGACGATGACCAGATCAATCATGGTGCTCTCCCTCCTGCTTGGTTTCGCACAGTAAGACGTTGGTGCCGGCCTTATCCTGCAGCACGTCCAGCGGACTGATGCCCAGCGTTTTGCTGATCAGTTCCAGCACGCGCGGCCCGCAAAAGCCGCCCTGACAGCGGCCCATACCGGCACCGCAGCGGCGCTTGACACCGTCAATGGTGGTGGCGGGGATCTCTTCGTGCAGAGCGTCCAGAATTTCGCCCTCGGTGATCGTCTCGCAGCGGCAGATCACGCGGCCATAGGCGGGTTCCTTTGCAATGAGCCGGGCTTTTTCTTCGGGCGGAAGTTCCTTGAAGCGCACCCGGGTGCGGCCATCCCTGTAATCCGCCTTGGGGGCGGGCAGATCGCCGTGAGCTTCCAGAATTTTGACGGCTTCTCTGGCAACGGCCGGTGCACTGGAAAGGCCGGGCGATTTCATGCCCGCCAGATCGATGAAGCCGGGTGCGCCTTCCGCTTCGCCGATAACGAAGTCGCCCGTGTCCACATTGGCACGGACGCCCGCAAAGTTGCGGATGGACTCGCTGAAGCGGATGTTCGGCACGCTGCGGCGCGCTGCGGCGCTGACGAAGGCCAGCCCGGCGGCGGTGCAGGCGGTATCGTCCCCTTCCACGGGGTCGGCGTTCGGGCCGACGATCAGGTTGCCGTGGACGGTGGGGGCCACCAGAACGCCCTTGCCGTTTTCGTTGGGGCACTGGAAGATGACGTGGTGCACACGGCTGCCCTCGGATTTATCCAGCAGGTAGTATTCGCCCCGGGTGGGCTGGATGGTAAATTTGTGGGGTGCGGCCATATCGTGCACGGCCTGCGCCGAGATGCCTGCCGCATTGATGATATAGCGCGTTTCCACAATTCCGGAGGGGGTGGTCAGCGCCCAGCCGCCGGCGGTCTTTTCGATGCGGGTCACAGGGCAGCTGCGGTGCAGCTCCACGCCGTTGCGCACAGCCACTTCTGCCATTGCCAGCGCAAACTCCCACGGGCTGACGATGGCGGCGCTGGGCGCATACAGCGCGCCAACGACAGTGGGGGCCAGATTCGGTTCCATGGCAAGCGTTTCCTCTGCGGAAAGCAGCCGGATGCCCGGCACGCCGTTGGCGATGCCGTTCTCATACAGTTTCTGCAGGTGGGGCAGCTCTTCCGGGCTGAGGGCCAGCACCAGACTGCCGCACTGCAGGTACGGCACATCCAGCCGGGCGCAGATCTCCTTGGCCAGTGCGGACCCCTCCACGTTGAGCCGCGCCATCCGGGTGCCCGGTTCGGGGTCGTAGCCAGCGTGCAAAATGGCACTGTTGGCCTTGGTGGTGCAGTCTGCCACGTCATTTTCAGCCTCGAAAATGGCGGTCTGCAGCGGGTAATGGGACAGCTCATAGGCGGCTGCCGCACCAATGACACCGCAGCCGATAATTGCTACATCCAGCATAAAAACCTCCTGATCGCTCCGTTTGCCGAATAAAAGAAAAAGAGCAGGACAAACAAAAGGGCCTTTCGACTCTCCCCTTGCTTGTTCTGCTCGATCCTCTGAACAAACTTTTATTGTCTTTATGATAATGCGATCTGCACAAGATGTCAAGCTTTTGTTGAAAATTTAAAGCTCATTTTTACCTGTGCGGCTTTTTCCTGCTCTTTGCGGGCGCGGAGGCTTTTGGCAGAGCACGGCCTGCTGCAGCATGGCCTGCAGCGCTGCGCCCGGCCACAAGGCCGGAGCCGAACGCCCAGTGCAGGTTAAAACCGCCGCAGCTGCCTGCGCAGTCCAGCGTTTCGCCCACAAAGTAAAGGCCCGGACAGCCCTTGAACTGGAAGTGCTGATCCACCTCCCGCAGGGCCAGCCCGCCGCCGGTGGTCTGGGCCTGCTTCCAGCTGCAGGGGGTCAGCCCCTCAAAGCGCCAGTGCTTGGCGGTGTGGGCCAGCTTCTGCCACTGTGCGGCGGTGAGCACGGCAGGCGCGTCGCTGTCCTGCAGCCCGGCGGCAGACCACACAGTACGGCCCAGCTTCTGGTTCAGCAGGCCCAGCCAGAAGTCAGCGGCGCTGCCCCCTGCCGTCTGGGCGGCGTGGGCCGCAAACAGGCTGGCAAGTGCGGTTTCGTCCACTGCCGGGAAGAGGTCCAGCTCCACAGCAGGAGCCTTGGGGCCGCGGCCCGGGGCCAGCAGGCCGGACAGCTGCATGATGCAGATGCCGGAAAGGCCGTAATCGGTGAACTGTACCTCGCCGTTCTCGCAGGCAAGCACACGGGCACCGTCCAGCAGGGATGCTGCTGCCTTGGCACGGATGCCAGCCAGCGCTTTGCGGGGCTTCGCGCACTGCAGGGCGGTCAGGCAGGGGTACAGCGGCTCCACCCTGCCGCCGCACTGGGCGGCGAACCGGGTGCCAAAGCCGTCGGTGCCGAACTGCGGCCCTGCCTCGCCGCCCATGGCGCAGATGACGGCATCGGCGCGCAGCGTTTCGGCAGAGCCGCCTGCCGTCTCGAACTGCACGGCGTAGCCGCTGCGGCTCTGGTTCAGGGTGCGCACGGTGCAGCCGGTGCGCAGCTGCACATGGTGCTGCGCAAGGTGATGCTCCAGCAGGGCCAGCACGTCCGCCGCCTGATTGGAGTACGGATACACCCGGCCCGCCTCGTCGGTGCGGGTGTAAAGCCCCAGCGCACGGAACCAGCGCAGCGGGTCGGCGGTATTTACGGCATCCAGCAGCGGACGAAGTGCTGCCGGGTCGGCAGTGAAATACAGCTCCGGTGCAATGCCGGTGTTATCCAGATTGCAGCGGCCATTGCCGGTGGCAAGCAGCTTTTTGCCCGGCTTCGGGTTGCGCTCCAGCACAATGACCTGTGCAGCGGGGGCACTTTGTGCCGCCGCCAGCGCGGCTGCAAGACCGGCGGCACCGCCGCCCAGAATGAGGATGTTCGGCATCCGGACACCTGCCTTTCTCAGTAGAATTTTAGAAGCTGTCTTCATAAGCGGGGTGCTGTGCTTATGAAAACGGCTTTTTGTATCATTGTAGCAGAACCCTGCCGGAAACGCAACGAAGAGGCAGCTTTCCGTGCAGGTCTTTTTGCGCGGGGGCAGCAGGTATAAATGGCCCGGCCTGACAGATACTAGTGCTGCAGGCATTTTTAAGGAAACGGAGGAGCAAAAACATGAAAGCAACAGGAATCGTGCGCCGCATCGACGAGCTGGGCCGGGTGGTGATCCCCAAGGAGATCCGCCGCACCCAGCGCATCCGCCGCGGCGACCCGCTGGAGATCTTCACCACAGGCGACGGCGAGGTGATCTTTAAAAAGTATTCGCCCATTGGCGAGATGAACGCAGTGGCGGCCCAGTATACCGAGGTGCTCAGCAAAAGCTTTGCGCTGACCGCACTGGTGGCCGACCGTGACCGCATCCTTACGGTGAGCGGCTCCGGCCGGCGGGAGCTGGCCGACCGCAGCATCAGCCAGCCGCTGGAAAAGCTGATGGATGGCCGCAGGTTGTACCAGAGCGAGGGCATTGCCGAAAAGTGCATCCTGCCCTGCGAAGGCTCGCCCCGAGCAGTGCTGTGCGCCGCACCCATCATTGCGGCAGGCGATGTGACCGGCGTGGTGGCCCTGCTGACCGAAGACCGCACGGCCACGCCGGATGCCGCCCAGCTCAAGGCCGTGAATGTGGCAGCGGCATTTCTGGCAAGGCAGATGGAAGAGTAAAGAACATGCCGGAGCGCTTTCCTTATAATAAGGAGGGCGCTTTCTTCGTTTATGACAGAATTATGAATCTTTTAAAACATTTTTCCAAGGGGCTTGACAGCACCGGAAAATTGGCTATAATGGTCTTAGC
>CABQER010000027.1 GCA_902463235.1 uncultured Faecalibacterium sp. | reverse complement strand
TGACGATAACGTCATAATCTCCTAAGTGGTTCATATACTTTCGGGTTTCCTCTAACAAATGATTTAAAATGCCCTCCGTTTCACTCTGGGCATGTTCAGCGGAAATATATTTTTTAAATTTGTAAATCCGAAAAGCCTGCGGGCTTTTCGAATTTACTTTTTCACGGGAAAGGGTCGTAACAGGAAACGGCATATTGCTGCTGTCAGCCTGCAGCTGTCGCGCAGCAGATAACGCATAAACTTGTCCGTATGGCTCGTCGCGCAAGCGACTACAAATCGGCGTAACACAAAAAATCCTCTAGCGGAGCGACTTGGATTTTTTGTATGGAGCCCATCTCCTTTGGGATTATTAAGGGCGAGTAGCCCTTAATTCGTGCCTCCCGCGCCTCGAAAGTAGCGGGTGCTTTTCTGGTTCTCTTTTGGCACGCAAAAGAGAACATCCCCGGCTCTTATTTTCCCACGCAGAAACGTTCAAACACCTGTTCGATCACGGCTTCCGAGGCGTTCTCACCGGTCAGGTCGCACAGGGCGGCCAGTGCGTCGTCCACACAGACGGAAACGGCATCCAGCCCAAAGCCGCCTGCGGCAGCATCCAGTGCACCGGCCACAGCGTCCCGCGCACGCAGTGCGGCGGAAAGCTGACGCTGGCCGGACAGACTGGCGGCATGGGGGTCGATCTGGCTGGTACCCAGCAGGCGGGCCACCGCAGCGGAGATCACCTTGCGGCTCTCCTCCTCCTGACAGCACACCGGCAGCACCATGGCAAAGCAGGGCGCTATGAACTCTGCGTCAAATTGCGTTGGTTTATCCTCTTTGTTGATAAGTGCAATGGCTGGACGGCCTGTGCAACGCTGTGCAAGCTCCAGATCTTCCCGCGTGGGCAGCTCAGAGCCATCGAACACAGCCAAAATCAGGCCTGCCTCCTCCAGCTTTTTCCAGCTGCGGCGGATGCCCTCGGCTTCAATGGCATCTTCGGTCTCGCGCAGACCGGCGGTATCGAACAGATTCAGCTGGATATCCCCCAGCTGTACCGCCTGCTCCACCACGTCACGGGTGGTGCCAGCCACCGGCGTGACGATGGCCCTGTCGAACCCGGCCAGCAGGTTGAGCAGTGTGGATTTGCCCGCATTTGGTCTGCCCACAATGGCGCAGTCCACACCTTCGCGCAGGACGGTATCCGCCTGATAATTATGGATCAACTCGTCCAGCTCTGCCTTTACCCCACTCAGTACACGGTGCAGATGGTCACCGTCCAGCTCCGGCACATCCTCTTCGGGAAAATCCACCCATGCGGCAAGGTGAGCCTGAATGGCGGTAAGCGCTTCCTTCTGGGCACTGATCTTCTTTGCCAGCGCACCGCCCAGCGCGGCATTGGCCAGCGCGGCACCCTGACGGCCATCCGCCGAGATCAGATCCATCACCGCTTCGGCCTGCGTCAGACCCAGCTTGCCGTTCAGGAACGCGCGGCGGGTGTACTCGCCGGGCGCGGCAGGCTGAGCACCGGCAGCAAGACAGGCTTCCACCAGACGGCGGGCCACGGCGCTGCCGCCATGGCAGGAAAGCTCCACCACGTCCTCGCCGGTATAGCTGTGGGGCGCGCGGAAAAACAGGGCCACCCCCTCATCAAAGGCTTCGTCCCCTTCCCGGAATGTGCCGTACATGGCGGTGTAGCCTTTGGCATCCTCCACCTTTTTTGCGGCGTTGGCCGGGCGGAACACCCGGGCTGCTATGGGATAGCTCTCCGCACCGGAGAGCCGCACGACGGCAATGCCGCCTGCGCCCGGCGCTGTTGCAATGGCTGCAATGGTCGTTTCCTGCATGGTTTTTTCTGGCTTCCTTTCCGCGCCCGGTCTGGCCGCTTGCTCCCATCTGCCCACAGCAGCGAGACCAATACAGTTTCATTGTACCACGAAATGCTGCGGAATGGTACTGTTTTTTCAACCAATTCCCGGGAAACGGTTGAAAATCCGCCCATTTCTCACACAAAAAAGGGGCTTTCCGTCCCAACACGGAAAGCCCCTTTTTACAGGAAACTGTTTTTTAGAACTTGGCGATATCCGCCGTGGTGATGGCCTTGCCGGGCAGCGTGCGTGCATCGGCATTCTCATTCAGAGCCAGCTTGCCCTCGCGCAGCAGCTGCACAGCCTTCTGGTGATCGGCAGCCTTCCAGTTGTTGCCCACGATCTTCCAGTTGTTGTTCACGTGCGGCTCAATGGTGCCGCCCTTCACGGTGCGGATGTACTCGCCCAGCAGCTCGCGGATGCCGCCCACGTCGCCGCGCACATCGATCTCCAACAGCTTGGGCAGCTCTTCGCCCGGCAGGAAGATGTCCGCAGCCGTCAGCAGCTGGGTGGTGGCGCGGTAGTTGTTCACTGCCACCACAAAGGTATCGGTGTCCTTCACGGCCTTGCCGTTCGGCCACTTGAGGTTCTTGATGCGGTGGCCCGGCTCCTTGGAGATGTCCAGCTCGTAGCTGACGCCCTCAAAAGCATCGTACAGGTAGTAGCGCACCGAGGGGTCAAAGGCGATGGTCACTTCATCCGGCTTCCATGTCTTGAAGAAGGCAGCAGACCACTCCATGAAGCGGCGCAGCTGCTCGCCGGTCATCTGCAGCTTGTACAGGGTGTTCTGGTAGGTGTAGATGCTGGCCATATCGCACTTGCGGATGGTGCCCGCGCGCATCTGGGAGGTCATGGAGGTCAGGGCGGTAGCAGAGACCTGCGCACCGGTGTAGTACATCTGCACTTCGTTGATGAAGTCCAGCAGCGCGGTATCCTGCACCATGGCCTGCGGCAGGCAGTCGATCTCGTTTTCGGGGGCCAGATCGCCGCCCTTCAGCTCGCCAATGGGGGTAACAGCGTCTTCCTTGGCGCGGGTGTCGTAGGAGGCCAGCAAAGCGGTCAGCTCCGGATCGGGCTCGTACTCCTTGATCTGCAGGTTTTCAGAGGTGCGGTTCACGACCTTCCACTTACCGTCCAGCTGGCGCTCCAGATAGACGTGGATCTCGGACAGGGTGGCACCGGCGTTCTTGTTCTCCACCACCAGCACGTTGTTGATCATCATGTTGGGGATGCTCCTGTGGCCGTGGCCGCCCACGATCACATCAAACTCGGGGCAGGCATTTGCCAGATCGGTAACGCCGGAGCCATAGACACCGTACTCGTTCTCGGTATCCATGTGCATGACGCCGATCAGAACATCCACCTGATCCTTGATCTTATCAATGATCTTGCGGCTCTCGTCCACAGGGTTGGTGACCTTCCAGCCCTCCAGATTCTTGGCATCCCAGCGGATGATGTTGGGGGTGACCATGCCAATGACACCGATCTTGACGGTGCCCTTTTTGATGATGGTGTAGCCGTCGGCCAGCGGGGTGCCGTCCGGTGCGTAAACGTTGCCGGTGAGCACCTTGGCCTTCTGCTGTCCCATGACCTTTTTCAGCACATCCATGCCGTAGTTGTACTCATGGTTGCCGGTGGTCCAGATATCATAGCCGATGGCATTCATGGCAGCGATCATAGGATGCAGATCATCGTTCAGGAACAGCTCTGCGGAGTTGGCCTGAATGGGTATCGCCTGCATCCACCACCAGCGTGTTCCGGGTGCGGCACTGCTTGATGGCGGTCGCCTGCTGGGCCACACTGCCGGAAGCATCTGCCTTGTTGGCAGCGTAGTCCCATGGGTCGAATTTGCCGTGGGTATCGCTGGTGGCAAGGATCTGCAGATCCATGCTCCACAGGGACTTGATGTCACAGGCGGCTGCAGAGGGTGCCATGCAGCTGGCGGCTGCGATGGTTGCGGATGCCCCTGCACCACGCAGGAAGCTGCGGCGGGAGATCTTGTTCTGAGCCATAGTTGATTACCTCTCTTTTCATCATTCTGTCTGTTCTTCACGAACAGAACACTCTTGACTACAGTATAAATCCTTGACCAATTGTTTTACAATTGCCATTTAAGAGAAAGATTTCGGCAAAAAACAGGCAGGTTCTCCAAATTTTGAGAAGAATGACTTTTTTCGTGTTCAGTATACCGCAACAGCTGCCCGACCCGAAACCACCTTGGCGTCAGTTTTGGGTAAAATCCTTTTTGCGTGAAAAAAGGTCTCCGGAAAATCCGCAGATCTTCCGGAGACCCTGATTTCAAAAGTAATTCCGTATTACAGCTCGATCTTGCCAAAGCTGAAATCGGCAAAATCGTCCACGCGCTCGGTGCGCTTGGGTGCTACCGGTGCTGCATTCTCTGCATCACGGGGTGCATAGGTGCGCTCCGGCACGCCGGAAGGCCGTGGGCCGCGGGGTGCACCATTGCGGCTGCCACGGTAGCCGCCGCGGTTTCCATTGTGGTCGCCATGCTCAGAACGGTTCCCGCCGCGATAGCCGCCATTGCGGCTGCCGCCGGGACGACGGCCATTGCCGCGTCCGCCGCGGGGACGGCGCTCGCCATAGGTGTTCTCGGTCTGTGCATCGGGTGCGGTGGAGTAGATGACCACACGGCGGTCACGGCCTTCGCCCTTGCTCTCGCTGCGCACGCCCTCCATCTTGCTGATGGCAGAGTGGATGATGCGGCGCTCGTAGGGGTTCATGGGCTCCATGGCAAAGCTGCGGCCGGTCTTGCGCACCTTGGCACCAATGCGCTGTGCCAGTGCGGTCAGGTCGCTCTCGCGCTTATCGCGGTAGCCGGCCACATCCAGACCCAGCTTGATGTAATCGCCCTCCAGACGGTTTGCCACAAGGCTTGCCAGATAGGAAAGGCTCTCCATGGTCTCGCCGCGGCGGCCGATGAGGGCACCCAGCTTTTCACCGTCCAGACGGATGATGGTAGCTTCGCCCTTCTGCACAGCGCTGAAGGTGACATTCTCCACGCCCATCAGGGCAATGACCTCACGCAGGTAGTCCACAGCAGCCTTGATCTTAGCGTTCTCTTCGATCACGATGGGGACTTCCGGCTCCTCTTCCTCGGCAGCGGGCTGCTCTGCAGCAGCTTCTGCAGCGGGGGCAGCAGGCTCTTCGGCCTTTGCTTCCGGCTGTGCTGCCGCAGCGGCAGGCTCCTCTGCCACGGGAGCGGCCTTGACAGCCTCCTGCACGGGAGTCTTTTTCTCAACAACAGGCTCAGCGGGTGCTGCAGCCGGAGCGTCCGGCTCCTCCACGCTCACGCACACCTTAGCGGGGGTGAGCTTCAGGCCCAGAAAACCAGTCTTCTGGGGCATTTCCAGCACTTCGCAGCTAACATTCAGATCATCGGCCTGCACGCCCAGCAGAGCGCAGGCTTTTGCGCGGGCTTCATCGACCGTTTTGCCGGTCGCTTCCTGCTTACGGATCATAACCGTTCATCCTCCTCTTATTCTTTATCCTGCTTGTTCAGCTCGCTCAGCGGCACGGTACGCTCGTCCTTGTAGCGCTCCTCGTCCAGCTGGCGGGCATACTCCAGACGGCGCTTGTTCATCTCGCTGGCAGAAAGGTTCTTTTCCGTGGTCTTGCCGGTCTTGGGATCGGTGACCTTGACGGTAGTGTTCTTCACACCGCGTTTTTCCTGCTTTTTCTTTTCTGCGATCTGCGCTTCGATCTCCTTGCGCATCTTATCGGGGTCGTACACCTTGCGCATGACCTGAGTCTGCACGGTCATCACGATGTTGGAAATGACGTAGTACAGAGAGAATGCCAGAGGATAGGTGAAGCAGAAGAACAGGTACATCAGCGGCATCATATACATGGTCACCTTCATGCTGCCCTGCATCTGCTGGCCGCTGGCCTTCATGCTGATGTGGGTGGACAGGAGCATGGTGATGACCGACAGCAGCGGCAGCACGATGTCCAGAGAAAGGCCCAGCTTGGGGATGCGGGTCAGGTCGATGCCGAGGAAGTTCATGTGCTGGCTGAACTCGGTAATGGTAGCGATCTGCTCGGCGCTGAAGCAGCCCAGCACACCGCCGTTGCCAGCAACCACCTGTGCGATGATGTTGGTATCGCGGGTGATGGCGGTAAAGGCGACGCCGGAGGCGGTCAGGGCCTCACCGGCGGCGGTCAGAGCCGCAGCGCTGATGTGGAAGATGCGCTCCAGCGGATTGTACACGACACCGATAACGCCGAACATGACAAGGAAGTTCAACAGCATGGGCACGCAGCCTGCGGTGGGGTTATAGCCGTAGTCCTGCTGCAGCTTGAGCATTTCTTCCTGCTGCTTTTCGGGCTTGTCCTTGTACTTGGTCTGGATCTCCATCATCATGGGCTGGAAGGCCGACATTTTAGCCATGCTCTTCTGCTGGCTCAGCTGCAGAGGGATCTTGACGATGTTGATGAGCAGCGTGAAGATGATGATGTCCCAGCCGTAGCTCGGGAGCAGCTTGTAGATCCACTCCATGACATAGCCGAGAGGACCGCTCAGGATGTAAAAGAAGTTCATACCTTTGTCCATTCTGCCCCGTCTGTGGCACGGGACTTGTTATTTTTATCGTAGGACACGCTGCCCACAGTGCACCGCGTCACAAGAAGCATATTTATTTTTCCACCTTTTGCTTGTGCCGTGTGGAAAACAGCTTTGCGGGCTGCAGCCGGCGGGCAGGGTTCTGCCAGCGGCCCGGCTCCGGCACCGGGTCAAAGCCCCATTTGCCGAAGGGATTGCACCGGGCGATGCGCCATGCCCCCAGCAGGATGCCCTTTACGCACCCATGGGTCATGATGGCCTGCATGGTGTAGTTGCTGCAGCTGGGCGTAAAACGGCAGCTGCGGCCGATCCATGGGCTAAGAGTGTACTGGTAGGCCCGGATGGGCACGCACAGCGCGCGGCGGCAGATGTACTGCAGGCGGTTCATGCGTCCGGCTTTTCCGCCTGTGCCCTGCGTGCCGGGGGCACGGTGGCAGGGGGCGGCGCATCCGGCCGTTTGGCCTTATCGGGCAGACCGGCCTGTGCAAACAGCTTTGCCACAACGCTGCTCAGCTGCCAGCTCTTCAGCCGCGGGGTCATACCGCGGGCTACAAAGATCAGATCGTAGCCGCCGATGTTGTAGTCCAGATGCTCGTCGATGGCCGCCTTCATCACACGGCGGGCGCGGTTGCGCTGCACGGCGTGGCCGATCTTTTTGGTGGCGGTCAGACCCACGCGGGTCTTTTTGCTGCGGGTCTTGAGCACATACATCACAAGACCGGGGTTCACATAGGATTTGCCGCGGGCATACACTCTGCCAAACTCGCTGTTGCGGCGGATGGGACGATAGCGCATGATTCCGCGCCTCCTTTCTGTGGCTGAGAACACGCCCCGAAGGGTGCATTCTTCAGCCAGTATATCAAAAATTTTTCGACTTTGAAAGCCCATGCGGGCATTTTTACGAAAATTCTTTCAATTTTCAAAAAAAAATAAGACCGCTAATCCAATATCAGCGGTCTTTTGTGCGCATATTCATTTCTGCGCCGGATCCCGTCATAAAAGGCCGGATCAGACAGTCAGGCTCTTGCGGCCCTTTGCACGGCGAGCATTGATGACCTTACGGCCGTTCTTGGTGCTCATGCGGGTCAGAAAGCCATGAACTTCCTTGCGCTGACGCTTCTTGGGCTGAAAAGTTCTCTTCATGGTTGTATCCTCCGTAAAAACTTATCCCCGGTATGGGGTCTGATGTGGTCCCAGATTGGGGACAGGCTTGCAATTCAACAGTATATCGCATAGTATGGCGTTCTGTCAAGCATTTTTTTCGCTTTTCCGCAAACTTTTTGCGGATTTTTCTGTGAAAAGATTTTCAACTTTTTCACCATTTTGCCGTGGAAAACTCCATTGCCACAAGATATTGTGGCCCGGTTTTGCCCCGGACACAACGGCCCTGCAGGGGCTTTTCTTATGTATTATAAATTACATTATAGAAATATGGACGCACAGCGTTTTTTGTGGTATACTAACCTAGTATCAGCAGCATTGTTGAAAACTTTAACGGAGTGGATGTTTTATGGATTCTTTTAAGGACGTTTTAGAGGCCGCCCAGGCGTACTGCAAAACGCAGATGGCCGAGCCGACCTATAATCTCTATATCGACGGACTGGAGCCGATCAGCTTTGAGGATTCCAGCCACATCACCCTTTCGGTGCGCAACGACTTCATCTGCAAGATCGTGACGGACCGCTACCTTGGCCTGCTCAAGGAAGCCTTCAAGACCGTGCTGGGCTTCGACGTGGACATCACGCTGGTGGTGCCCAGCACGCCGCCGCACGAGGTGGTGCTGGCCCAGCAGTACGAGGCGAACCCCGCCTCCCCGCAGGGCAACTACGAGTTCACATTTGAAAACTTCATCAAAGGCCCTTCCAACCAGTTTGCGTTTGCTGCTGCACAGGCGGTTGCGGCCAATCCCTCCGGCGCATACAACCCGCTGTTTATCTACGGCGGCTCCGGCCTTGGCAAGACCCATCTGCTCACGGCCATCCAAACCGAGATCAAGCGCACCCACCCCGATTTCGTCATCATGTACGTTACCTGCGAGCAGTTCACCAATGAGCTGATCGCCGCCATCCGCGCCGGCAGCACCGAGGATTTCCGCATGAAGTACCGCGTGGCAGACCTTCTGCTGGTGGACGATATCCAGTTCATCGCCGGCAAGGAGTCCACGCAGGAGGAGTTCTTCCACACCTTCAACTCCCTGCACGATGCCCACAAGCAGATCGTCATTGCCTCCGACCGCCCGGCCAAGGAGATCAAAAGTCTGGAAGAGCGTCTGCGCACCCGCTTTGAGTGGGGCCTGACCGCCGATGTGCAGCCGCCGGATTTTGAGACCCGCGTGGCCATCGTCAAGCGCAAGGCAGAGCTTTTGCATCTGGACCTGCCCGAGGATGTGGCCGAGTTTATTGCCAACCACCTGAAGAACAACATCCGCCAGCTGGAAGGCGCTGTAAAAAAACTGAACGCCTACTACATGCTGGAGGGCATCCAGCCGGTCATCAGTGTGGCCCAGAATGCCATCAAGGACATCCTCAACGAGACCCAGCCGGTGCCCGTGACCATCGAGAAGATCATCGGCGAGGTGTCCCGCACCTTCAACGTCTCCCCTGCCGACATCCGCGGCACCAAGCGCAACGCCAACGTTGCCTCTGCCCGCCGCGTGGCCATCTACATCCTGCGCGAGGTCACCGGCATGAGCATGGAAGAGATCGGCCGTGAATTCTCCGGCCGTGACCACTCCACCATCGTCTACTCCCTCAAGACCATGGAGCGTGACATGAAGAACGACCAGCACCTGCGCGAGACCGTGAGCGACATCATCAAGAACGTGAAGGCCTGACCGCAGAAATCGTGCAAAAGTCGTACTCATTTATGGGTAAAACCCCAAAATATGGGGAGAAAACGGAACAAAACGGGGAAAAAAACCTATATCTTGTGGTAAAAACGCAAACCTTTCCACACTTTCCACAGAGTTTTCAACATTCAACCTCCGTTCTCCACATGGTCCGTGGAAAGAAAGACCTCTTCCAACCTTTCCACGATCCATTCACAACACATTCACAACCCCGTGGAAACCAAAACCCCCGCATTCCGACAAGGCTTTTCGGGGTTTTCCACAAGTTCCCCACCCCCTACTACGGTTACTACAACAAGTTCAATAAGATAGACCGGTTCTGAAACTGTTTTCAAACACAAAACAACATCAGAAACGAAAAACAAAGGAGAGAATTCAGTTTGAACATCGTATGTGATAAAGTTCTGCTGAGCGCAGCCATCGATGGTGTGTCCAAAGCCGTCACCATGCGTTCTGCCATCCCTGTGCTGGAAGGCATCCTGCTGAAAGCCGAAGGCTTCCAGCTCAACCTCACCGGCTACGATCTGGAAATGGGCATCGTGACCACCATCGAAGCCAATGTCAAGGAAGCCGGCGAGGTGGTGCTGAATGCAAAGCTGCTCAGCAGCATGATCAGCCGGATGCCCGCCGGTCAGGTCAGCATCCTCTCTGCCGAGAACGGCAAGACCACCATCCAGAGCGGCGTAGTCCAGTTCGAGATCCAGTCCATGCCGGCCAACGATTTCCCGGAGCTGCCCAATACCGGAGCGGAAGAGACCCTGACCATCAAGACCGGCGTGCTGAAAGATATGATCGATCGTACGTTATATGCTGTCAGTCAGGACGAGAAAAAGCCCGCCCACACCGGTGAGCTGTTCGAGATCCTGCCCGATAAGCTGACTGTGGTGGCACTGGACGGCTACCGTCTGGCCATCGTGGAACGCCCGGTGACGGCGGTAAAGGATATCCGCATCATCGTGCCCAGCAAGACCATGACCGAGGTCGCCCACCTGCTGCCCAACGACGACGAAGAGCCGGTGCACATCAGCGCCAACCGCCGCTATGTAGTCTTTATGGCCGGCGGCTACACCATCATGAGCCGTCTGATCGAGGGCGAATTCCTCAACTACCGCAATGTGATCCCCGCCGACAGCCGCACCCGCGTGACCATCGACACCAAGGAATTCATCGAGACCATCGAGCGTGCTTCGCTGATTATTACAGAGCGTTTAAAAAATCCTCTCCGCATCTCCTTTACAGAGGGTAGAGTCGTGGTGCGCTGCCAGACCAACCTTGGCCGCGTGGTGGACGAGTTCAACGCCGACTGCGAGGGCGACGAAGTGGAGATCGGCTTCAACAACCGCTATCTGCTGGATGCGCTGCGCAACGCCCGCA
>CABQER010000026.1 GCA_902463235.1 uncultured Faecalibacterium sp. | reverse complement strand
ACCTTCATCAACAAGATGGACCGCGAAGCCCGCGACCCCTTTGAGCTGATGGAGAACATCGAGGAAATTCTGGGCATCAAGACCTACCCCATGAACTGGCCCATCGGCTGCGGCAAGGAGTTCAAGGGCGTGTTCGACCGCAACACCCGCAAGGTGCTGGCATTTTCCAGCGACGGCCGCGCCAACGGCGTGAAGAAGGTGGATGAGACCGAGGCCGAGCTGGGCGATCCCGCACTGGACGAGCTGCTCACCCCGTATCTGCACCAGCAGCTGGTGGATGAAATCGAGCTGTTGGACGGCGCTGCCGAGGAATTTGACCTCGACAAAGTGCTGCGCGGCGAGCTGAGCCCTGTGTTCTTTGGTTCCGCTCTGACCAACTTCGGCGTGGAGCCCTTTCTGGAGAACTTCCTGCGGCTCACCCCCACCCCGCTGGCCCGCGTGGACAGCCTGACCGGCGAGACCGTGGACCCCTGCCGCGACGAGTTCTCTGCCTTCATCTTTAAAATTCAGGCCAACATGAACAAGGCCCACCGCGACCGCATCGCCTTTATGCGCATCTGCTCCGGCAAGTTCGAGCGCGGCATGGAGGCCTTCCATGTGCAGGAGGGCAAGAACATCAAGCTGGCCACCGGCACCCAGCTGATGGCGCAGGACCGCGCCATCGTGGACGAGGCCTACGCCGGCGATATCATCGGCCTGTTCGACCCGGGCATCTTCTCCATCGGCGACACCCTGTGCACCGGCAAAAAGAAGGTCCAGTTCGCAGGCATCCCCACCTTCTCCCCGGAGCACTTTGCCCGCATTGAGCAGAAGGACACCATGAAGCGCAAGCAGTTCGTGAAGGGCATGGAGCAGATCGCGCAGGAGGGTGCCATCCAGATCTTCCGCGAAGTGGGCGGCGGCATGGAAGAAGTGGTGGTCGGCGTGGTCGGCGTGCTGCAGCTGGAAGTGCTGGAGTACCGCCTGAACACCGAGTACAACGTGGAGATCCGGATGCAGCAGCTGCCCTTTGAGCAGCTGCGCTGGGTGCAGAACGACCCCGACACCTACAACCTGCGGGATCTGGACCTGACCAGCGACACCAAGGCTGTGGAGGATATGAAGGGCAACCGCCTGCTGCTGTTCACCTCCGACTGGGCGGTGCGCTGGGCTGAGACCCACAACGAAACGCTGAAACTGAGCGAGTTCGGCAATATCTGAGTTGAAAGAGAGCTGCGGTGCGGGAATATCCCGCAGCTGCGGTTCTTTTTTCATAAAACGCAAAAAATACAACGAAGAATGCCAGCTACGGAATGCGCTGCTCCCATTGCGGGGAACACTGCTGGCATGGAGGGAAAATATATGCAAAACATCAATATTGGCAAAAGCGGCATTCAGGTGCCGTTTCTCGGCATGGGCACCTGGGCCATCGGCGGCGGCTCCTGGTGGGGCGACAACGACGACGCCCTT
The DNA here is from genome assembly GCA_902463235.1 of uncultured Faecalibacterium sp. Taxonomy (GTDB): domain Bacteria; phylum Bacillota; class Clostridia; order Oscillospirales; family Ruminococcaceae; genus Faecalibacterium. The sequence continues at coordinate 9,535 of CABQER010000026.1, read as the reverse complement.
TCAGTCAAGGCCATCCAGACTGCTGTGGAGCAGGGCATCCAGTGGATCGACACCGCCCCCATCTACGGCCTGTACCACAGCGAGACCGTGGTGGGCGAGGCCATGAAGCACATCGACCGCGACAAGGTGGTGCTTTCCACCAAGTGCGGTCTGGAGTGGCGGCATGAAACACCGGTGCTGCACAAGGTCGTGGACGGCACCACCGTTTACCGCGACCTGTCTGCCCAGAGCATCATCGAGGATGTGGAGGACAGCCTGCGCCGCCTGCACACCGATCATCTGGATGTGCTGTACACCCACTGGCAGACCCCCGATTTCGGCATCTACCCGCTGGAAGAGACGGTGGAAGCCATGATGAAGCTGAAGGAGCAGGGCAAGATCCGTGCCATCGGTGCTTCCAATGTCACTGCGGACATCATCCGCGGCTACTGCAAGTACGGTCAGCTGGATGTCATTCAGGAAAAGTACAGCCTGCTCACCCGCCGTGTGGAAAAGCAGCTGCTGCCTACCTGCAAGGAGCTGGGCGTTTCGGTGCAGGCATACTCTCCGCTGGAGCAGGGCCTGCTGACCGGCAAGGTGACCATGGAAACCACCTATCCCGAGGGCAGCACCCGCAACTCCAACCCCAGCTTCCAGCCCGCCCGCCGGGCACAGGCGCTGGACATGCTGGCAAAGTGGGGCGACCTGACCGAGAAATACGACTGCTCTCTGGCACAGCTGGTGATCGCCCTGACCGCCCGTATGATCCCCGGCCTGCATGTGCTGTGCGGTGCCCGCACTCCGCAGCAGGTGATGGACAACGCCGGTGCGCTGAACATCAAACTGGACGGTGCCGATGCCGTCCGCATGAAGTGGGACGTGGATGCCATTTCCTGATGGTTTGACCATCGGAACAGCCTCCGCTTCGCTCTGGCCGTATTTAGAGGAATTATTCTTTTATGTTTGGGTCCTGAAAAGCCTGCGGGCTTTTCAGGACCCTTTTTTCACGCAAAAGATCGAAACCGGCAAATGATGCCGGTTTTCTTTATGACTCTTTCTGTGAAAATGCAATGCCGGACAGCCCGCAGGCCGTCCGGCATTGCTCTTATAAAAATAAAAATTCCGCTGTTTATGGCCAGAGCAAAGCGGAGGCCATTTAAAATCGTCAGCTCTTCTCCTTCCAGAACAAACCGCCGGAGGTCTGGAACAGCGGCCATGGGTTCACGCTCTTGCTGCCAAGCTTGAAGTCCATGGTCAGCTCCTCGCCCAGCACGCCTACAGCCTGCCCCTTTTCCACGCTCTGCCCGGCAGAGACGGAAAGAGTCTGAAGCCCGTACAGGTAGCTGCGCATCCCGCAGCCATGGTCGATGACCACCGTGTTGCCGGTAAGGGCCAGCTCTGCGGCCAGCACCACCACGCCGTTTGCCGGGGCGCGGCAGGGCTCGCCGGGAATGGTGTAGAGCTTTGTGGAGTTGGAACGGCTGCCCTGCCTGCCGTTCACCACCCTGACCTGACCGTAATCCACAAGGGTGGTGTAGCTTTCCACCGGGTTCACAAAGCCACCCTGCCACATTTTTTCCCGCGCGGGCGCTTCGTACAGGCCCCAGACTGCATTGCGGAACTGGGTGTTTGCCGCATCCGATGCATCCGGTTCCGGCTCCGCATCCGCCGTGCCAAAATCCTTGGGCAGCACGATGATGCTGCGGGTGATGGTCTCGCCGTTCACGGTAATGTTCACCTCATGCCCGCCGGAGGAAGCGTTGTATGCCGCCGGGATGTAGGCCCGCCAGCCATCGGCTGCACGCACGCACTGCACATTGCCAAGGTCGGTCTCCACAGTGGGTGCTGCATCGCCGGTCATGCCGGAGATGCGCAAGCCCACAATGCCGCCCTGCTCCGCCCGCTCGGCGGAAAGCTCCACCTCCGCGCTGGCCTGCAGGGTGAACCGGAAGGCATAACGATACCAGCCGGTGGGCTTTGCGGGCTTTTCCAGCCCCAGATTTTTGCGCACTGAGCCGGTGCTGCCGCCCTCAAATTGGGTGGCCATGCCGCCCTCCGGCACCCGCCAGACCGATAGCTCTGCCTTATATTCGCCGTTGGTCGGGAACAAAAAGCTTTGATAATCGCTTACACTGCCCACAAATACAATGCTGCCATAGGCGTTCTGGATGGTGAGGGTGGTGTAGCTGGCCCAGTCCGGCAGGGTGATGGCCGGGTGGGCCGTGTACAGCGTGCCCAGCTTCTGCACCGTGAGGGTGGCGGGGCTGGCAAACACCTTATCGAGCTTTCCGCCGATGAGCGGCACCTGCCAGCACCAGCCGTTGGGTTCCAGCGCTTCGGTGCCAAACTGCGCGGTGCTGTCCGGGCAGCCGCCCTCGGTGGTAAAGGCATAGCTCACGCCCATCACCGCGCCCAGAAAGATGCCTACGCCCAGCACCACACCCACGAGCCAGAGCAGAAAACGCTTCATGATGCACTCCTTCTATGTAGCAAAAAGGGCGCACCGGCACAGCCTTTTGCAGACTGCCGGTGCGCCCGAAGGTTTACGGTTCGTGTTTTTATTCTGCAGCATCCTCTGCAGGGGCAGCCTCTTCGGCAGCAGCCTCCGGCTCCACCGTTGCAGCATCGTCCTCGCCGAACAGCAGACGCTCGTACTCGTCCAGCTCCTTCTCACGGCGGTGCAGGTAAACAGCAACAGCAGCAAGGGCACCGGCAACAGCGGCCAGAACAGTGATCACAGCGACCAGACAAGATTTCTTCATAGGTTCAATACACTCCTTTTTTCGTTGAAACGATGTTTCAGCTTTCATTCCAGTGCTTGTTGGCTTTTATTATACCCGTTCCTGTCAAAAATTACAACCATTCAGGTCAAAAAGGCCAAAATTTCATACTATAAGCTTCCTGTATGCCTTGAATGCGCCGGGCAGCGTATACTCGGCCTGCAGGGCTTCCCGGCTTGCCCACACGCAGCCTGCCGGGGCATCTTGGGCAGGCACATGCAGCAGGATGCCGTTCATATGCCACTCGATGTGGCTGAAGATGTGCTTTGCAGCGGGCAGCGCTTCCGGCGTGGCGGTGCCGGTATCCACTCCCATGGCCTGCAGGCGGGCAAGGACCTCTCCGGCTGCAAGGGCTTCACCCTCCCACAGTACCGGCTGCCACAGCCCGGCAAGCAGGCCCTTTTGGGGCCGCTGCTGCAAAAGGAAGCCTGCCGGGCTTTCCAGCAGGGCCAGCGTCACAGGCTGCAGTCTGCGGGGCTTGGGCGCTGCTTTGCGGGGCAGCTCCAATGCAGTGCCCGCAGCACGGGCGGCGCACAGGTGGGCAAGCGGGCATTTTTCGCACAGGGGCGCACCGTTCGGCACGCAGACCAGCGCTCCCAGCTCCATAAGGGCCTGATTGTAGTCGCCGGGCGCATCCGGCGGCTGGTGCTCCATCACGCGGGCGGTGAACGCTTTTTTCACTGCCGGTTCCGTGACGGCAGCGGGGTCGTTGTACAAACGGGAGAACACCCGCAGCACATTGCCGTCCACGGCGGGCACCGGGATGCCGAAGCTGATGGACGCAACGGCTCCCGCCGTGTAATCCCCGATGCCGGGCAGGGCCCGCAGGGCATCATAGTCGGCGGGCAGCTGTCCGCCGTACTGCTCGCAGACGATGCGTGCAGCCTTTTGCAGGTTGCGCACCCGGCTGTAGTAGCCAAGACCCTCCCAGAGCTTGTGCAGCTTTTCCTCTTCGCAGGCGGCAAGGGCCGGAATGTCCGGCAGGGCGGCGAGAAAGCGTTCGTAGTAGGGCAGTGCCGCCGAGACCCGGGTCTGCTGCAGCATGATCTCGCTGAGCCACACATGGTATGGGCTGGGGTCGGTGCGGAAGGGCAGGATGCGGTGGTTTTTGTAAAACCAGTCCAGCAGGGCAGAGGAGATATTTTCCACTTGTTTTGTGCTCCTTATCAAAAAACGGGCCGCCGCAAGGTGCAGCAGCCCGGTAAAAGTATGCGCGCTTATCAGAAGCCGTATGCAGTGCGGGGGAAGGGCAGCACGTCACGGATGTTCTGGATGCCCGTGAGGTACATGATCATGCGCTCGAAGCCCAAGCCGTAGCCGGCGTGCTCCACGCCGCCGAACTTGCGCAGGTTCAGGTACCAGTCGTAGTTGGTCTTGTCCATGCCAAGCTCGTCCATGCGGGCCACCAGCTTGTCGTAGTTCTCTTCACGCTGGCTGCCGCCGATCAGCTCGCCGATGCCGGGCACCAGCATATCTGCGGCTGCCACGGTCTTGCCGTCGGCGTTCTGCTTCATGTAGAAGCTCTTGATCTCCTTCGGGTAGTCGGTGACGAAGACGGGCTTCTTGAACACCACCTCGGTCAGGTAGCGCTCGTGCTCGGTCTGGATGTCCACGCCCCACTCCACAGGGAACTGGAACTTCTTGTTGTTCTTCTTCAGGATCTCGATGGCGTCGGTGTAGGAGATACGGCCAAACTCGCTGTTGGCCACCAGCTCCAGACGCTCGATGAGGCCCTTATCAATGAACTGGTTGAAGAACGCCATCTCGTCCGGGCAGTTGTCCAGCACATAGCGGATGACGTACTTGGTCATGGCCTCGGCGGTATCCATGTAGCCGTTCAGGTCGCAGAACGCCATCTCGGGCTCGATCATCCAGAACTCGGCCGCGTGGCGGGTGGTAAAGCTCTTCTCGGCACGGAACGTGGGGCCAAAGGTGTACACCTTGCCGAACGCCATGGCCATGGCCTCGGCCTCCAGCTGGCCGGAAACGGTCAGGTTGACGGGCTTCTCGAAGAAGTCCTTGGTGTAATCCACGGTGCCGTCCTCATTCTTGGGCACGTTGTCGAGGTCCAGCGTGGTGACGCGGAACATCTCACCGGCACCCTCGCAGTCGGAGGCGGTCAGCAGCGGAGAGTGGGCATAGACGAAGCCGTTCTCCTGGAAGAACTTGTGGATGGCGTAAGCAGCCACACTGCGGACACGGAACGCCGCGTTAAAGGTGTTGGTACGGGGGCGCAGGGTGGGCATGGTGCGCAGGTACTCCATGCTCATCTTCTTTTTCTGCAGGGGGTACTCATCGGCCGGGCAGTCGCCCAGGATCTCCACGCTGTCGGCGTTCAGCTCAAAGGGCTGCTTGGCCTGCGGGGTGAGCACGATGCGGCCCACCACGCGCAGGCTGCTGTACAGGCCGGTGTGGACCACCTGCTCATAGTTTGCCAGCTTGCCGGATTCCAGCACCACCTGCAGGGTCTTGAAGCAGCCGCCGTCCGACAGGGCGATGAAGCCGATGTTCTTGGAGTCACGGATGTTCTTGGCCCAGCCGCAGACGGTGACCACCGTGCCGTCGGCCGGGGTGTTCTTGTACAGCGAAACGATCTCAGTACGTTCCATAGTGTTTCTCCTCTTTCTGATTTTTATAAAAGAAAAAGACAGCTTTTGCCCTGAAAGTTCAGGGCGAACAAGCTGTCTTGTAATGTCCGCGGTGCCACCTGAATTACCGGGAGTGCCCCGGTCGCTCGCGCGCTCCTTTTTCACAATAAGCGCTGCCCCTGTAACGCGGGGCCTGCGGCGCACCTACTGGCGGCAGGGCTTTCCGGCCCGCCGGGGTTCAGTTTGCAGCTCCCGGGTGTTCATTCACGCTGTGTCTGCGCGCGGCTCCCAGCTGCTGCCACGCTCTCTGGGCCAGACTGCCCGCGCTACTTTTCCCGATCTTCGCTTTTCAGTTTTTTAAAAATAGCACATTTGCGCCGCTTTGTCAATTAAAAAGTGCACTCTTCCCCTTGCAATCCGGCAGTTTCCATGATATCTTGTAAATTGAAATTGTATGCCGTCTGACACCACACGAAGTCAGACTGCACAAACCGTTCCCACACAGGATACAAGGAGAAACAGAATATGATGGAAAACCAGCCTGCGTACGGGCAGGAAGACGAGATCGACCTTGTGGCGCTCACTTTCACGCTCCTGCGCAAATACCGGCAGATCCTTGCCGCCGCCCTGGCCTGCGCGATCATTTTTGGCGCGGCCGCCGGGGCACACACCGCATGGGGCGGGGCGGTCTCTCAGGATGCCCAGAAAACCTACGAAAGCGAGCTGGCCGAGTACAACCGCAAAAAAGAGAGTCACGAAGCTGCCAAACAGCAGTATTCTCTCGACATTGCCAACAACGAGAAAAGCCAGCGCGATACCGAATACGCCATCCAGAAAGCACAGGAGTACGCTGAGAATTCCGTCTGGAATAATCTGGACCCCTACAATGTCTGGGTGGCACAGGCCGACCTCTATGTGACCACCAATTATCAGATCCAGCCCGGCATGGCCTACCAGAATCCGGACCGCACCGATTCTGTCCTTTCGGCCTACGCTTCCCTGCTGGGAAACAGTTCTACCCTGAGCGAGGTGGCTCAGCAGTTCAACATGCAGGAGCGCTACCTGCGGGAGCTGGTGACCATTTCTTCTGACCCGGACACTCACCTGCTGGCCATTACGGTCATGAGCAGCAGTGAGCAGACTTCCAGCAACATTCTGGCCGCCCTGCTGGAGCAGGTGAATGCCATGAACGCCAATATCACGGCCTCGGTGGGCAGCCACACCATCAGTGTCATCGCGCAGAGCAGTTACAGCACCGTCTCCACCGACCTGCGGGACGCACAGACGGAAAACAGCCAGAATCTGCTCTCCCTGCAGACCCAGATCGACCAGCTGCAGCAGAGCCGCATCCAGCTGGACAGCAACTTTGAAGATACCACCAAAGAGTGGGAAAGCACGGAAGAGCCTGTGCTCCAGTCCACCCGCATCTCCTCCGCCGTGCTCAAGTTTGGCCTTATCGGCCTGCTGGTAGGCATCGTGCTGGTCTGCGGCGTGGGCACCGTGCAGTTCCTCGTGCAGGGCAAAGTCTACTCCGGCAAAGAGCTGCGGGACACCTGCCGCCTGCCCCTGCTTGGCACCCTGGCCAGCGGGAAGACCCGGCAGAGCAAGCAGCTGGACGCCGCCCTTGACCGGATGGAGCACCGCCCGGACGGCAGCACCGATGCTGAGATGATCCGCCTGATGGCGGCCACCATCGCCAGCCGAGCCCCGGAGGCAAAGCATATCCTCATTACGGGCGACCTGCCCGCTGACCAGCTCACCGCGCTGGCAGCCGCCCTGCAGGATACCGGTGCCCTCCGGGCACAGGTGGTTACCGCCGCCGAGAACATCCTGACCTGTGCGGCCACCGTGCCGCAGGTGACCAGCGCCGACGCCATTGTGCTGGCCGCAGACTGCACCTGCTCCCACTACACCGCCGTCAACGACCAGAACGAGCAGATCCAGCGCCTGGGCAAGAATATTCTGGGCTGCATCGTGTTTGAATAAAGAAGACACTTTCGAAAGGCCGCTGCCGCGCAGCGGCCTTTTTCTTATCCCCGCAGCGCTTCCACCAGTCCATTCGCTGCCAGCTGCCCGGCCCGGAGGGCCTCGTTGAGGTTGTTGCCGTGGCCGCCGATCTCAATGAGCAGGCTGCCGGTGGTCAGGTCCTGATTGTAAAACCGATAGCTGAACAGCACCGGGCGGGTGAACCCCGGGTAAAGCGCTTCCATAGCCGTCTCCCACCGGGCCGCAAAGCGGAGGTTCTGCCGCCAGTTGGGCAGCTGGACGCTCCCGCCATTGTCACACCCGCAGATGATCATGACCTGCGCGGCCTGCTCCCCCGCCCCGCTCCCGGCCCAGACCGGGGCCATCCGGGTACCGCTCTCCGTCTCAATGGCGTCCCGGTGGACATCCAGCACGATTTTGATACTGGGGTACTTTTCCAGATATTGCTGCACCACGGCCCGGCTGTTGGCGTAGCTGCCAGTATAGCTGGGGTAGTCGTTCAGGGTCTCGTCATGCAGGGTGTTGAGGCCTGCCGCATGGAGGGTATCGGCCATCACCCGGCCCACCGCACACATATTGATGCTGCGATCGGTGCTGCGGGCCCCGTCACCCGGGCGGTACCACAGCCCGGCGGAAAGTCGGTAATCCTCCGTGGCGTGGGTGTGCATAATCAAGATCTGCGGGTCAGGGCTGTTCCACTCTACCGCAAAGGGCAAAGGGTTTGTGATTTCCGCCGCCACTTCTGCCGCCGGGACACGGGTGTTGTTTTTGATGCTGCCTCCGCCGCAGGGGATATATTTTTCGCCGCTGCCGTGCGGGTAAGTCTTTTCCTGCACGGCACCTGCATCCGCGGGGCGGGCGTCGTCGGCTTCCAAGGCTGCAAGATAGCTTTCCATGCCGGTATTGGCCGGGGCGGCGGCTTCGGGGGCAGACTCCGGGGCGGGCTCTGAGGCAATGCTGCCCGGTGTCTCGTCCGGGACTGTCTCCTGCATGGCTTTCCGGCTCAGGGAGAGGGCGGTCCGGGCGGCAGGCAGCGGCCCTGCAATGACCGCCGCCAGCCCCAGCACCACCCGGTGGGCAAAAACGGTCAGCACCAGCAACAGGGCCAACGCCAGCAGGAATGCCCCCAGCTGGCCTGTCCGCTCCGTGCCGCCCCGCTCTGTCTGCCGCATGGCCATCCCCTCCCCGTCAAAATGCTATGACCATTCTATGCAGTCAGCTCGCCAGCCAGCACAGCTGCGCAATGCTCAGCCGAGGCTGCAGAGCCCGGTTGATGGCGCTGCCCAGCAGGGCCGCCCCGTGGGCGATGACGCTGTCCAGCTCCCGGGGCGTGACCACCAAATCTTTGCCCTCCCGGGCTTCCATCAGGGTGGGGATGCCCGCCGCGAGCACCGGGACCCCCAGCCGGGCGGCGGCCAGATGCTTGCGGCTGCCGGGCTGGGCCGGGCAGAGCCCGGTGTCCGAGAATTGCAGCGTCCGGCCCAGCCGCTCCGGCTCCGAGGAGCAGAGGCTGTCCACGCAGAGGAGGGCGGACGGGCGGAGCTCCCGCACCAGCGCCCCGGCCAGCTGCTGCAAACTCAGGCCCGTGGCCCCGGAAACCCCGGGGGCGACCGCCGCCACGGGGCGGATGCCGGGCAGCGGCAGGCGGCTCCCGGCCCCCATGGTAACAAAGATCTTCTGCACCGTGCGGGGGCCCAGAGCATCCGCCGTCACCCGGCGGTTGCCCACTCCCAGCACCAGCACCGGGCCCTCAGGCGGCAGCAGGGCCCGCAGCTCGGCCGCCGCCTGCTCGATGACACCGCTGTCCCGCTCGTCCAGCACGCTGACGCGGGGCACTTCCAGCGTCACATACCGCCCCCGGGGCCGCTCCAGCCCCTCCCGCGCGATCTCCACCCGCGTCACGGTCACGCCATCGTGCCGGGCCGTGGCCACCCGTACCCCGCCGGGCAGGGCAGAACAGGCGGGCGCCGCGTACAATTCATCGGCCATGTCTGTCAAACGCATGGTTTTCCCCTCTTTTTCTGCAAATTTGCCGCCGGAGGCGCTGTTTGGGCCCCTCCGGACAGGAGAAGTATGGGAAAAATAAAACTTTTTGAAACAAAAATCAAAAAAACGCTTGCGTTGGTACGGCAAATATGGTATCATAAGGTGCGCTGTTATAGGTAGCCAAGGAGGTGGAACGAATGCCTAACATCAAATCTC
>CABQER010000025.1 GCA_902463235.1 uncultured Faecalibacterium sp. | reverse complement strand
CCACCAGCCGCAAGTGCAGGGCGGAAAGCATCCGCGCCCTTGCGCCTGATAAAAATTGGAACTTTGATTTTCTCGCCCGGCTTTGCCACGGTGGGACGATCAAAGGAGCGTGCGTTTGAACAAAAAGAAAAAGTCCACAAACACTTCCCCTTATCCCGATGAAGTCATCGACCGTCTGGCACGGGCGTTCTACCCGGCCATCCTTGCCTGCTGGAACAGCGAGGAAGGACAGCGAGAGTTTGCCGCATGGCAGACAGAACAGGCTCATCTTGCAGGAAAAGAAAAACAGGAAGTTCCCGCTGGGGAACTCCCTGCCTTACTTATCGTGTGTGGATTTTTGCAGGGTGCGTCCTTCGGGGCGCACCCTGTTTTTGTGTTTAAAGAGAAATCACTGTGTAACCTTGACGGGCAAAGGTAAGTGTTATTTAATGTATTTGAAGCCTTTTTGAAAACAGTACATATCATAGGAGTGTGAGTTGAATAATGTCACTGTCTGATTCGGAGTATGTTACCATTGATAAAGATATACGCAATACAGGCTTTTTTTCTGAATATTTACCTCCTTGCTTTCAACTGAACCCTAAAGCATTTCTGCAGCCGCCACCTTTTGAATGCGATTTGATACCTCCGTACAATTTTAACATGAGCAGATTCAATCAAAACGATGCGCGTAGAATTATCAGCATTCCAGAAATCGGAGCATATGCGGTAGTTCATGCATACATGAAAGAAAAACATATTGTTAAAGACTTAATAGAGTTCACTGAGAATAATCCTTGCTCATTTTCTCCAATTTTGGGAGTGAATCATACGATTATTCGACACGAGCAATCGTACGGCGGCGATGCTCCCACAGGTGATATTCCCATGCCATCAGATTACATTTCAAATCTTGCAGCAAAGATAATCAAAGCAAGTGGAGCCAAAAAAATCTTGAAATTGGACATTTCCAACTTTTTCTCTAGCTTTTATCTTCATATGATTCCTGCTATTATTTTAGGGTTCGATGAAGCCAATCGACAGTTTCAGAATTTTCAGCATGGTGAGTCAGTAAGCGACACCTACACTATATATAAGAATTTGGATTCTATATATCGAAAACAAAATCTAAACCGAACAAATGGTCTCCTTGTTGGTCCGCTCTCTTCAAAAATAATTGCAGAAGGTATGATGGCAAGAATCGATAAGGAACTTTGTAACGCGGGTTTGAATTATTCTCGGTATGTTGATGATTATGAAATATATATTTATAATGATGATGAAAAGCAAATTGTCAGCATAGTAGGACGTATATTAAAGAAATATGGATTCACATTGAATTATGAAAAAACAGAAATTACTGAGTTTCCCTATTATATAGCTGAAAATCTAAAGAAAATTATTGAAAAATATCAATCGGCAGTGGATGAAAATCCATTGATATCACATAACGCCGAGTTGATGAACCTTTTTAACACATTTTTCAATCTTGAAATTTCAGGGACCAAAGGTTCAATAAGATACCTCTTAAAGAGCATCGAAAACGCTCCCATCGAGCTTACTGATGATCAAGATCAAAGACTTTACCGTGCATATCTTTTTACAATCTTAACTAATAATGCTCGATCTCTAACAAAAGCTTGTTCGCTTATTCTTAAAAGTACAACATATGAGCCATTGAACGAAAAAGAAAAAGCTCAGATTTCAACAATGCTTTTGATGAATCTCCTAGAAGATCATGACTTGGAAGTTCTCTGGTTACTATATATTTTAATAGAAGCTCAAGCATTGGTCCCTAATGATTCTGCAATCAATAAAATTATTGAAAGTCAAAATGAACTTGCTCAAATAATGCTGCTTCGTAAAAATTTTTTATCTGACGCTCAGAAACAAACAATTTCCGAAAAAGCACATTCTTGGATTTTGTTATATGAACTGTTTTCTAACGATATTATATCCGAGGAATCACTCGTCCGAAAACTAAATCTCAACAAAAACCTCAACATGTATAGAAAAATGAAAGATAACGACGTTCATTTTTGTTACTGACATGTAAGAAGCTCCTCTCATAGAACATAGAAAGATGTACAACTATGGTTGTAGCACTGTGGTAATATACGGCATATCCTCTGTCTAGTCACATAAGATGGAGAACTTACATGATATAGGAGCATCAAGTTCTCAGGCTGCAAACTTGATGCAAAGCAAAAGGCAGGGCACCACCTTCATGGTGATACCCTGCCTTTATTCGTTCTTGCTTACCGTTCTGCGTACTCTCGCCGCAGAACCTCCGATAAACAAAAAACGTACCCGAACCCTTTCTCGTAAAGAATCGGGTTCGAGTACGAACTGTATGGTGGACGGTACAGGACTCGAACCTGTGACCTCCTGCACGTCAAGCAGATGCTCTACCAGCTGAGCTAACCGTCCATATTCTGTTTTGCCGAAATCAGCTTGATTATATTACCATACCTTCTGCCAAAAAGCAAGTGCTTTTTCAAAAATTGTAAAACTTTTTTAAAGGCAGGGGCGCTGACTGCCCTTTTTACGAGCCAGCGCACATTTGGCGGCGGCAGGCGAAAGGTTTTCTGTTGCTCACACTGTTTTGTTGTGATATAATAATAAAGTTATAATAGGAATAGTATCGGAAGGTATTTGCAGCATGAGAGTTTTGGGCATCGACCCCGGCTACGCCATCGTGGGCTGGGGCGTGGTGGATTACGCAGGCAACCGGTTTGCGCCGGTGGACTTCGGTGCGGTGTGCACCGACGCGGGCGTGCCGTTCGAGCGCCGTCTGGACGAGGTGTATGCAGGCATCAAAGAGGTGATCGAGCGCACCCGGCCCGAGGTGCTTGCCATCGAAAAGCTGTTCTACCAGCACAATCAGACCACGGTCATCGGCGTGGCAGAAGCCCGCGGTGTGATCCTGCTGGCGGCAGCGCAGGCAGGCCTGCCTATCTACGAGTACACCCCCATGCAGGTCAAGCAGGCTGTTACCGGTTACGGCAAGGCCGTGAAAAAGCAGGTGCAGGAGATGACCCGTGTGCTGCTGCATCTGCCCGCCGTGCCAAAGCCGGACGATACCGCCGATGCGCTGGCTATGGCGATCACTTTCTGCCACACCAACGGCAACCAGCTCAACCGCTTTGTCCGCCGTGTGGCCGGGCCGATCTGACCCTCTCACCGGTTCCGTCCGCCTGCAGCGGCGCGGCACCGGAGCTCTCCTGAAGGGCGAGCTGAACAGAGGAAAATTGGCCGACACAGAAACTGAGAGGGCTTTAAATGATCTACTGTCTGACAGGAAAAATCGTCAAAAAAAGCATGAGCGCGGTGGTGCTCAGCTGCGGCGGTGTAGGCTACTACGCCCAGTGCCCGGCCAGCGTGGCCGGGGCCTTGCCCGGCGTGGGCAAGGAAGCCACCATTTATACCGTGATGAGCGTCACCGAGAACGACGTGAGCCTTTACGGCTTTGCCACCGAGCAGCAGCAGGCCTGCTTTGAGATGCTGACCGCCGTGTCCGGCGTGGGGCCTAAGGTGGGCCTTGCCATCCTGAGTGTGATGGAGCCGGACCGCGTGGCACTGGCGATCTCGGCGGGGGACCACAAGGCGTTCAAGGCGGCTTCCGGCGTGGGGCCGAAGCTTGCACAGCGCATCGTGCTGGAGCTGAAGGATAAGGTCGCCAAGGGCTTTGTGGACGGCATCTCGCTGGAGGATGTGGCAGGTGCTTTTGCCGACACACAGGCTTCTCAGGGCAGCAGTCAGGCCATTGCGGCGCTGGTGTCGCTGGGGTACAGCCAGAGCGAAGCAGCGCTTGCCGTTTCCAAGATCGACGCGGCATTGCCCGTGGAAGAGATCATCAAACTGGCCTTGCGCAGCATGGCAGGCAGGAGGTAAAGAATGCAGGACGAAACTGCGCTGTACGGCGCAAAAATGATGCAGCCCGGCATGACGGCGGCGGACAGCGAGGAAAACAACCTCCGCCCGCAGCATCTGGAAGACTATATCGGGCAGGAAAAGGTCAAGCAGAACCTGAAAATTTACTTGGAAGCTGCCAAGCGGCGCGGCGAACCGATGGACCACATCCTGCTCTACGGCCCGCCGGGCCTTGGCAAGACCACACTGGCAGGCATCATTGCCAACGAAATGGGCGTACAGATCCGTATTACCAGCGGCCCGGCCATTGAAAAGCCCGGCGACCTTGCTGCCCTGCTCACCAATCTGCAGGAGGGCGATGTACTGTTCATCGACGAGATCCACCGCCTGTCCCGTCAGGTGGAAGAGGTGCTGTATCCGGCGCTGGAAGACTATGCGCTGGATATCATGATCGGCAAAGGCCCCAGCGCCCAGAGCATCCGCATCAACCTGCCGCGGTTCACGCTGGTGGGTGCCACCACCCGTGCAGGCCAGATCACCGGCCCCCTGCGCGACCGCTTTGGCGTGCTGCTCAAGCTGGAGCTGTACAGCCCGGATGAACTGAGCAAGATCATCCAGCGCTCGGCAGGCATCCTCGACCAGCCCATCACGCCGGAAGGTGCTTACGAGCTGGCCAAGCGCAGCCGCGGCACGCCCCGCGTGGCAAACCGCTTTTTGAAGCGCATCCGCGACTTTGCCACCGTGCTGGGCGACGGCATCATTGACCGGGATGTGGCCCTGATGGGCCTCAAGCGGATGGACGTGGACGCACTGGGTCTGGACGAACTGGACCGCAGTATGCTGCGTGCGATCATTGAAATGTACAACGGCGGCCCGGTGGGTCTGGAAACGCTGGCGGCGGCCCTCGGCGAGGAATCCGTCACGCTGGAAGACCTGTGTGAGCCGTATCTGATGCAGATGGGCTTTCTGACCCGGACGCCCCGGGGCCGCTGCGCAACGCGGCTGGCCTACGAACATCTGGGCTTGAAAGCGCCGGAGGCCGCTGCGCCCGAGGACAACGGGCAGCAGAGTTTGTTCTGACCCTCTCAGGCCGCTTCGCGTCCAGCTCTCCCGGAGGGAGAGCTTCATGAGCGAAAAACCAAAAGATGCCAAAAAGCTCCCCCTTTTGGGGGAGCTGGCAATGCCGCAAGGCATTGACTGAGAGGGTTCTTCTTTCTATAGAAAGTGGGGTAGTATTATGGGAAAATATTTTGGAACCGATGGTGTGCGCGGTGTTGCAGGCGCAGACCTGACCTGTGAGCTGGCAATGAAGATCGGCCGCGGCGCTGCTGCGGTGCTCACCGGCAGCACCGGCCACCGTCCGCGCATCCTGATCGGCAAGGACACCCGCCAGTCCGGTGATATGCTGGAAGCAGCCCTGACCGCCGGTCTGTGCAGCGTGGGTGCGGATGTGGAAAGTCTGGGCGTTCTGCCAACGCCCGCTGTGGCCTATCTGGTGGGCAAGTACAATGCCGATGCCGGCATTGTGATCTCTGCCTCCCACAATCCGATGGAGTTCAACGGCATCAAGATCTTTGCCGGTACCGGCTATAAGCTGCCGGACGAGGTGGAGAACCAGATCGAAGCCTACATCGACAATAATTGCGCGGGCATTGAGCTGAAGACCGGTGCCGAGGTGGGCCGTGTGTACCGCCGCGATGACGGCCTGCAGGACTATGTGGATCACCTGTATGAGTCCATCCACGGCGACCTGACCGGCCTGAGGGTTTGCATCGACTGTGCAAACGGCGCTTCGGCTGCTGTGGCACAGAAGCTGTTCCCCCGTCTGGGCGCAGACTGCACCTTTATCGGCATTGCGCCGGACGGCCAGAACATCAACAGGGGCGTGGGTAGCACCCATCTGGAAAATCTGGAAAAGGCCGTGGTGGAAGGCGGTTTTGACTGCGGCATCGCATTTGACGGCGACGCCGACCGCTGCCTTGGCTGCGACGAAAAGGGTCACGAGATGGACGGCGACAAGATCATTGCCCTGCTGGCCATGACCATGAAGGAAAAAGGCCGTCTGGACGGCGACACCGCTGTGGTCACGGTCATGTCCAATCTGGGCTTTATTAAATATATGGAGTCGCAGGGCATCAACACCGAAAAGACCGCCGTGGGCGACCGCTACGTGCTGGAAAACATGCGCGAGAACGGCTTTGCCATCGGCGGCGAGCAGAGCGGCCATGTCATCCTGCTGCACCATGCCACCACCGGCGACGGTGAGCTGACCGCCGGCAAGCTGCTCAAGCTGCTGGCGGAGAGCGGAAAGAAGATGAGCGAGCTGAACGGCATCTACGCCCAGTACCCGCAGGTGCTGGTGAATGTGACCGCCAACGCCGCCCAGAAAAAAGCCTACAAAGAGGACGAAGTGCTGGCCGGTTTCATTGAGAACGAGCAGCAGAAGCTCATGGGCATGGGCCGCGTGCTGGTGCGGGTGTCCGGCACCGAGCCGAAGATCCGCGTGATGGTGGAGGGCCAGGATCTGGACGCCATCCACCGCTGCGCCGACCGCATCGTGGATAAGATCAACAAGCGCATTCTGGGCCAGTAAGAAACGGAGAAAAGAGAAGGGAGGACGCTATGCGCCCTGCAGATACCTGGAAAGACTATGAACTGCTGGATGCCACCGACGGCAACCGTCTGGAGCGCTGGGGTGAGACCATCCTCATCCGCCCGGACCCGCAGGTGGTGTGGAAAACGCCCAAGCAGAGCCCGCTGTGGGCAAAGGCAGATGCTGTTTATCACCGCTCCAATCAGGGCGGCGGCGAGTGGGAGTACAAGCGCCGTCTGCCCGAAAAGTGGAAGATCAGCTGCGGCGAGGGCGAGGATAAGCTCACCCTCATCGTCAGCCCCACCGGCTTCAAGCACACCGGCGTGTTCCCGGAGCAGGCTGTCAACTGGGCATGGTACGCCCAAAAGATCCGTGCCGCAGGCCGCCCGGTAAAGGTACTGAACCTGTTCGGCTACACCGGCGGTGCCACGCTGGCCTGTGCGGCGGCAGGTGCCACCGTCTGCCATGTGGATGCCTCCAAGGGCATCGTGGCGTGGGGCAAGGACAATGCTGCGGCAAGCGGCCTTGCCGACCGGCCCATCCGCTGGCTGGTGGACGACTGTGCCAAGTTCGTTGCCCGCGAAAAACGCCGCGGCAACACCTACGACGGCATCATCATGGACCCGCCCAGCTACGGGCGCGGCCCCGGCGGTGAGATCTGGAAGCTGGAGGACTGCATCTACGACCTCATCAGCCAGTGCGAAGAGGTGCTGAGCGATACGCCGCTGTTTTTTGCAGTGAACAGCTACACCACAGGCCTGTCCCCGGCGGTCATGGAATATATGCTCAAGACCACGCTGGTGCCTCGCTTTGGCGGGCAGACCTCCTGCGACGAGATCGGCCTGCCGGTCTCTGCCACCGGCGGCGTGGTGCCCTGCGGCGCAACCGCCATCTGGGAAGAGTAAGGAAAGAACCCTCTCAGTCGCCTTGCGGCGACAGCTCCCCCGAAAGGGGGAGCTTTATAAGAGCTTACGGTAAGATGATTAAAAGCCCTCCCTGAGAGGAAAGACTTCCCCCGCTCCGGGGGAAGATGTCACCGCAGGTGACAAAAAGGGGAATCTGGCACGGCGTCAGCCGTGACTGAGAGGGTTATACGATTCAAGAATGGGGTACAGCCCCTTTCAGAGGGGCGCACCACCAGAAAGAGAAACACAAATGGAAGAGACGATTTTAACAGCACAAAATCTGAAATTCCGCTACGACAGCGACCAGCCGATTTACGCACTGGACGGTGTCTCAACGGAAGTAAAGCGCGGCGAATTCGTGGCCGTGCTGGGTGCCAACGGCTGCGGCAAGTCCACGCTGGCAAAGCACTTCAACGCCATCCTGCTGCCGGAGAGCGGCAAGGTCTACGTGGAGGGCATGGACACCGCAGACGATGACAAGATCTATGATATCCGCCAGACCGTGGGCATGGTGTTCCAGAACCCGGACAACCAGATCGTTGCCACCGTGGTGGAGGAAGACGTTGCCTTTGCACTGGAAAACCTCGGTGTGCCGCCCGAAGAGATGCGCCGCCGCGTGGACGACTCCATGAAGATGGCCGGCATCTATGAGTACCGCGAGCGCGCACCCCACAACCTTTCCGGCGGCCAGAAGCAGCGCGTCGCCATTGCGGGCGTAGTTGCCATGCGGCCGGACTGCCTGATTTTGGACGAAGCCACCGCCATGCTGGACCCCCGGGGCCGTGAGCAGGTGATGCAGACCATCCACTATCTGAACAGGAACATGGGCATCACCGTGGTGTCCATCACCCACTACATGGAGGAAGCTGCGCAGGCAGACCGTGTGCTGGTGATGAGCAAGGGCCATGTGGTGATGGAGGGCACCCCCAAAGAGGTGTTCAGCCAGACCGAGAAGGTGCGCTCCCTGCATCTGGATGTGCCGCAGGCCGCAGAGCTGCGGGACGAGCTGGTGAAGGCCGGCATCCCGATGCCGGAGGGCATCATCGACACCGGCGAATGCGCACAGGCTCTGTACGAGCTTTTGCAGTAAGGGGGGCAGACGCAAATGGCAGATATCATCAAAGTAGAACATCTGAGCTACGTCTACAACCCCGGCATGCCCAATGCGGTCACTGCGCTGGACGATGTGAGCTTTACGGTGGAAGAGGGCGACTTTGTGGGCATCATCGGGGCCACCGGCTCCGGCAAAAGCACCCTCATTACCCACATGAACGGCCTGAACAAGCCTACCAGCGGCAAAATTTATATCGATGGCCGCGACCTGTGGGAAGATCCGGAGAAGATCCGGGACTTCCGCTTCCTCACCGGTCTGGTGTTCCAGTACCCGGAGTACCAGCTGTTCGAGGAAACCTGTTATAAAGATATCGCGTTCGGCCCCAAGAACATGGGTCTGGACGAAGCCGAGATCGACCGCCGCGTGCATGAAGCCGCCGATTTTGTCGGCCTTGACCCGGCCCTGCTGGAGCGCAGTCCCTTTGAGCTTTCCGGCGGCCAGAAGCGCCGGGTGGCCGTGGCGGGCGTTATGGCCATGAAGCCCCGCATTCTGGTGCTGGACGAGCCTGCTGCGGGCCTTGACCCGGAGGGACGGGACGACATCCTCAGCGAGGTGAAGGAGTACCACAAAAAGACCGGCACCACTGTGCTGCTGGTGTCCCACAGCATGGAGGACATTGCCAAGTACGCCAACCGCGTTCTGGTGATGAGCAACAAGAAAATTGCCATGTACGACACCGTGGAAAAAGTCTTTGCCCGCGCTCCGGAGCTGCTGGAGCTGGGGCTTTCCGTGCCGCAGGTGACGAAGATCTTCCTCAAGCTGCGGGAGATGGGTGTGGATGTGCCCGCTGATGTGTACACCATCCCCTATGCGGTCAAGATGATCCTGGAAGCCAAGCGCCGCCGGGAGGCAGGCGAGAGCCTTGTGCTCCCGCGGGAAGCAAAGAAGGAAGGAGGCGCTGCCGGATGCTGAGAGATATCACCATTGGCCAGCACTTCCCGGGCAACAGCCTGGTGCACCGGTTCGACCCGCGCCTGAAACTGGTGCTGACCATCGCCTATATCGTGCTGCTGTTTGCAGCTTCCAATCCGCTGGGCCTTGCCCTTTCCATTCTGTTCCTTGCAGCAATGTACAAGGTGGCAAAAATTCCCGGCAAAATGATCCTCAAGAGCTTAAAGCCCATCCTGCCCATCGTGATCTTCACAGCAGTGCTGAACCTGTTCTTTGTGTCAGGCGAGGGCGAACCGCTGGTGCACATCTGGTTTTTGACCATTTATGCCGAGGGTGTGCGCTATGCTGTGCTGATGGCGGTGCGCGTCATGGCGCTCATCGCGGGCACCAGCCTGCTCACCTACACCACCAGCCCCATCGTGCTCACGGATGCCATCGAGCAGCTGCTCAAGCCCTTGGGCAAACTGCACTTCCCGGTGCACGAGCTGGCGATGATGATGAGCATTGCCCTGCGGTTCATCCCCACCCTCATTGAGGAGACGGACAAAATTATGAACGCCCAGAAGGCCCGCGGTGCCCAGCTGGACACCGGCAAAATGACCGACCGGGTCAAGGCACTGGTGCCGGTGCTCATCCCGCTGTTCATTTCGGCCTTCCGCCGCGCGGACGAGCTGGCCATGGCCATGGAATGCCGCTGCTACCGGGGCGGCGACGGCCGCACCCGCCTGAAGGTGCTGCGCTGCGAAAAGCAGGATTATATCGACCTTGCCGTGTGCATCGCCTGCTTTGCAGTGATCCTTGCCTCCCGGCTGGTGTTCCCGAATTTTTAAAACTCCCCCAGTCGCCTTCGGCGACAGCCCCCTCGAGGAGGGGGCCTTATAGCCTCCCTCTTTGAGGGAGGTGGCACGGCAAAGCCGTGACGGAAGGAGTTCCATGCAGAACTTTTTACTTACCCTTGCCTACGACGGCACGAACTACTGCGGCTTTCAGGTGCAGCCCAATGGCCGCAGCGTGGCCCAAACCTTTCAGGATGCGCTGCAGGCCGTGCTGGGCAGCCGCCCCGATATCAAGGGCTGCAGCCGCACCGATGCAGGGGTGCACGCGCTGGGCTTCAAGCTCAACTTCCACGCCGATACCCGCATCCCGGCGGCAAAGCTCCCGCTGGCGCTCAACCAGCATCTGCCGCCGGACATCCGGGTGCTGGACGCGCAGGTGGTGCCGGAGGATTTCCATGCCCGGTACGCGGCCCATACCAAAACCTATCTCTACCGCATCCACAACCACCCCATCGACTCGCCTTTTGACGCGGCTTATTACACCCGGGTGCCCCGGCATCTGGACGAAGCCAGAATGCAGGCGGCGGCGCAGCAGTTCGTGGGCAGGCACGATTTTCTGGCCCTGTGCGCGGCGGGCTCTTCCGCTGCAGCCCATGGCGATACCGTGCGCACCATCACGGACTGTCATGTTACCCGCAAGGGGGACGAGATCGACATTGAAGTGACCGCCGACGGCTACCTGTACAACATGGTGCGCATTCTGGCGGGCACTTTGTGCGAAGCGGGCGCAGGCCGGCTGGACCCGGCGGAAATTCCCGCCATTCTGGAAAGCCGTGACCGCAGCCGCGCCGGGCCGACCCTGCCCGCCAAGGGCCTGTTTTTGAAGTGTGTGGAGTATGATCTGTAAGGAGAACCATTCATGAGCAAAATTCGCCGCGGCGGACATTCCGCCGAAGGAGAGCCGCTTTCTGCCGGGCGCGTCGAATATCTGGAAGCCGCCCGAGCCCGGGTGCGCACACGGCGCATCCGCCGCACCGTCATCATCGTAGCGGTGCTGA